>NZ_CP120373.1:0-308125 GCF_029892065.1 Sinorhizobium garamanticum | reverse complement strand
AGGATCAGGATCTTCGGCCCAGTGACGACGACGCTTGCCATGGCGACAAGCTGCGTTTCTCCGCCCGAAAGCTCATGCACGCGACGCCGGGCAAGGTGGGTCACGCCGAAGCGCGTCAGCGCCGCCTCCGTGCGTGCGGCGATTTCGCGCTGAGGCAAGCCGCGATTCTTCAGTCCGAATGCGATATCGTCGGAAACGATCGGCATGATCAACTGGTGCTGCGGGTTCTGGAAGATGAAGCCTGCTTCGGCGAGGACGGCTCTGTCGTCCATGATAGTATCGAGCCCGTTGACCGTCACGTAGCCTGTGGTCGGCTTGACAAGCCCGTTGATCAGCCGCGCGAAGGTCGTCTTGCCGGAGCCGTTGAGGCCAATGATGCCGATGCGGCGTTCGTCAAGGGCGAGCGTCAGGGAATGGAGCGCGACTCGTTCGCCGAAGCTGACCGAGCAATCGGTAAAGCGAATATCCAAGCCTTGTCCCTTTGAGTTTGCGTGGTGGCTCTATAGGGCAAGTCGATCGGGAAGTGCAATGCGGCCAGACCTTTGCACCGCGGCATTTCAATAATGGGAATAAAAGCCTACTCTTTCGAACCATGACGATTCGCCTCTCCAATCGCGATGCCCGGCGCATCTTCCTTGCAAAACAGGGCCTCACCGCCGCGCCGCAGCGCGCGCTCGGCAAGGACGGGCTGTTGAAGCTCATCCGCGACCTCGGCTTCGTCCAGGTCGACAGCATCGCGACGGTCGAGCGGGCCCATCACCAGATCCTTTTTTCCCGCAACCAGACCTATCGTCGCGAACACCTGACTGAATTGCTGGAAAAAGACCGCGAGCTCTTCGAACACTGGACCCACGACGCCTCGATCATTCCGAGCGCCTTTTTCATCTATTGGAAACATCGCTTCAAATGGGAAAGCGAGACGCTGCGCGAGCGTTGGATCAAATGGCGGGGCGAGGGGTTCGACGACGGTTGCGAGGAAACCTACGAACGCATCGTCAGCGACGGTGCGGTGATGGCGCGCGATCTCAAGGTGGACGGCCACGTATCCGGTGGCTGGTGGAACTGGCATCCATCGAAGACAGCGCTCGAAGTACTATGGCGCCAGGGCAGGCTGGCGATCGCCCGGCGGGAGAACTTCCAGAAAGTATACGACCTGACTGAGCGCGTCATTCCTCCGCACCACTACGAGGGAGAGGTGAGCCACACGGAGTTCGTCGACTGGGCCTGTCGCAGTGCCCTCGATCGGCTGGGCTTCGCCACCCACGGAGAGATCGCCGCCTTCTGGGATTTGGTGTCGCCAGATGAGGCGAAAGCCTGGGTCGCCGCGCATCGCGACGAGCTTTCAGACGTCCTGATCGAATCCGCCAATGGTGGCAAGCCGCGTCCGTCCTATGCTTTTTCCGGATTCCCCGACAATCTTGGCGGCCTTGCTGATCCGCCGGCGCGCATCCGCGTGCTCAGCCCGTTCGATCCCTTGCTGCGCGATCGCAATCGAACGGAGCGCCTTTTCGGCTTCTCCTATCGTATCGAGGTTTTTGTGCCGGAGCCGAAACGCGAATACGGCTACTACGTCTTTCCGTTGATCGAAGGCGACCGCTTGATCGGCCGCATCGACATGAAAGCAGACCGAAAGCTCGGACGCCTCGATGTCCGACGCCTCTGGCTGGAGCCGGGTGTCAGGGCCTCGTCCGGCCGCATGGAAAAGCTTAATGCCGAACTCGATCGCGTCGCCCGGTTCACCGGCGTCGAAGAGGTCAACCTTCTCGACGGCTGGAACGCATCCTTTTCCTGAGATTTTCCTTGGCTTGCGGCCCCTTGCTTCCTAAATGGAGGGCATACAGCGCCGCGCGCCTTATCAGACGCGCAAGGGACGCTGTAGCACTTTGAATTGCTGCATGTTTTTATCCTTAAATCGGCTACGATTTAAGGAAACATGCAGTGGGACCTCGAACCAGCGGGAGCGGACGACCATGAACACCGATCTGATAAGCCTCTTCGATGCGGACGAGGCTACGGTCCGCAAGGTTCTGTCCGAGACGCTTTCCGGCGCGGATGACGGTGAGCTCTTTCTGGAGCACGCGCAAGCCGAGGTCCTCTCCTTCGACAACGGGCGCCTCAAGGGTGGCAGCTTCAACACCGATCAGGGTTTCGGCTTGCGCGCTGTCGCGGGTGAATCGGTCGGTTATGCGCATGCCGGCGAATTGTCGCTTGCCGCCCTGCACAGGGCGGCAGACGCGGTTGGTCAGGTGACGCGCGGCTATGCCGGTTCCTACGCCGCAGCCCCCCAGCGCACCAATAAGAAACTCTATGGCGACGAAAATCCGATCGGCGAACCGAGCTTCGAGTCCAAGGTCGCCTTGCTCCAGGAGGTTGACGCCTATCTGCGCGCGAAGGATCCGAAGGTCAGGCAGGTGACCGCCTCGATCTCCGCGAGCTGGCAGGTGGTCGATATTCTGCGGACCGACGGTCACCGTGTTCACGACGTGAGGCCGATGACCCGCATCAACATCTCGGTCGTGGTTGGCGATGGCGATCGGCAGGAAACGGGGTCGTTCGGCACCGGCGGACGCCGCGGGTTCGGCGACTTCGTCACGGAGGAGAACTGGAAGCGCGGTGCCGACGAAGCGTTGCGGCAGGCGCTCGTCAACCTCGAAGCCATCGATGCCCCGGCGGGCACGATGGACGTGGTGCTCGCCTCCGGTTGGCCCGGCGTCATGCTGCACGAAGCGGTCGGCCACGGGCTCGAGGGCGACTTCAACCGCAAGAAGACGTCCGCTTTTGCCGGCCTCCTGGGTGAGCAGGTGGCAGCCAAGGGTGTCACCGTCGTCGACGACGGCACGATCGAGGCGCGGCGCGGCTCGCTCTCCGTCGATGATGAGGGCACCCCGTCAGGCTACAACGTCCTGATCGAGGACGGGAAACTTGTCGGGTATATGCAGGACCGGCAGAATGCACGGCTGATGGGCATGAAGCCCACTGGCAATGGCCGCCGGCAGGGCTATGCACATGTGCCGATGCCTCGCATGACCAACACGTACATGCTTTCCGGCGATCGCACGCCCGAGGAAATCATCGCCTCGGTCAAGAAGGGCATCTACGCCGTCTCCTTCGGCGGCGGTCAGGTGGACATCACCTCCGGCAAGTTCGTGTTCGGCTGCACCGAGGCTTATTTGATCGAGAACGGCAAGGTCGGCGCGCCCGTCAAGGGGGCGATGCTGATCGGCAATGGGCCGGATGCGATGAAGCGGGTGACGATGGTCGGCAACGACACGAAGCTCGACACCGGCATCGGCAATTGCGGCAAAGCCGGTCAATGGGTGCCCGTCGGCGTCGGCCAGCCGCACCTCAGGATGGATCAGATCACTGTCGGCGGCACGCAGGCGTGAATGAAGCACCGGTTGAGGGATGAGGGACGACGTCATGACCGATGAGGCGCGTGGGGAGGTGGAAATCCGCCGCTTTGCACCGGCGGACGAAGAGGGCGTCATCGACGTCATTCTGCCGATCCAGCGCGACGAATTCGGGATTGCAATCACCGTCGGCGATCAGCCGGATCTGCGCTCGATCGCCGACTTCTATCAGAGCGGGACCGGAGACTTCTGGGTTGCCACCGTGGGCGACCGGGTCGTTGGTACCCTCGGACTCAAGGATATCGGCGGTTCGCAAGCGGCAATCCGCAAGATGTTCGTCGCCTCCGATTTTCGTGGCCACAGCCATGGCGTGGCGGCACGCCTGCTCGAGAGCCTGCTTGCCCACGCAGAGCACCGGAAGATCGCAGCCCTCTTTCTCGGCACCACGAACAAGTTCCTCGCTGCGCATCGTTTCTATGAGAAGAACGGATTTGCCGAGATCGGGAAGGATGATCTGCCAGCCGGCTTTCCCGTCATGAGCGTCGACACGAAATTCTACGTTCGACGACTCGCGCCCGCCGCATAGTTTTGCAGGTTGCGGGCAGACTAACCGCGGTCAGGTAGCAGCGTGCAATCATAGGATCGCTTCCTCAGGACGGCGCAGGCGGAAGTGGCCGCCTCCTTGCTGGCGAAGCCGACGAAACGGGCGCGATATTGCTTGGCGCTGCCGGTTCCGGACACTTCCGTATGCGGCGAGGCGCCGAGCAGGACTGCGCCCCCGGCCGATTGCGCTTCGACCAGAATCTTCCTGGCGCCTTCCGCCGTTGGAGCGGTGGAAATCTGAATTTGCCAGGGGCCGTTGGTGGTTGCTGTTACACTTGCGCTGTCACCCACGGCCGTAGGGCGATCGGATGGCATCACTGGTGCGGTGGATGCCGCAATGGCCGGCGCGAGGCCGCTTTCGCTCGTCCGGGCGGTAGCGGTATAGGATAGCCGGACGCCCGGCAGCCCAGCCACTTCAACGGCGCCTTGCGAACTCGCCGCGGCGACCAGCTGGCCACCGGCGGGCGCTGCCGCCCTGCCCAAATGCTGGTCGAGGAGAGAAGCCATCTTGTTGTCCCGGCCCTTCGCCGACCGGCCGCCGAGCACCACGCCGACTACGCGGCGGTTGCCATCTCTGACGGCGCTCACAATGTTGTAGCCCGATGCATTGGTGTAGCCGGTCTTGATGCCGTCCATGCCCGCGTATCGATACATCAGGTTGTTATGGCCGCGGATCGTGCGGCCGCGAAAGGTGAAGCCCTGGGCCGCGAACATGCGGTACTCGGCCGGAAAATCCCTCATGAGTGCAATTGCAAGCCGCGCCATGTCGCGCGCTGTCGTTACCTGTTCGCGGGCGGGCAGACCGGACGCGTTGACGAAGTACGTGCGGGTCATGCCCAGCCGACGCGCTTTTGCGTTCATCATCTGCGCAAAGCCGGCCTCCGACCCGCCGAGCGCTTCGGCGACCGCCGCCGCCGCATCATTGGCGGAGCGAACAATCATGCCGTAGACAGCTTCCTGAACTGTGATCGTATCGCCGGCCTTGACGCCAAGCTTGGTCGGCGGTTTGCGCGCTGCGGTCGGCGACATCACAAGCGGTGTGCTCCAGCCGATCTTACCCCGATGCAGCGCCTCGAAGGTCAAGTAGAGCGTCATCATCTTTGTCAGCGACGCCGGGTGGTTGAGCGTGTCGGCATTCTCGGCCGCAAGAACTCTGCCTGTCCGCGCATCAAGAACGAGAGACGCGCTGCCCGCTACCGCATGCGCGGCGCCGAACACGAAGGCGGCGATCGCCGCCAGGGCAAATCGGAAGCCCTTCATCGGATTTCCCCTCTCCAAGAGCACGCTCGTTAGGAACGGTGTTTCGCTTTGTGACAGGGTAGCCGCTTTGTTGCAATATCGAGATCCATAACCGCCTCTCAAAAAAGCGGAACGCTGGTGGCGAATGCCGCGCGTAACCAGCCAGATTCAGTAAGGCTTAACCGGCCGGCGCTAGTTTCCCCCTCGCAGGCAGGGTAACCGGATGAAGCAGGGCATCGCGCGGGTGGTCAGAAACCGAGTGAGGCGCGTCGCCATTGGCGGCGGGCTCGAGATCGCGCAACTGCTGGCGCGCTCCGGATTGATGACGGGGGCGCGTGGATGCGGTGCGATCTTCACCCTGCATCATGTTCGCCCCAGGGTTCCGCGGGGTTTTGACCCGAACGCTCACCTGGAAATTACGCCGGCGTTTCTCGAGGAAGCGATCCTGGCGCTGAAGCGCGACGGTTATCGCTTCGTCGCGTTGCAGGATCTGCCGGAAAGCTTAGGTCTCACCGATGCACGGCCCGTCGCTTGCTTCACGCTTGATGACGGCTACCGCAATAACCTTGATTATGCGCTCCCGGTTTTCGAGCAACACGGCGTGCCGTTCACCGTCTTCGTCACGGGCGGCTATGTCGATCGCACCCACACGCTCTGGTGGGAAACACTTGCCGACATGCTGTCGGTCGCAAGCGAATTCCGTTTCGATTTCGGGTCCGGAACGGAGACCATGAGAGCCGTAAGCACTGCCGAAAAGCAGGCTATATTCGACCGCATCTCCACCTATGTTCGACGTCACGACGAAGCAGGCGCCGTCGGCAAGCTGAATGAGCTGGCGCGTGCCCAGGGCATTGATCCCCTTGCGATCACCTCGCGCTTGACGCTCGATGCCGCGGGGTTGCGTTCCTTGCTGCAAAGCCCGCTGGCAAGCCTCGGCGCGCATACGATCAGCCATCGCGCACTGGCGCGGCTGAGCGACGCTGAGGCGCAACGGGAGATGTCGGAATCTGCCGCGCGCGTCGAGGCCATCGCTGGCCGCTGGCCGGCGACATTCGCCTATCCCTATGGCGACAGGCATGCCGTTTCGGAACGCGACCATCGTCTGGCCGAACGGCTCGGCTTCACGGTGGCGGTAACGACACAACCCGCCACGCTTTCAGCCGACACCGTTTCAAATTTCCACGCGCTGCCGCGAATTTCCCTCAACGGACATTTCCAGAACCGCCGCCACGTCTCGGCCCTGGCTTCCGGAATTCCCTTTCGGCTGATGGCGGAATAATCCACAGGCCCATCACGGATACATCCGAACCTTTGCCCAGCCGCCCTCCGGTGTGTGGCGACGGAACTCCACACGGTCATGCAGCCGGAAGGGCCGGTCGTGCCAGAATTCGATCGAGGTAGGGAGGATGCGGAAGCCGGACCAGTATTCCGGGCGCGGGATCTCGCCGATGGCGTGGCGTGCCGTGTATTCGGCAACCGCCTTTTCCAGAGCGAAACGGCTTTCGAGCGGACGCGATTGTTTCGACGCCCAGGCGCCGATGCGGCTGCCGCGCGGCCGGCTTCTGAAATACTCGTCTGCTTCTTCGTCGGAGACAATTTCGACCGGACCGCGGATTCGCACCTGCCGGCGCAGCGATTTCCAGTGGAAGCACATGGCGGCTTTGCGGGCGGAAAGAATTTCACGGCCTTTCTGACTCTCGAAATTCGTGTAGAAGACGAAACCGCGTTCATCGAATCCCTTGAGCAGCACCATGCGGACATTGGGCAGCCCATCCGGATCGACGGTCGCAAGCGCCACGGCGTTCGGATCGTTGATCTCGTTCTCTTCGGCGTCCTTCAACCATGTGCCAAAAAGGGAAAAGGGTTCGTTTGCTTCGGTGAAGTCACCGGTTATTAACTCATTCGCGGTCATAGTGCCTTCCAATGCCGTGATATCTGGCGCGGGAACACGTCGGGATGAACCCGATCGGTGTTTCCGCATCGAAAAGTGTCAGAGCCTGCCTGTGGACTTCCTCGGAAAACGTGCAGCTCTTGCGAGTCTGACAGGATTGCCGTGCAAGACATAGCAAAGTCGATCGATGGCAAGAAGGGTTTTTCCTTCGCCTTGCTGCGCAGCGGAATGCTTTGTATGGCAGTTCTCGCTCTGCCGGGGTGCATGGGCGCGGGCCTCGATCTCTTTGGCGGTCCAAGCGTCGATCGCGTGTCGACGGGAACCGTACCGGTTGCGAAAACCTCGGACGGTCTCTCGGACGCCGTCGCCGTGCGCAACGCCGTTTCCTCCGCCGATATCAGTCAGGGTGGCGAAAACCCGATCCCGTGGGCAAACGCGACGTCCGGCAGTGCAGGCGTGATCAGTGCCATCCAAGAAGACCGCGCAAGCGGCATGCTCTGCCGGCGCTTCACCACGACACGCCACTCCTACGAAGGCATAGCGAAGTTTGACGGAAGCGCCTGCCAACTCGGCAATGGCGAATGGTACCTGACGAGTTTCGGCCCGCAGGACTGAAAAGCCTCGATTAACCACGTTGCTTCAAAGCCGCGGAAAACAACCGCGACCAGTCCGCTCGCGCCAATCCCGCATCCGCCGACTAACCGATATTTAGCAACTTCTCCAGATCATCGCCCAGAAGAAAGCCGCAAGCCCGGCCTTCTCCCGGGGACGAGCTACGAGCCGAACACCGGGGAGAGGCCGCCGGTCGGAGAAGATGGTGACAAACCATGCGTGATCCCTATGCAATTCTCGGTGTGCGCCGCAATGCCGGGCAAGATGAGATCAAGGCCGCTTGGCGATCCGTAGCCAAGGCCGTCCATCCCGACCACAACCAGGACGATCCCTTGGCGACACATCGCTTTGCCGAGGCGGGAAAGGCTTACGAACTGTTGCGCGATCCGGTACTGAGAAGCCGTTACGATCGCGTTCGGCGGGAAGCCGAGTTGCGCCGCATGGAAGCGATGAAGCAGAAGATGCGTGGACCGGAGCCTGCCGAGGAGCCGGTCGACGCCGAGACTGCGGAAGAGGCGATCTCGCGCATTTTCGGTGTTGAACCGCAGGCCGCGCCATCTCCCTCGAAGCCAAGACCGGCGTCTGCGCGGCCAGTCGAGAAGAGCGAGCCGCCGACGGATACCAGGCCGGAGGCGACCGCGGATTCAAAACGAGAGGAAGCTTCCAAGGTCGAAGCGGCGGCCGTCCGGCGCTCCGCTGCACCGGCGGCGGATTTGGTCGCGGCGATCGTACGGCGAATTCGTGGTCGCGTTGCAAAAACCGCCGAGAAGGTGCCGGATCTGGCGGTGGACGTGAATGTGAGCATCGAGCAGGTCGTCAATCGCGCCCGGGTATCCGTCGAGCTTCCGGACGGAGAAACTGTGAAGCTCTCGATCCCGCCCGGCGCAACCGACGGCCATGCCATGCGGCTCAAGGAACAGGGTTATCGGGTGACAGGCATGGCGCGCGGCGATGTCCTGGCGACGTTGCGGATCAACCAGGAGGGGCCGTTCCGAACGCAAGGTCTCGATCTGGTGACCACCCTACCGCTCGACCTTGAAGATGCCGTGCTCGGCTGTGATACTGTCTTAGAAACGCCAAGCGGGCCGGTTACGGTGACCGTTCCTGCCTGGTCCGGATCGGATAAGGTGATCCGAATTGCCGGTGCGGGGTTGCGCGGCGCGGATGGAGAAGCCGGAGATCTGCTCGTCGAACTGCGACTGATGCTTCGCGAAAAGCCGGACGACAAGGTAACGGACCTGATGCGGTCCTTGCGCCATGGCCTTTATCTGTGACGGTTTTCTGACAAGCTGAACCAATATTACGGGGACTAACAGTTCCTGATCTGCGCCGCGCTTGAACCGTTTTAACGGCTATGCCATAGGCAATGCTCGACAATTTGCCGCACCGCACAGATGCTGCGCGGCGGCGTTGAGATTCGTGAACTCTCGCACCGGCGGCGGCCGGTGCAGGCAGACAGTATTGGGGACATTCCATGGCTCAGGCATCGGGTCTGATGAATGGCAAGCGCGGCGTCATCATGGGCGTCGCAAACAACCGCTCGATTGCATGGGGCATCGCAAAGGCTTGCTCGGAAGCAGGTGCTGAAATCGCACTGACCTGGCAGGGCGACGCACTAAAGAAGCGTGTCGAACCGCTAGCGCAGGAACTTGGCGCCTTCATGGCGGGCCATTGCGATGTCACCGACCTTGCAACGATTGACGCCGTTTTCTCAACACTCGAAGACAAGTGGGGCAAGATCGACTTCGTCGTGCATGCCATCGCCTTCTCCGACAAGGATGAACTGACAGGGCGCTACCTCGATACGAGCCGCGACAACTTCGCTCGTACGATGGATATTTCCGTCTACTCCTTCACGGCCGTCGCCGCACGTGCCGAGCGCATCATGAACGACGGCGGTTCGATGCTGACGCTCACCTATTACGGCGCTGAGAAGGTCATGCCGCATTACAATGTCATGGGCGTTGCCAAGGCGGCGCTCGAGGCGAGCGTGCGCTACCTTGCGGTCGATGTCGGCAACCGCGGTATCCGCGTCAACGCGATCTCGGCCGGCCCGATCAAGACGCTTGCCGCGTCCGGCATTGGCGATTTCCGCTATATCCTCAAATGGAACGAGTACAACGCGCCGTTGAAGCGTACCGTCTCGATCGAGGAAGTCGGCAATTCGGCGCTCTATCTGCTCTCCGATCTGTCGAGCGGCGTCACCGGCGAGGTGCACCACGTCGACTCCGGTTATCATACGGTCGGCATGAAGGCTGTCGATGCACCGGACATTTCCGTACTGAAGGACTGATTTCCTTTTTTATGCGACGGCGGTGATGACAGCTCGCCCGGAGTGAACGCTGTGCTCGTCTACATGGTTCGGCATGGACAAACGGATTGGAATGCCGAAAGCCGTCTTCAGGGACAGAAGGACATTCCTCTCAACGAAACCGGTCGCCGTCAGGCGACCGGGAACGGCGTTGTCCTGGCGGAGATCCTCGGGCGCGAAGCCAGCAACTTCGATTTCGTCGCCAGCCCGCTCGGCCGCACACGCGAGACCATGGAACGTCTGCGGCACGCCATGGGGCTTGATCCGCTTTCCTATCACACCGACGACAGGCTGAAGGAAGTCTCCTTCGGCGACTGGGAAGGCTATACCCTGCCCGAATTGAAGCGCCAGGTACCGCAGCGCATCGCCGAAAGGCGCGTTGCCAAATGGGACTTCATCCCGCCCGGCCAAGCTGCGGAAAGCTACGAGATTCTCTCATGGCGCGTGGGCGCCTGGTTGAAGGACGTGACGCGACCGACGGTCTGCGTCACGCATGGCGGCGTCATTCGCGTGCTGTTTAAGCTTCTCGGAGAAATGAGCGCCGACGAGGCGGCGGCTTCCGCCATTCCGCAGGACCGGCTGCTGCGGATAGCTGACGGGACGATCGGCTGGGTTTAGATCGGTGTGCGCGGTTTTCCGCCCGCATCCCGCTCTAACTCATCCAGGCCGTAAACTCATAACGAGATGGTTTCAAACGATCTCTTGGTCGGTGTCGTCACCACTATAGATGTCGAGGTCGAGCTCCAATCCACGTAATCCGATCGCACTCGTTGTCGCCGGCGAGAGGCCAAGTCCTTCATTGCAGCCGTATAGGAACAGACCTACGAATATGTTTCCGCGAAAGCGTGCTGCAAGTGCCCTCCACGCATCGAGATCATTACTCAATGCGGAGAAGAGTGCGCCTACTTGCTTGTCGAGATCGCCGGGACTTTCTTCAGTGGCGGATAGATGCCAGAAGCCATGCCGAGCAACTATCTCTTTCCCGTTAGGCGTTACCCAAATGCCGCCCTTTTTCGCGCATTTTGTCGGCTGCGCCCCAAGTGTGCGGGATATTTCCTCCGGATCAAGGTCGTCGCCATAAAAGCGTAGGGATGCGGCGGTTCGATGCACTTCAGCCATAGTGTTCCTAAGCCTTTATCGCTCATTCATGAATCTTCGCTCCGATGCGATTCAAAAATCACTTTCACCTCCGCGCGGCTCATGATTCAAGAACTTTCATTTGGAGGAGGCAATTCATGGCGCGTCGCCGCTTCGATCTGAGCGATTTCGAATGGACTGTCATTCAACCGTTGTTGCCGAACAAGCCGCGCGGCGTGCCGCGCGTTGATGACCGCCGTGTGATCAATGGCATCTTGTTGCGGTTCCGCACTGGCTCGCCATGGGCAGATGTTCCGGATCGGTATGGCCCTTACACGATCCGCCATCTATATCAAAGCAAATGCGAAGCGCATCCGGCGTGCTACAGCGTCCTTTCGGTGCCTGCTAAGACGCGCGGAGGTGTAGGGCGGGCCTGATCACGGCTACTGGACGATTTCCAAGTCGTTGATGACGCGTTTGCCATCAATTTCGGTGTAGAAGACGAGAACCTTGACGCCTGCCTCGAGGCCCTCGAAGTTGAACTCTTCAGGAGCCTGATAGCTCTTGCCGTCATCGAGCGAGAGGCTCAGGCGCTCGGTGTCCACGCTGGTGATCACCGCCTCCACGTCGGCGCTTTCGGCGTGAGCGGAAAGCGGCGAAAGCAAACCTGCAGTGGCCATGAGTGCGGCAATGACAAATCGCATCTTTTTTGCCCTCCTCAATGATTCTGCGAACATTCTTGTCATCACCATTTGATCCCCGATTGTGGCAAAAGTTGCCTTATACCGTTGCTTTAGCGCAACTGTTGGCTGGTTTGGGACAGCGCGGCCGGCGATCGGAGAGTGGACGTCGTCGCGGCGAATTTCAAGCCAACGAGGTTGTTCGGCTGCCCGGCGGAGGGCCGTTGTCACCACGTTTTCCAATGAAATTTTTGCGAAAGCCTATTTTAAGACTCCAAGGCTACCGTGCGTCGGGGCTTGGGGAAAACAATTGAACATCATCGTCGCTCTGCGTCGCCGCATTCGTGCGATTGCCAATTTTGCGAAGCCGTCGCTCATTCCGGCGGTGATCGCAGGCGCCGTGGTCTTCATCGGCGGCAACATCTATGAGCGCCAGCACCGCGAGAACTTTCGCAAAGATCTCAAGATCGATGTCGAAAACGAATTGAACCTGATTGCGGGTCGTTTGCGCGCGGAATTCAACACCAACATCGCCGCTCTCAATGGGCTCGCCAACGGGATCGCCGTTCAGCAAGAGACGACGGCGAGCGAGTTCAGCAAGCTGGCGGCGAAGCTGCTCCTGCAAAATCCTCAGCTGGTTCGCGTTTCCGCGGCACCAGCGGGCGTCGTCACGATGACTTTTTCGCGAGAGCGTCAACCATCTTTTGTCGGCACAGATCTCGGCCGGTTCCGAGCAGTGCGGGTGGCGCTAGACCGTGCCGCTTCGACGACAAAGCCCGTGGTCGTTGGACCGGTACGCCTGCCAAGTGGCCGCAATGGCTTCGAGATCTTTGTGCCGGTCTCCTCGAATGTCGGGGGACGAACCGCATTCTGGGGTTTCGTTGAGGCCATCCTCGATGAGGAGGCGCTCTATCGGTCCGCGCGCTTTAACGAGGAAAGCATGGAGATGCGCGAGACGGCCAGCCGCGACCATCGGCATGTGCCTATTCATCTTGCCATTCGCGACGTTTCGGTCAGCGACAACATCCTGGAGCCGTTTCTGGACGAGACCGGGGTCTTCCTGAGCTCGCCGGTCGTCCGCGAGCTGTCTTTGCCCGGTGGAGTGTGGGAGTTGGCCGCTACTCCCGTCGGCGGCTGGGCGCAGGAACCGGAGGACAGCCACGACATCATGCTTGCGACCATCGCCGCTGTCGTGGTGGTCGTTGTGCCCATCCTTCTTGCCGGTGGTCTCGTCAATGAGCGGCAGCGCAACATAGCCAAGCTGAAGGCGCGCGAAGGCGAGGTGGTGGCCTTGTCCCATCGTCTCAACCTAGCTCTGGATGCTTCGAAGATCGGAATCTGGGAAATCGACATTGCCACGCAAGCCCGGTCCCGGGATGACCGGATGTTCCATCTGCATGGGCTCTCCCGCACCGGGTCCAATCCCACTCACGAGGAGTGGCGCGCGACCGTGCATCCTGACGATATCGCCGCTGCCTCCATCGCCTTGTTCCGCAGCCTGGACGAAGGGCTTGAACATCGCTCGCAATATCGCGTCGTGATGGCGGACGGCTCCATCCGCCACGTTCGCCATGTGGGTTCGGCCCACGAGGGACCTGACGGCCGGGCGAAAATCACCGGTATCAGCTGGGACGTCACCGACGACGTGCTGATGACCGAGCAGCTTAGGGCGGCCAAGGCGATCGCTGATATGAAGAATGCCGAACTCGCCGATGCGAAGGATCGCATCGAGCACAATGCCCTGCATGATCCGCTGACGGGGCTTGGCAACCGGCGGATGCTCGACAAGGCGCTGGATCGGCTCTTCGCGGCGAGTGTCGAAAAGTCCGAGAGCATCGCCATCCTCCATATCGATCTCGATCGCTTCAAACAGATCAACGACACGCTTGGACACGCCGCCGGCGACGCCATGCTTGTCCATGCCTCCGAAATTCTGCGCTCGAGCATCTCTTCGGATGACATTGTCGCCCGCATCGGCGGAGACGAATTCGTAGTGGTGATATCCGGAGCGCCGGACGATAAAGCCTTGGCCGCGTTGTGCGACCACATCATCGCCCAGATGCGTCAACCGGTGGACTATGACGGGTTTCCGTGCCGCTTCGGCGTCAGCATCGGCGTTGCAGTGGCCCATCGTTCCACGGCGGACGCGCGCAAGCTGCTCGTCAACGCCGACATCGCGCTCTATCGAGCCAAGGAAAGTGGACGCAGCCGCTACCAGTTCTTTACCGAGGCACTGCAGGCCGAAGTGGTGACCAACAAGCGCATCGCCGATGAAATCCTGGAAGGGATCGAACGCGACGAGTTCGTGCCGTGGTACCAGCCGCAGTTCGACGCCTCGACGCTCGCACTCTCCGGTGTCGAGGCACTCATCCGTTGGCGCCATCCGCGTGAGGGAATCCTAACCCCAGACCGGTTCCTGGGGATTGCCGAAGAACTGAGCGTCACTGCGACGCTCGATCGGCTGGTCCTGCAAAAGGCTCTTGCCGACCGGATGCGCTGGGCCGCGGTCGGTGTCCAGGTGCCGAAGATTTCCGTGAACGTCTCTGCCAAGCGCCTGCAGGAAAGGGATCTGCTCGCCTCGCTCGAGGGGCTGAGCATCATGCCCGGCCAGATTTCGTTCGAACTGGTAGAGTCCATCTTCCTCGACGAAAGCGACGACATCGTCACAGCCAATATCGACGGGATCAAGAAGCTCGGCATCGACATCGAGATAGACGATTTCGGCACCGGCCACACCTCGATCGTCAGTCTTTTGAAAATCAAGCCGAAGCGGCTGAAGATTGATCGTCAGCTGGTGGCGCCGGTGCTCGGCGCCCGAACCGAGCAGGCGCTCGTGCGCTCGATCATCGACATCGGCCGCTCGCTTGGCATTGAAACCGTCGCCGAAGGCGTGGAAACCATGGCGCACGCGGAAATGCTCGGCATTCTCGGTTGCGACCTTCTGCAGGGCTACGCCTTTTCCAAGCCGCTGAGCAGCGAAAGCTTCATCGCCTTCGCCACGGACCGCGGATTCCGCCTCGCTTCGTGATCGACAAAGCCCGCTGGTGCTGCGGAAAGTCTTTTCCCTTTGACGGCTTTCCACTACAGCGCCGTGCGTCTTTTTCAGACGCACAAAAGGTCGCTTTAGCACTTTGATTTGCTGCGTGTTTTTATCCTTAAATCGGTTCCGATTTAAGGAAACATGCAGTAAGAGAGGGCGCGCGTCTGTTTTCGCGCGCGGTTATCAGCGTTCGGTTATCGTCATGTCGCACAATAGCTTCGGTCACCTCTTCCGCGTCACCACCTGGGGCGAAAGCCATGGGCCGGCGCTCGGCTGCGTTGTCGACGGATGCCCGCCCGGCATTCGCTTCACGCTCGCCGAAATCCAGGCCTGGCTCGACAAGCGCAAGCCGGGGCAATCCCGCTTCGTGACCCAGCGCCGTGAGGACGACCTGGTCAAGATCCTGTCCGGCGTGATGTTCGACGATGACGGCGAGACGATGATCTCGACCGGTACGCCGATCTCGATGATGATCGAGAACACCGACCAGCGCTCGAAGGACTATTCCGAGATCGCCAAGCGTTACCGCCCCGGCCACGCGGATTACACCTACGACGTCAAATACGGCATTCGCGATTATCGCGGCGGCGGCCGCTCTTCGGCGCGCGAAACGGCGGCCCGCGTTGCAGCGGGCGGCATCGCCCGCAAAGTGGTGCCCGGCCTGGTCGTCCGCGGGGCGCTCGTCCAGATCGGCAAGCACAGGATAAATCGGGCCAACTGGGACTGGGCCGAGGTGAACAAAAACCCGTTCTTCGCTCCCGACCCGGCGATCGTCCCTGTTTGGGAAGAATATCTCGATGGCATCCGCAAGGCCGGTTCATCGATCGGTGCAGTCGTCGAGGTGGTTGCCGAGGGGGTGCCTGCGGGTATCGGCGCCCCGATCTATGGCAAGCTCGATCAAGACATCGCCTCAAACCTGATGTCGATCAACGCGGTCAAGGGCGTGGAGATCGGCAATGGTTTTGCCGCGGCCGAGATCAGTGGCGAGGAGAACGCCGATGAGATGCGCATCGGACCCGGTGGTGAGCCGGTTTTCCTTTCCAACAATGCGGGCGGCATCTTGGGCGGCATCGCCACGGGTCAGCCGGTCGTTGCACGCTTCGCGATCAAGCCGACGTCATCCATCCTGACCGAACGGCGCTCGATCGACAGTGACGGCAACGAGGTGGATGTGCGCACCAAGGGCCGCCACGATCCTTGCGTCGGGATTAGGGCCGTGCCGATCGGCGAGGCAATGCTCGCCTGCACGATTGCTGACCATTACCTGCGCGACCGGGGCCAGACCGGGCGGTTGAAGTAGTTTGCGGGAGAGTCTTGATGTCCTATGACCAGAAGCGCGTCGTTGACGCCATTCGCGCCTTCGAGGCCGGCGAGATCGTCGTCGTCACCGATGACGGCGGCCGCGAGAACGAGGGCGACCTGATCGTCGCAGCCGTGCATTGCACGCCCGAAAAGATGGCCTTCATCGTCCGCCACACCTCCGGCATCGTCTGTGCACCGATGCCGCGCGAGGAGGCAAAGCGCCTCAATCTGAATGCGATGGTGGCAGAGAACGATTCCGCCCATACGACCGCATTCACCGTTTCAGTCGATTTCAGGCACGGAACCACCACCGGTATCTCGGCCGACGACCGGACGTTGACCGTTCGCAACCTTGCCAATCCGAACATCGGGCCGGCCGATTTCGTCCGCCCGGGCCATATCTTTCCACTGGTGGCGCGCGAGGGCGGTGTGCTGATGCGTTCGGGCCATACCGAGGCGGCCGTGGATCTCTGCAAACTCGCGAGCCTCCCGCCGGTCGGCGTCATCTGCGAGCTCGTCAACGACGACGGCACCGTGATGCGTGGCCCGCAGGTCGAAAGCTTCGCCGAGACCCATGGCCTGAAACAGGTGTCGGTGGCGGATCTGATCGCCTATCGCCAGCGCAAGGAAACACTGATCGAGCAGGGAAATTGCTTCGAGATCGATACGCCTTACGGCAAGGCAAAGGGTCACACCTATTCGCTGCCCTGGGATCCGATGCAGCATCTTGCTGTCGTCTTTGGCGATATTCGCGACGGCGTCGACATCCCCGTTCGTCTGCACCTTGAGAATGTCGGTGCTGATGTCTTCGGCGGGGACCGCCAGATCGACGCGATCATGAAACGCATCGCCGGAGAGGGCAGGGGCGTCATCGTCTATCTGCGCGAGGGTTCCGTCGGCGTCGGCGTTTCACAAACGGCGCGCAAGGGTAAGCATGACCGCGAGGTCCATTCGGAAGCCCAGGCCCGCGAAAGCGAATGGCTGGAAATCGGTCTCGGCGCGCAGATCCTCAAGGACCTCGGCATTACGTCGATCCGTCTCATTTCCTCGCGCGAGCGCCACTATGTCGGCCTCGAGGGTTTCGGCATCAAGATTGCCGCCACCGAGATTTTGTAAGCAGCGGTCTTTCTATACCGCAAGAAAAAGCCGCGCCCGTAGCGCGGCTTTTTTAGATTCCGCACGACCCCCGAAATCAGGGGAGGGCGTCGTAACCCTCGCCGAAACCCTTGAGATCGACCGGGATGCCGATACCTTCTTCCGGCGATTGGAAAACGATGAATGTCGCGGTCGCGCCGGCGCGAAAGGTCTTCAGGAGTTCGTCCTCGAGCACCACTTCAGCATAGCATCCATCAGAGAAGCAGCGCACGAAATAGGCGCGGCCAATATCCTTGCCATCGACGTTGAGACCAAGGCCGTTCGGCAGAAGCACGCCGAGCGGCGCGAGAACGCGAAGGATCTTCGCCTTGCGATCGGCAGTTTTCAGCACGACGACCGAAAGCCCGACTTCCGGCCTGTCCTCGGCGATGACGTTCTGCATCAGCGCGCATTGCTCAGCCGAGGCGCCCGCCGGCTGATCGCAGACGATCGACCAAGCGCCGTGGTTTGACTTCACCG
The DNA here is from genome assembly GCF_029892065.1 of Sinorhizobium garamanticum. NCBI lineage: Bacteria > Pseudomonadati > Pseudomonadota > Alphaproteobacteria > Hyphomicrobiales > Rhizobiaceae > Sinorhizobium > Sinorhizobium garamanticum. The sequence goes on along the minus strand of NZ_CP120373.1, from coordinate 290,406 downwards.
TTCCGGGCGTTCCGCCGGATTGCTGGGCCATGCTTGCGGTGGGAAAGACGAGGGTGGCAATTCCGAGCGCGGCCAGAACCGGCAGCCGGGAGAAGAGGGACAGGCCCATGTAAACCTCAAAACGTCGAATCATCAGGGCTATTCTTGATGCGCGCGAAGATAAATGAAAAGCCCTGTATGCTACATTCCAGCGCCATATGGCGGAAATTGGGCTCGTCGGCGAAGCTCTGGAACGCAAATCTTAAACTGGCAGTCGCGCGGGCCGCGATAGGCCTAACCCAATTCGCGAACGGGCGCGAGGGTCGCCTGTGTGAAAAGCGGCCTTTGTGCAAAAATGCCGCACGGGCTTGATTGGACAGATGTTGCGGCGCTAGTCAAACTGTGGTTTGAAGCGCTGCAGTATCGCAGGGATTCTGCGGTTTCGGTTTGATCCTGATAAAGCGCATTGGGGAGACACATTGTGAAAAACAAGGCTTATGCAGTTCTGGCAGCGCTTGCCTGTCTGCTTTTTGCTTCGAGCGCCTTTGCTGACAAGCCTGTCGAATGGCAGACGCGTCTTCAGACGGCCGCGACGGGCATCATGGAAGAAATCACGTGGTTTGAACAATATACCCTGTGGTTCATCATTCCGATCACGCTCTTCGTTCTCCTCCTGCTGATTGTCGTTGTGGTCAAATTCCGCGAAGGCGCCAATCCGGTTCCTTCCAAGACCAGCCACAACACCGCGATCGAAGTTCTCTGGACCGTCGGTCCGGTTATCGTTCTGCTTTTCCTTGCCATCCCGTCCTTCCAGCTTCTGACGGCGCAGCTGACGCCGCCGCAGAATCCAGACCTGACGGTCAAGGCGACCGGCAACCAGTGGTATTGGTCGTATGAATACGAGGTTGGCGAAAATCCGCTTTCGTTCGACAGCCTGCTGATGAAGGAAGAGGATCGCGCGAGCCTCGGCAAGGAAGACAAGGCCCAGTACCCGCGCCTTCTCGCCGTCGACAACGAAGTGGTCGTGCCCGTCGGCAAGACAGTCCGCATGCTCGTGACGGCTGCCGACGTTATCCATGCCTTTGCCATGCCGGCTTTCGGCGTGAAGATCGACGCCGTCCCGGGCCGCCTCAACGAAACCTGGTTCAAGGCGGACCGTGAAGGCCTCTATTACGGCCAGTGTTCCGAGCTCTGCGGCAAGGATCACGCCTATATGCCGATCGCTATTCGCGTGGTCGCGCAGGATAAATACGACGCCTGGCTCGCTGCCGCTGCAACCAACATCGGCGAAGCGAACAAGGCGCTCATGGCGTCCATCGACGGCGCGGCCAAGACCGTTGACGTCGCCGCAAGCGCCGCACAGTAATCGGAAGGGGAGCTCGACCCATGGCTGGAACAGCCGTTCATCACGATCACCGGCATGATCACTCGGATCATGCCCATGCAGACCATGCGCACAAGCCGTTGAGCTTCTTCCAGCGCTGGTTCCTGTCGACCAACCACAAGGACATCGGTACGCTCTACCTGCTGTTCGCGATCGTCGCCGGTCTCATCGGCGGCACGTTGTCGGTCTTTATGCGCGCCGAGTTGCAGGAGCCGGGCATCCAGATCTTCCATGGCCTGGCCCAGATGGTCTACGGCTTCGAGGGCGATGCTGCCATCGACGGCGGCAAACATATGTTCAACGTGTTCACGACCGCGCACGCCCTGATCATGATCTTTTTCATGGTCATGCCGGCGCTCATCGGCGGTTTCGCCAACTGGATGGTGCCGATCATGATCGGCGCGCCGGACATGGCCTTCCCGCGCATGAACAACATCTCGTTCTGGCTGATCGTACCGGCCTTCCTGCTCGTCCTGCTTTCGATGTTCGTCGAGGGTCCGGCGGGTGCCTATGGTGCTGGCGGCGGCTGGACGATCTATCCGCCGTTCTCGACCTCCGGCATGCCCGGGCCGGCAATGGATCTGGCGATCCTCGGCCTTCATATCGCCGGCGCGTCGTCGATCCTCGGTGCGATCAACTTCATCACGACGATCCTCAACATGCGCGCTCCGGGCATGACGCTGCACAAAATGCCGCTCTTTGCCTGGTCGGTGCTGATCACCGCCTTCCTGCTCCTGCTCTCGCTGCCGGTGCTCGCAGGCGGCATCACCATGCTGCTCACCGACCGCAACTTCGGCACGGCCTTCTTTGCGCCGGAAGGCGGCGGTGACCCGATCCTGTTCCAGCACCTGTTCTGGTTCTTCGGTCATCCGGAAGTGTACATCCTGATTCTGCCGGGCTTCGGCATCATCAGCCACATCGTCTCGACCTTCTCGCGCAAGGCGATCTTCGGTTATCTCGGCATGGCCTACGCTATGGTCGCGATCGGCGCCGTCGGCTTCATCGTGTGGGCGCACCACATGTATACGGTCGGCATGTCGCTCGACACGCAACGCTACTTCGTCTTCGCGACGATGGTTATCGCGGTTCCGACCGGCGTGAAGATCTTCTCCTGGATCGCGACGATGTGGGGCGGCTCGATCCGCTTCACGACGCCGATGGTCTGGGCGATCGGCTTCATCTTCCTCTTCACGGTTGGCGGCGTCACCGGCGTTCAGCTCGCCAATGCCGGCCTCGATCGTGCGCTGCATGACACCTACTACGTGGTTGCTCACTTCCACTACGTTCTGTCGCTCGGCGCCGTCTTCGCGATCTTCGCTGCCTGGTACTACTGGTTCCCGAAGATGACCGGTTACATGTACTCGGAATTCGTCGGCAAGCTGCATTTCTGGGTCATGTTCATCGGTGTGAACCTGATCTTCTTCCCGCAGCACTTCCTCGGCCTCGCAGGCATGCCGCGCCGCTACATCGACTATCCGGATGCCTATGCCGGCTGGAACATGGTGTCGTCCTACGGCTCCTACATCGCCGCCGTCGGCGTGCTGATCTTCCTCTTCGGTGTCGTTGAAGCCTTTGCGCGCAAGCGCGTTGCCGGCGACAACCCGTGGGGTGAGGGTGCGAACACGCTCGAATGGCAGCTCTCGTCGCCGCCGCCGTTCCACCAGTGGGAGCAGCTCCCGCGGATCAAGTGACGGGGAACGAACAGAAGCCGCCGGTTCCGGCGGCTTCACACCGCCGGCTTCCCGGCAGAATGCGGCTGCCATGGCCGCAGTATTTTCAAGGACGAGACATGACGCTCATCGACAATCACGAGGCAGTCGGCATGGAAGGCGCACCGCGCCTGTCCGAGGCCTCTGCGCGCGATTATTTCGAGCTCCTGAAGCCTCGCGTCATGTCTCTTGTCGTCTTTACCGCTTTTGCCGGGCTGGTCCTTGCGCCAGGACAAATTAATCCGTTTATCGGCTTCATCGCCATCCTGTGCATCGCCGTCGGAGCTGGTGCCTCCGGTGCGCTGAACATGTGGTACGACGCCGATATCGATGCGGTGATGAGCCGTACCGCCAAGCGTCCGATTCCGGCCGGCAAGATCCTGCCTGAGGAGGCGCTCGCCTTCGGCCTGACGCTATCAGCATTTTCCGTGATCATCCTCGGGCTCGCCGTCAATTGGCTCGCAGCCGGGTTGCTCGCCTTCACGATTTTCTTCTACGCTGTGATCTACACCATGTGGCTGAAGCGCTCGACGCCGCAGAACATCGTTATCGGCGGTGCTGCAGGAGCCTTCCCGCCGATGATCGGTTGGGCCTGTGTGACCGGCGGTGTGTCGATCGAAAGCATCGTACTTTTTCTCATCACCTTCCTGTGGACGCCGGCCCATTTCTGGGCGCTGGCGCTGTTCAAGATGCGTGACTACGGTGCCGTCGGCGTGCCGATGATGCCCAATGTGTGCGGCGAGGCGACGACGAAGAAGCAGATCGTCATCTACGCCGTGTTGACCGCACTCATCGGCATCTGTCCCACCTTCCTCGGCTTTGCGAGCCTTGGCTATGGGGCGTTCGCCACGGCCATGGGGCTGGGCTTCGTTTGGTATTCCATCGCCGTCCTGCGCATGCCTGAGGGAGATGAGAGAATGGTCCCGGCCAAGAAGCTCTTCGCCTTTTCGATTGTCTATCTTTTTGCGATCTTCTCGGCCCTCGTGGTCGACCACGTGATCGCCCAGATCTGGCTCAACGCCGGAGGTATCGCCTGATGCAAACCGTCAAACTCAGCGAGGCGCAGCGCAAATCGCGGCGCAGCCGCAACATCGCTCTTGGTCTCGTACTCGCCGGCCTCGTCGCACTTTTCTACGTCGTCACGCTGATAAAGTTCGGCAACGGCATGGTCCATTGAGAAAGCCGCGCATGACCAATAGCCCGCAGTCGACCCGGAAAGAGCGCGCAAACGGCGTGATCGTCGGCACCTGCGTTGCCTTCGTGGCAGGCATGGTGGGCATGGCCTATGCCGCAGTGCCGCTCTATGACATGTTCTGCCGGGTTACGGGCTATAACGGCACGACGCAGCGGGTCGAGCAGGCCTCGGACATCATCCTCGATGAAAAGATCAGGGTCACGTTCGACGCCAATACGTCGGGCCTGCCGTGGGAATTCAAGCCCGTCCAGCGCGACATTGACGTCAGGATCGGCGAGACGGTGCAGGTCAGCTATCGGGCCAAAAATCTGTCGTCGAAGCCGACGACCGGCCAGGCGACCTTCAACGTGACACCGATGGCGGCAGGCGCCTATTTCAACAAGGTGCAGTGCTTCTGCTTCACGGAAACAACCCTTCAGCCGGGCGAAGAGATGGAGATGCCGGTCGTCTTCTTCGTCGATCCGGAGATCGTCAAGACGGTCGAGACCAAGGGCATCAAGACACTTACGCTGTCCTACACCTTCTACCCCCGCGAGCCGTCAAAGCCGCTCGCTGAAGTGAAGGCTAAGGCGGGGGAAGCTCAGAACAAACTTTGACAGAGACGCCGTTTCGGCTATGCCGGGCGGGCGACAAGAGAAAGACCTATCGGGGATTACTGACATGGCCGATGCGCATCAGAAGAATCACGACTACCACATCATAGACCCGAGCCCATGGCCGTTGCTCGCCTCCATCGGCGCCTTCATCATGGCTTTGGGCGGCGTTGGCTTCATGCGCTATGTCGCCGGTGGTTCGTTCAAGCTGTTCGGTGCGGAGCTTGCCAATCCCTGGGTCTTCTTCATCGGCTTGGCGCTCGTGCTCTACACGATGTTCGGCTGGTGGTCGGACACGATCAAGGAAGCGCATGAGGGACATCATACCCGCGTCGTGTCGCTGCACCTGCGCTATGGCATGATCATGTTCATCGCCTCGGAGGTGATGTTCTTCGTAGCCTGGTTCTGGGCCTTCTTCGATGCGAGCCTCTTTGCAGGCGAAGCGATCCAGGCCGCGCGCACGACCTACACCGGCGGCGTCTGGCCGCCGAAGGGCATCGAGGTGCTCGATCCGTGGCACCTGCCGCTTTACAACACCGTAATCCTGCTGCTGTCCGGCACCACCGTTACCTGGGCGCACCACGCGCTGCTGCACAACGACCGCAAGGGCCTCGTCTACGGTCTGACGTTGACGGTCCTGCTTGGCGCACTGTTTTCGTTCGTCCAGGGCTATGAATATGCGCACGCGCCGTTTGCGTTCAGGGATTCGATCTACGGCGCCACCTTCTTCATGGCGACCGGCTTCCACGGTTTCCACGTTCTGGTCGGCACGATCTTCCTGCTGGTCTGCCTGTTGCGCGCAATGCGTGGCGACTTTACTCCGAAGCATCACTTCGGCCTCGAGGCAGCTGCCTGGTACTGGCACTTCGTTGACGTGGTCTGGCTGTTCCTCTTCTTCTCGATCTATATCTGGGGTAGCTGGGGTGCGCCGGTCGCCCACGGCTAACAGGCCGGCGAAGGTGTACTGAATTCGGGGCGGCCTGCGGAAATGCGGCCGCCCCTTGCATTTGGAGGTTGAGCAATGACTGACGACAAGGCGCTCTATCCGCCGGTCGATCCGATCTTGACTGGCATCAAGGGGCACTGCCCGCGCTGCGGCCAGGGTCAGCTTTTCGATGGCTTCCTGAAACTGCGCCCGGTTTGCAGCAATTGCGAACTCGACTATCGCTTTGCCGATTCCGGCGACGGACCTGTGGTCTTCGTCATCCTGGTCGTCGGCTTCATCGTCGTCGGCGCGGCGCTGTGGATGGAGGTCAACATCAATCCGCCGCTGTGGCTGCATTTCCTGCTGTGGATACCGCTAGCAACGGTCCTTAGCCTCGCTCTCACGCGGATGCTGAAGGGCGTGCTGATCAATCTGCAATACCGGCACAGCGCGCGTCCGGGTGAGATTGATCGTGGTTGAGAAGCGCAAGCCTGAGGGGCGCGGCCGCCTCGGCAAGATTGCCGGCCTTTTCCTGGTGGTTGCGGCTCTTGGCGTGCTTTTGTCGCTCGGCACATGGCAGATGCAGCGGCTTCAGTGGAAGGAGGCACTGCTGACCGCGATCGCGGAGCGGCGCACGGCGCCGCCGGTCTCGCTCAAGGAAATCGAGACGATGGCTGCTGCGGGCGAGGACATCGACTACCGCACCGTTCGTGTATTGGGCACCTACGATCACGGCAAGGAGCGCCATTTCTTCGCCACCCACGAAGGTCGCACCGGCTACTACGTCTTCACCCCGCTGATGCTCGAAGATGGCCGCGCCCTTTTCGTCAATCGCGGCTTCGTGCCGTTCGAGAAGAAGGACGCGTCGGTGCGCCCCGACGGGCAGGTTGCCGGAACGGTAACGGTGAACGGGCTTGCCCGCCCGAGACTTTCGGAAAAGCCTTCCTCTCTCGTTCCCGATAACGACGTCGCCAAGAACATTTTCTACTGGAAGGACCTCGACGCGATGGCGGCCGCGGCCGGTATTGCGACCGGTCGTCTTGTCCCCTTCTTCGTGGACGCCGATGCCTCCCCAAATCCAGGCGGTCTGCCGATCGGCGGCGTCACGCAATTCGACTTGCCGAACAACCATCTGCAATATGCCGTTACGTGGTACGGCCTTGCAGCTGCGCTCGTGGCGGTGAGTGGCGTTTACTTCTATCGCCGCAGGCGGCAGCCCAATCAGGAAAATTCCGCTTCCGACGTCGGATCCCGGACATGAGGCGCATGCGATCTTGTCCGGCGATCCGAGCCGGGACGCGGCATTTGCTCGGTTGAAGGTGTTCTTCCTTGTGTGCGTTGCCGTTGCCGCTATATATGGCGCATGGCCGGGTTAGCCCGGCTATGTTCGCCCCTGTTTGTTCTACAGTTTCGTGACTCATGGCCTCATCCGCGGCAGCAAAATCTCCGGTTACCATTCGCCTCTGCGGCCCGCGTGGCTTCTGCGCCGGCGTTGATCGGGCGATCCAGATCGTCGTTCTGGCGTTGAAAGAGTTCGGCGCGCCGGTCTACGTCCGCCACGAGATCGTGCACAACCGCTATGTTGTCGAGGGGCTTGAGGCCAAGGGTGCGATCTTCGTCGAGGAGTTGGACGAGATTCCGCCGGAGCATCGCAAGCAGCCGGTGGTCTTTTCGGCCCATGGCGTTCCGAAGTCCGTGCCGGCGGATGCGGATGCGCGCAATCTCTTCTATCTCGACGCCACCTGCCCGCTTGTGTCGAAGGTGCACAAGCAGGCGATGCGTCACCATCGGCTGGGACGCCATGTCGTGCTCATCGGTCATGCTGGGCACCCGGAGGTTATCGGCACGATGGGCCAACTGCCCGAGGGCGCCGTGTCGCTTGTCGAGACCGTCGAAGACGCGGACGTCTACGTGCCGCCGGATCCCGATAATCTCGGATTCGTGACCCAGACGACGCTGTCGGTCGACGACACCGCCGGCGTAATCAAGCGGCTGCACGAGCGCTTCCCGAATCTGACTGCGCCGGCGGCCGATTCGATCTGCTACGCGACCACGAACCGCCAGGAAGCGGTAAAGCAGGCGGCACTGGGCTGCGACTTGTTCCTGATCGTCGGCGCGCCGAATTCGTCCAATTCCAAGCGCCTCGTCGAAGTGGCGCTGAGAGCCGGCGCAAAGAAATCGGTTCTGGTCCAGCGCGCGTCGGAAATCGACTGGGAAGCGATCGGGGACATCTCTACGGTCGGCCTGTCGGCAGGCGCGTCTGCGCCGGAAGTCATCGTCAACGAAATCATCGAGGCGTTCCGCGAGCGTTACGATGCGGTGGTAGAGCTTGCCGATACGGTCGAGGAAAATGAGAACTTTCTCGTCAACCGGGAGCTCCGCCACGTCGAATTGACCACCGCCGACATGGCTTTCGTCAACGGCGAATAATCAAAGCGCGGTGTTCCGCCCGCGGCTGCTCCAACTACCCGAATTGCGTTTCTGAAAGTGGCGAACCTTGGCAGTTTATACCGACATCACGGAAGACGATCTGATCCGTTTTCTGGCAGCCTATGACGTAGGTGCCCTGACCTCCTACAAGGGCATTGCGGAAGGGGTCGAAAACTCGAACTTCCTTCTCCACACGACCAAGGGCTCTTATATTCTCACGCTTTACGAAAGGCGTGTGAACGCGGACGATCTGCCGTTCTTCCTTGGCCTGATGCACCATCTGGCCGAACGGGGGCTGTCCTGCCCGCTGCCGCTGCCGCGCGCGGACGGCGAGCTTCTGGGGGAACTGTCCGGCCGTCCGGCCGCCGTGATCTCCTTCCTCGAAGGCATGTGGTTGAGAAAGCCCGAGGCGCAGCATTGCCGTGAAGTCGGCCGCGCACTTGCAGCCATGCATGTCGCAGGCCAGGATTTTCCTTTGAAGCGCGCCAACGCGCTCTCGGTTGCTGGCTGGCGTCCGCTCTGGCAGAACTCGGAGGCCCGTGCCGATGAAGTGCAGGCCGGCTTGAAGGATGAGATCGCGGCGGAGCTGAGCTATCTGGAGGCACGCTGGCCGAAGAACCTGCCGGAAGGCGTCATCCACGCCGATCTCTTCCCCGACAACGTCTTCTTCCTTGGCGATCGCCTATCGGGCCTCATCGATTTCTATTTCGCCTGCAACGATTTCCTTGCTTATGACGTCGCCGTCTGCCTGAATTCCTGGTGCTTCGAGAAGAACGGTTCCTACAACATCACCAAGGGCATGGCGCTGCTGTCGGGTTACCAGAGTGTACGAAGGCTGACGGCAGAAGAAGTGGCGGCCCTGCCGTTGCTTGCGCGGGGGGCAGCCCTGCGCTTCTTCCTGACCCGCCTTTACGACTGGCTGATGACGCCTCCCGGCGCACTCGTGGTGAAGAAGGATCCGCTCGAATACCTGACGAAGATCCGCTTCCATCGCGCTATCCTGTCGAGCGCCGAATACGGCCTCACGCGTCAAGAGGCATCGGCATGAAGCACGTCGACATCTTTACCGATGGCGCCTGTTCGGGAAATCCCGGCCCGGGCGGCTGGGGTGCAGTGCTTCGCTACGGCGACGTCGAGAAGGAAATGTCCGGTGGAGAGGCCGAGACTACCAACAACCGCATGGAGTTGCTGGCCGCGATCTCGGCGCTGAATGCGCTGAAGCAACCCTGCGAAGTCGATCTTCACACTGACAGCAAATACGTCATGGACGGCATCTCCAAATGGATTCACGGCTGGAAGCGCAATGGCTGGAAGACCGGGGATCGGAAGCCGGTGAAGAATGGCGAGCTTTGGCAGGCGCTCGATGAGGCGAGGGGACGCCACAAGGTGACCTGGCATTGGGTCAAGGGCCATGCGGGACATCCGGAGAACGAGCGCGCGGATGAGCTCGCGCGCAAGGGCATGGAGCCGTTCAAGAAAGCGCGCCGCCCGGATATCGTCTCATAAGAAACGGGCCGGACCCGGCCCGTTTGATTGATCCGAGCTTTTCAAAGCTGCTCCAGCATGGCGGCCGCGCCCGAAACGGTCGCCTGACCGGGGGAGTCCTCGACGTTCAGCGCCTTTACCACCCCGTCTTCGACCAGCATCGAGTAGCGCTTGGAGCGGATGCCGAGCGTACCAGCGGATAGATCGATATCCATGCCTAGCGCCTTCGTGAAAGCGGCATCCCAGTCCGACAGGAAGTGGATTTTGCCCAAGCCGCCGGACGCGGTTGCCCAGGCGCCCATGACGTGCAGGTCATTGACCGCGACCACGGCAATGTCGTCGACGCCGCGGGCAAGGATCGCGTCGCGGTTTTCGAGATAGCCGGGAAGGTGATTGAGCGAGCAGGTGGGCGTGAAGGCACCGGGAACGGCAAAAAGAACGACGCGTTTGCCTTTGAAGAGCTCTTCCGTCGTCACCTCAACCGGGCCGTCGGCAGTCTTTTCCTTGAAAGTTGCGGTGGGCAGCTTGTCTCCGACGGAAATAGTCACAGTTCTCTCCCTGATATGAACGAGTTCGGTGCGATGGGAGCGACCGAACGCGTGAGGGACTATAGGTCGCGATCAATCAAAGGCAAGGGTCGTTTCCATGCTCCGGCTGCCAGCGCGCACAGTCAGTGCAATCGGCTTTCCCTTGATGTTCTTGTCCTTCCCCGAGAGCTTTACCGGGATGTCCGCGGTGCGCTGAATGCCCGTTTCAGCTCCGAAGGCCGGCTCGCCGAAGCTCATGCCGGAGGGGCCGGCGAGAAAGAGATCCGGCTGACCAGTCTTTGCCTCCGGAGGTAATTGAAGGCGGAGCCGGATCGCTCCAGCCTCTGCATCGAAGCTTGCTGTCGTGACGTTGAAATCGGTCGACGGGGCTTGCGGCAGGGCCGCCACGGCATCGGCGATGCGTGCCCTGTCGAGCGGATTGTCGAACTCGCCCTTCTTGAGGACAAGGTTCAGTTCGCCTTGGACCGGGATGCAGATGTCCTCGCAGATGCCCAGGAAGACGGACGCGCGGAGGGCGAGGTCGCCGTCGCCACGTGTTCTCTTCAGCGCGAGCGGGAAGGTGACGGGGGTGTCATACCCGACATAGCGCGCCGGTCCTTCACCGAAGGTCCTCGGTGCGGGGAAATCGATGCCCTTCAGAACAACGCCAGAGGAGGGGTCGATCGTAATCTGTGGGGGTATTCCGCTTGCCCCCGGATTGCGCCAGTAGGTCTTCCAGCCGGGTTTGAGCTTGACCTCGAGAATAGCCGGTATGGTGCCGTCCGCTTCGGGCTGCGCGGCGACGAGACGGATGGCGCCACCGGCCGACGTCACCCATTCGCTGGCGGCCGCATGCGATTTGGCGGGAGGAAAAAATAGAAAAAATAAAGGCAGAAGACTTGCCGTGGCGGCGCGTTGGACCATCTTCTCTACTGTGGGGCGCGTGGTCATGGGTTAAGCATTACCGCTCTTCGGCCCGTGCCGCCAGCCACCGCTGCCTATGCCGGCGATCATAATCGCTTGATCGGCACGCGGGAGCGGCGTGCGTGCAAATTTTCGCAGCCGCCACGTAGAGGCGCTTTTCATTTCGTGACGAATTGGTAGGCTATACCCATTATGGCGACAACGGTGCTGCACAAGACACGCGAGCGTGGTTTCCTTGACGGTCAATTCCTGATCGCCATGCCGAGCATGTTTGATGCCAATTTTGCCCGCACAGTCATTTTCGTCTGCGCCCATTCCGAGGACGGGGCGATGGGATTCGTCCTCAACCGGCCCCAACGGCTGACCTTCCCGGATGTGCTCTTGCATCTGCAGATCCTTGACGAGGAGGAGGCGATCCGCCTGCCCGCAACGACAAGGGAATTTCAGATACAGGCAGGCGGTCCGGTCGAGACCGGCCGCGGCTTCGTGCTGCATTCTGACGATTATTTGAGCGATTCCAGCATTCCCGTCAGCGATGACATCTGCCTGACGGCAACGCTCGATATCGTCCGAGCCATTTCGCGTGGCGAGGGACCCCTCAAGGCGACGATGCTGCTTGGTTATGCAGGATGGGGGCCCGGCCAACTCGAGAACGAGATCGCCCAGAACGGCTGGCTGACTTGCCCCGCACGCGAGGAGCTGATCTTCGACCGCGCCTTGGACGAGAAATATGACCGGGCGCTCGAGCTGATGGGCGTCAGCTCCGCGATGCTTTCCACGGATGCCGGCCACGCTTGACGGTGAAGCCGGTCGCGTTGCCGACCCTGGGGAACCTCTCCAGCCCTGTTTCGTTACCGAGCGCAGTTCCCGCTCGTGACGCATGCTGTGTTAACCCGTGCAGCCGGTGGCTCTATGAAGCTCTTCCAGTGCAGCAATTGTGGCCAGCCGGTCTATTTCGACAACCGTGTCTGCGTCGCCTGCGGCGGCCAACTTGGCTTTCTCCCCGAACAGAGTGCGATGTACACTGTGGTGCCGGCTGACGGCAAACTCTGGCAAAGTGCTGCGCTGCCGGACAGAAGCCTGCGGTTTTGTGCCAATGCAGCAACCGACGTTTGCAATTGGATGCTGACCGACGCGGAATCGGGTTCCTATTGCATGGCATGTCGTCACAATCGGATCGTGCCTGTGACCGGTAGGCCCGAAGGGTTGCGGCGATGGCAGCGCATAGGGCAAGCGCAGCGGCACCTCTTCTATTCGCTGATCCGGTTGAACTTACCTCACCCCGATCGCAGCGAAGATCCGGAAGCTGGCCTGGTTTTCGATTTTCTCGCCGACGAGCTTGATGACGGCGGAAACGTCGTCCCGGCGATGACCGGTTACGAGGACGGTGTGATCAGATTGCGCGCCGTTGAGGCCGATGACGAGACACGCGAAAGCATCAGGGTGTCGATGAACGAGCCCTATCGGACGTTGCTTGGCCACTTCCGCCACGAGATAGGACACTTCTACTGGGCTCAGCTTTTCCGCGACGACCAGACGCTGGCGGAGGGGCGAGCATTGTTCGGCGACGAGCGCCAAGATTACGCGGAGGCGCTGCGACGAAACTACGAGTATGGCCCGCCTGCGGACTGGCAGGACCGCTTCATTTCCACTTATGCAAGCTGCCATCCAGCCGAAGATTTCGCCGAATGCTGGGCGCATTATCTCCACATCGTGGATGCGCTGGAAACGGCGCGCGCCTTCGGTCTCTCGACTGATCCGAGCCATCGAGGAACGGCAGCAGAAGTGGACTTCGACCCCTATGCGGCGCAGGACGCACAGACACTCGTCGACGCTTGGATACCGCTCAGCGTAGCGCTGAACAGCATTCAACGTAGCATGGGGCAGCCCGACAGCTACCCTTTCGTGCTGTCGCGTCCGGTGATCGAAAAGCTCGATTTCATTGGGAAGTTGATACACACAAGGCGCCGCGCTTAGCTTTCGGCGTCCGCACCTTCGCTGATCTCAAGCCCTCTTCATCAGTGGAAACCGTTCCTTCAACAGACGCAGGATCGATTCCGATCCGACCGGCGGGCCGAAGAGGAAACTCTGGCCGTAGTCGCAACCCATCTGGGCGAGTTGGATCGCATCTTCTTCGGACTCGATGCCTTCGGCGACCACCTGCATATCGAGTTCGCGGGCCATCGTGATCACGGAACGCAAAAGGATGCCGCGCTTGTCGCTCGGGTCGCGCACGAGCGCCTTGTCGATCTTGATCGTGTCGAAGGGGAAACGCGTCAGGTAGGAGAGTGACGAGTGGCCGGTGCCGAAATCGTCGAGCGCCAGCCGCAGACCTGCCTCCTTGAGCTTTTCGAGGACGAGCCGCGCCTGTTCCGGATTTTCCATCACCAGCGATTCCGTCAGCTCCATCTTGACCTTCGCCGGATCGCAGCGGTTCTTGTTGAGCACCGCCCGAATGTCGTCATAAAGCTCGTTGTTCAGAAGCTGTGCGCTCGAAAGATTGATCGCCACGAAGATCGGCAGGTCGCCCGTCTGTATCTGCCAATCGGTGAGGTCGCTCGTCGCCCTGTCGAAGGCGAACATGCCAAGCTGATTGATGAGATCGGAATTCTCGGCGATCGGGATGAATTCCGTCGGCGAGACGTTGCCGCGCTTCGGATGATCCCAGCGCATCAGCGCCTCGAAGCCGGCGATTTCGGCGTCGTTGAGCCGGACGATCGGCTGGTAGACCAGCGAAAGTTCCTTGCGCTCGATCGCCCGCTTCAGGTCCGCCTCGAGCTGCAGGCGATCCGACCCGGAGGTTCTGAAGGCTGGACGGAACGGTTCGACACGGTTGCCGCCTGCCTTCTTGGCGCGGAACATCGCGAGCTCCGCGTCGTCGAGAAGGCCGGCTGCGCTCTGCTCCTGGTCGAGCCAGGAAACTAGGCCGATCGAGGCAGTGAGATTGATCTCGCGATTGCCGTAGTTGAGCGGGACCATGATCGCCTTGCTGACCGCATCGGCAAAATCGGCGATTTTCGCCGGATCGCGCTCGGACAGAAGGATCAGGCCGAATTGATCGCCGCCGAGGCGTGCCAGTGTGTCCTGCGGACGCAGCAGACGGCGCAGACGGCGCGTCAACGCGATGAGAATGTTGTCGCCGGCCGCGATGCCGAGCAAATCATTGACTTGCTTGTAGCGATCGATGTCGATCGCAAGAACGGTCGGTCGCACCGAGCCGGAGCCGTCGGCCATCAGCAGAATTGCCTGCAAGCGGTCGAGAAACACCTGTCTGTTCGGAAGGCCGGTCAGATTGTCGTGGAGCGCGTTGTGCAACAGCCGCTCGATCGAATTGCGCTGTTCGGTGATGTCGACGATGGTCCCGACGCAACGGATGATCTCACCGTTTGCGCCGAGCACCGGGCGCGCGCGGATCGACAGCCAATGATAGTGGCCATCTTCGGCGCGTACGCGAAATTCATGGTTCAGCCGGCCGCGCCTATGCTCCAGCAGCACGTCGAGCGTTGCGCGGAAACGATCGCGGTCGTCCGGGTGCAGGCGTGGCACCCAGTTCCGGACGGGGCCGTTCATCGTTCCGAGCGACAGGCCGAGCTGGTGCGAGATGTCCGGGATGGTCACGACGCGGTCGCGCGCGACGTCCCAATCCCACACGGTGTCACCCGATCCCGTAAGCGCGAGCGACTGCCGCTCCAGATCGGAGAAAAGACCTTGCTGATAAGCGCCGCCCGCGAAGGCATGCTGCATCACGGTGAAGCCGATCAAGAGCACGATCAGCACGAGGCCGCCGCCGAGCGCCGGCTGAACGATATCGTTGGCGAGCTGGCCGGTGACCGCGAGCCATGCGCCGAAAAGCCAGACAAGAATCAGAAGCCAGGCCGGAACCAGAAGGATCGCGCGGTCGTAGCGGTTGAAGCCGAGATAGGCGATCAGCACGATGCCGACGCTTGCCGTTAGCGCGAAGGAGAGGCGGGCAATGCCCGAGGCGATCGCCGGGTCATAGACCGCGACGCCGAAGAGCAGTGCCAGGCCAAGAATCCAGGCGAGCGTTGCATAGCCGAGATGCTGATGCCAGCGATTGAGGTTGAGGTAGGTGAAGAGGAAAACGACCAGTCCGGCCGCCAGGAAGACTTCGGTGCCCGCTCGCCATATTCGCTCGTCGCCGGCGGTGACGCTGATCAGCTTCGACAGGAATCCGAAATCGACGCAGATGTAGGCGAGCACTGCCCAGGCAAGCGCGGCCGTCGCCGGCAGCATCGAGGTTCCCTTGACGACGAAGAGGATCGTCAGGAATACCGCCAGAAGACCGGCGATCCCGAGCACGATGCCACGGTAGAGCGTGAACGCATTGACCGTGTCCTTGTAGGCATCGGGCTGCCAAAGATAGATCTGCGGCAGATCGGGAGTGGCAAGCTCGGCGACGAAGGTGATGACGGCGCCCGGATTGAGGGTGATGCGGAAAACGTCGGCCTCATCGCTCGGCTGCCGGTCGAGGGCAAAGCCTTCGCTCGGTGTGATGGACAGGATGCGCTGGGAACCGAGGTCCGGCCAGAACAGCTTTGAATTCACGAGCCGGAAATGCGGCGCGACGATCACGCGCTCGAGCTGCTCCTCGGAGACATTTGCGAGCGCGAAGACCGCCCAATCGCCCTGGTGGTTCTCGGTACTCGAGCGCACCTCGATGCGGCGCACTATGCCGTCGGTGCCGGGCGCCGTCGAAACCTGGAACGCCTCGCCCCTTCCACTATAGATCTCGGTCGTGGCCGTCAGATCGAGTGCCGTATCCTCGCGCGAGATCTTCACCGGTTCGAGCGCATGCGCGACGCCGCCGGCAAAGCCAATGGCGAAGACGACGAATGCGACCAGAAACGCCGCCAGCTTTGCGGCTGGTCGCGCGAACGGCTTAGAGGTTCGGGGCATCAAAGGGGCATATTCCTGTTCGGTACGGCGTCTGCGGACAGGAGGGAAAACATCAGATGGTCCCGCCACTGCCCGTTTATCTTCAAGTACTGTCTCAAATAGCCTTCACGCTCAAAGCCGGCCTTTTCAAGGAGCCGGATGCTCCGAGCATTTTCTGGAATACAGGCAGCTTCGATACGGTGCAACTCAAGGACCGAAAAGATGTAAGGGATCGTCAGTTTCAGCGCCTCGTACATGTGCCCCTGGCCCGCATATTTCTGCCCCATCCAGTAGCCGATCATGCAGTTCTGGGCAGCGCCTCGCCGGATATGTCCGATGGTGAGGCCGCCGAGGAGTGTTTCGTCCGGCTTGTGGAAAAGGAACAAGGGGACGGCCTGACCGGAGGCATATTCCTGCTCGTTGCGGATGACACGGCTGCGAAATGCGCTCTCGGTCATTTCGTCGGCACGCCAGCTGGGCTCCCACGGCTCCAGAAAGGCGCGGCTCTCGCTGCGCAGCTGATACCATTGGCGATAGTCGGCGTAGCGGGGGAGGCGGAGCACATAGTTCCGGTTGGCGATCTCGATCGACTCGGGCTGCCGCGACAGAAACCGAAAAACCGATCGTGCCATATATCCCTCCAGACCAGGATCGCGGCGGGGGCGGGCAAAAAGCCGTCTGGATTTTCCTCGTCCGTCCCAGCCGATTATGCGCGACGGGACGTATGCATCCCGTCAGCGACGCCGCCGATCAAGCCTTCCGGTTAGCGCCGCTACATTCTGAAACGTTGCACAACTTTGCGCTCGAATCGAATCCGATTTTCAGAAATTGTACAAGAAAAAACACTTCGGTTTCGCTGGGTTAAGCCGTTGCCCGGCGGCAGATCCGGTCAGATCGCCACGGCATGCGCCTCGGCGGCCTTGGCGCTGAGCGACGACAGGATGTCGCTCACGGGAGCCAGCCGTTCAAGCGGACCGATCGCCGACAGTGTCGGGACCGTATCGAAGAACAAGCGGCCGGCGAGATCGGTGAGGCGCTCCCTCGTGATGCCGGACAGCCGTTCCATCAATTCCTCATTGGGAATGGGGCGGCCGTAGAGAATCATCTGGCGGGCGATCTGTCCGGCGCGCGCAGCAGGGCTTTCCTGTCCCATGAGCAACTGCGCGCGGATCTGCGCACGGGCGCGCTCGATTTCCTGCTGCTCGATGCTCATCGATGATTTGCGCAGTTCGTCGACGATTACCGGCATCAATTCCGGCAGGTTTTCCCCGCCGGTGGCAGCATGGACACCGAAGATGCCGGTGTCGGAGAAGCCCCAGTGAAAGGCATAGACCGAATAACAGAGGCCCCGGTGCTCGCGCACTTCCTGGAACAGGCGCGACGACATGCCTCCGCCGAGAATGTTGGCGAGGATCTGCGAACAGTAGAAGTCGCGTGCGTGATAGGCCTTTCCCTCGAAGCCGAGCAGGACTTGCGCATCCATGAGATCGCGGCTCTCGCGGGTGTCGCCGCCGGTGTAATGCGCCGTATCGAGAACGGGGATGGAATGCGGCAGGCGCGGCAGGGCGGAAAAGCGTGTCTCGACCTCGCGTACGAAGGCGTCGTGCTCGACCGCGCCGGCCGCCACGACGAAGATCCGGTCGGTCGTGTAGTTGCGGCCGAGGTAATGGCGAATCTGGTCGGCCGAGAAGGACATGACGGTGTCCGGCGTGCCGAGGATCGGGCGGCCGACCGTCTGGTCGCGGTAGGCCGCCTCGGCGAAGCGGTCGAAGACGACGTCGTCCGGTGTGTCGTCGGCGGCACCGATTTCCTGCAGGATGACGTGTTTTTCGCGCCTGAGTTCCTCGTCCTCGAAGGTCGATTCCGTCAGGATGTCGGCAAGGATGTCGACAGCCAGCGGCACATGGTCCTTGAGAACGCGGGCATAGTATGAGGTCGTTTCGGTGGACGTGGCGGCGTTGAGTTCGCCGCCGACATTCTCGATCTCCTCGGCGATCTGGCGGGCGGTGCGCCGCCGGGTCCCCTTGAAAGCCATGTGCTCCAGCAGGTGCGCTATGCCGTGTTCATCCACGGTTTCGTTGCGCGAACCGGACTTGATCCAGACGCCGAGTGCCACGCTTTCGAGATGCGGCATTCGCTCGGTCACCACCGTCAGCCCGGAAGGGAGCTGGGTGCACTTAACTTTCATCATACGTTTCTTCTCGTTCTACTCCCGAACGCGGGTACGCTCGCCGATGAAGGTTTCGACGTTCTTAAGCTCCGGATCCAGGATATCGAAACGCTCCGCCCTATTCATGAGATCAGCAAGCCACGTTGGAAGCGCGGGGTCAATACCACTTGCCGATTTTACTGCGTCGGGGAATTTCGCCGGATGGGCCGTCGCGAGCGTCACCATCGGCGCAGAGGATTTCTCGTGTTTGGCCGCCACGAACACGCCGATTGCTGTATGCGGATCAAGGAGATAGCCGCTGTCCTCGAAAGTCTTGCGGATCGTCTTCGCCACTTCTTTTTCCGAGGCGCGGGCCGCGCGGAACTCCTTGCGAATTTTTTTCAGGGCACCGTCGTCGATCGCGAAGGAGCCCGATTGCTTGAGGCCTGCCATGGCAGCACGCACCTTGGCCGGATCCCGATCGTAAGCCTCGAACAACAGTCTTTCGAAGTTGGAGGAGATCTGGATATCCATCGATGGCGATGTCGTTGCCTTGACCTCGCGCATTTCGTATCGGCCGGCCTTCAGGGTGCGTGCGAGAATGTCGTTCTCGTTGGTCGCGATGATCAGCTTGTCGATCGGCAAGCCCATGCGCTTGGCGACGTAGCCTGCGAAGATATCGCCGAAATTGCCGGTCGGAACGGTGAAGGAAATCTTCCGGTCGGGGCCGCCGAGCGAGATAGCGGCGGTGAAATAGTAGACGATCTGGGCCATGATACGCGCCCAGTTGATCGAGTTGACGCCCGAGAGCTTGACGCCGTCGCGGAAGCTCCCGTCGTTGAACATCGCTTTGACCAGGTTCTGGCAGTCGTCGAAATTGCCCTTGATCGCAATCGCATGCACGTTCGCGGCCGCGGATGTCGTCATCTGCCGTTGCTGGACTGGCGAGACCTTGCCGTGCGGGAAGAGAATGAAGATGTCGGTGCGTTCTCTGCCTGCAAAAGCGTCGATTGCCGCGCCACCGGTATCTCCTGACGTCGCGCCGACGATGGTCGCCCGTTCGCCGCGCTCGGCAAGCACATAATCCATGAGGCGGGCGAGCAACTGCATGGCCACGTCCTTGAAGGCCAGCGTCGAGCCGTGGAAAAGCTCCAGCACGAAGGAATTTGCTCCGGTCTGGACGAGCGGCACGACAGCCGGATGCCGGAAGGTGGCATAGGCTTCGTCGATCATCTCACGAAACTTGGCGGCCGGGATTTCGCCGTTGGTGAAGGGCTCGAGCACGGCAAAGGCGATTTCCTGATAGGACTTGCCGCGCAGCGCCCGTATTTCCTTTTTCGAAAGCGTCGGCCATTCCTTCGGCAGATAGAGCCCGCCGTCACGCGCGAGCCCTGCGAGAAGTGCGTCGCAAAAACCGAGGGGCGCCGCTTCTCCCCGTGTCGAAACATATTTCACCGTCTTCACCCTTCGTCCTGTTTCCGCGAGAGCGCGACCGTATGAGAGGTCCGCCCAACCCGGCCGCCTTTTTGCGTCAATCCCCGACAAAACACCCCGTCAATCTTGTCACCCTGGCAATTCCGGCTGACCACGCTCTTCCGGAAATTTCTGCATGAGACGGCTGACTGGATCGATTTTTCAAAACGCCGCTGCTATAGACGATGCCCGTGGGCCTTGAAAGGGCCCTCGATCGATCCTTTTCGGTCTAGGGCCTGGCGGGCAGGGTTCAGGCGGTCTTCCGCCCCCGGTCGCCGCCTTAAACTATTGGAATCGATCACGATGATTTTGGATTGATCCAGTCCAAACTCATCGTGATCTGGTGTTTAACCGGGTTCAGCAGAGGTTGTATAAAGTGTTTGGCAAAGTATCTCGCCGTGTTCTCGCCGTATCGCTTCTTGCGGCGCTCGCCGGCTGCAACAAGACGCAAACTGGCGGTGCCATCGAATCTGGCGGCAGTGCGTCCGCCGCGACGCCTGCGGTAATACAGGCGGCCTGCCCTCAGGTTACTCTTCGGGACGGCACTTCCAGCTACCGCACCTATGCGAAGGGCGCTAAGGACGATCCGACCAAGGTTGTCTATCAGGCGTCACTTGCCGACACGACGCGCCAATGCGTGCAGAGTGAGGATACGCTCAAGGTGACGGTGGTGGTGCAGGGACGTGTCGTGGCGGGCCCCGCTGGAGGACCTGGCAAAGTGACCCTACCGATCCGCGTTGCCTCGACGGATGGGGAAAAGACGCTCTATTCCGAACTTACCCAATTTCCGGTCGAGATTCCGCAGGGCAGCGCCTCGACCCAGTTCGTTTTCACCAAGGCCGACGTCACGCTTCCCGCTGGTGCCGGCGCCGAAGCCAAGGTTTTTGTCGGCTTCGACGAGGGGCCGCCCCGGACACAGTGAGACCGCTGGACGGGATATCCCGCAGCACGCAACAAAAAACGCCGGGCATGCCCCGGCGTTTCCTTTCGTCCGTCGCCGTCCGCTTACTCTGCGGCGACGCTCTTGCCGGCTTCCCATTTGTAGAGCGAGAAGCTCGGAGAGGTGAGATCGCCGGTTTCGCCGTAGGTCAGCTTGCCAATGACGGTGTCGATCCCGTCGCCGGACTTGATTGCCGCCGCGACTGCGGTCGGGTCCTCGGCGGAGCCCGCCTTTTCGATGCCGGCCTTGAGGACCTGCACGGCGGCATAGGCGTTGAGCGTGAAGGCTTCGGCCGGGATGTTCTTAGCTTTGAGAGCCTCGATCGCGGGGGCGGCTGCCGGGTTGCGGGTCGCGTCGCTCGCATTGGTGTAGATCGTGCCGCTCGCCGCTTCGCCGCCGATGGCCCAGAACTCGGTGTTGGAGAGGCCGTCGCCGCCGAGAAGCTGTGCCTCGACGCCCTGGTCGCGCATCTGGCGAACGAGCAGGCCGCCTTCGGCATGATAGCCGCCGAAATAGACGACATCGACTTTTTCTGCCTTGAGGCGCGTGACGATGGCGCCGAAGTCCTTTTCACCAGCGGTCAGGCCCTCATAGACGACTTCGGTTATACCGCCCGCGTTGATCGCGGCCTTGAACCCGTCGGCAAGCCCCTTGCCATAGGCGGCCTTGTCGTGCAGCACGGCGACGCGCTTGTCCTTGAGGTTCTTGACGACATAGTCGGCGGCAACGACCGCCTGCTGGTCGTCCCGTCCGCAGGTGCGCAGCACGTTCCAAAGCCCGCGGGTCGTAAGATCCGGCGTCGTCGCCGTCGGTGTGACCATCAGGATGCCGTTTTCCGCGAGCACGTCCGATGCCGGCATCGAGGTGCCGGAGGTTACAGGGCCGACAACAAAGCGCAGGCCTTCGCCGGCGAGCTGGTTGGCTACGGATACGGCTTGCTTTGGTTCACCGGCGTCATCGACGATCTTCATGACGATCTTTTCGCCGTTGATGCCGCCGGCATTGTTGATCGCCTCGACCGCCGCTTCGGCGCCGCTCTTGACCTGTTCGCCGAAGGCCGCGACCGGGCCAGTGAGCGGAGTGATGACGCCAATCGTGATATCCGCGTGGGCGAGCGGTGCGAAAGCGACACCGGCCGCCAACGTCAAACCGGTCAATATCGAAAGACGCATAATTTTTCCTCCTTGGAATAAACGCTCATGGACTGCTTGTTATAGCCCTCGGGCGCAACGCGAAAACCATGATTTTCGAAGGAAGGTCATGCACAATCAATGCGGCATGGCGTCCTCGCGCGCCGAAATGGACGCGCCTCGATTACAACCCACGGGATTCCGTCCCAACGGCAGCCGGGGCGAAAAAGATTGATCCGATCGCACTGACGCGACGGGTCAGGCCGTCACGGACTCGGACCATTCGGCGAGCGCCGCGATCACGCCGGGCAGGACCGCCATGCGGGAAATCACCGTCTCCGCGCCAGCTTCCGTCAATTTGTCCGCGTGCGAGGGATAGGTATGGGCGCCGCCGGTGAAGCCGACGACCCGCATCCCTGCGGCGCGGGCGCCGTGAATACCATGTACCGAGTCCTCGATAACGAGGACGCGCGACGGATCGATGCCGAATTGGGCGGCACCGTGCAGGAAGATATCCGGCTTCGGCTTGACGCGGTCTGGGCCGAGATCACGTGCGGAATAGATATGTTTGCCGAAATGGTCCTTGATGCCGACCTTGCCGAGCATGATGGCAAGGCGCTCGGAGGTGGAGTTGGAGCAGACGCAATGCGGCAGCGTCAGTTGCATCAGCGCCGGCTTGACGCCTTCGATGATCTTGATGTCGCGGGCGAGCCGCTTGTCGAGAATGGCATCGACCTTGTCGATCAGCGATGCCGACAGCGGAATGCTCGCCTCCTTCTCGATCGCCAGCAGCGTGTTGTGCCAGGTCATGCCGGCGAAGCGCTCGGCCATTTGCTCGACGCTGATCGGGTAACCCGCTTCCGTCAGTAATCCGGCCTCGACTTCCGAGGCGATGATTTCCGAGTCGACGAGCACACCGTCGCAATCGAAGATAATGAGATCGATACCGGTCATTTGGGGGTCAGTTCCTTGGGAGAAATAATGCCAGCGGCAGGGGGAGGAGTCTGGATCGCGGCGAAAGCGACAGTCGAGCGAGCTTTATACGATGGCGGTCCAAAGCTCAACCTTTGGAAATTGCCCGAAGGGCATTCGAGCTTTCTCGACAGCGTCGGGATGCACCTCTATCTGTAGCGCATGAACAAGGAACGCGACGACACACTTGCGAGCCGCATCAGCCGCGTGCTTGCCGAAAGGATCATCTCCGGAGTGCTGCCGCCGGGCGAGCGGCTGCGGCAGGATCACGTCGCCGAGGAGTTCGGCGCCAGTCACGTTCCCGTGCGCGAGGCCTTTCGCCGGCTGGAGGCGCAGGGGCTCGCCGTGAGCGAGCCACGCCGCGGCGTGCGCGTCGCCGCTTTCGACCTCAAGGAGGTGCGCGAAGTCGCGGAGATGCGGGCGGCCCTGGAGGTCTTGGCGCTGCGTCACGCCGTGCCTCACCTGACGCCAGCGATCCTCGACAGGGCTGAGGAGGCAACGGCTGCGGCCGATAGTTCCCGGGATGTGCGCTCCTGGGAGGCAGCGAACCGTGCCTTTCACCGGATCATTCTCGAGCCCTGCGGTATGCCGCGCCTGCTCGCCGCGATTGACGATCTACATGCCGCAAGTGCCCGATTTCTCTTCTCAGCCTGGCGTTCGAGCTGGGAGGCACGCACGGATCACGATCACCGCGCCATCCTGGCGGCTCTCCGTCAAGGAAAGGGCGAGGAGGCGGCCGCCATTCTCGAGCGCCATGTCGGATGGATCGGCAAGACTCCGGTAAGGACGGCCGCAGGCGAAGTTCGCGAAGCTTTTTCTATCGTCGGTTAGCGCAGGCCCGATCGGGCTGTTTTTTCGGATTATCTATAATTCTCACGCGAGGCTCGCTGAGGGCGTTGCTCCGGTTAGTTCTCGGTCACCGAGCGGGGCGAATTCGTAGCCTCTGCCTCTTGATTACGCTCCAGTTTGCAGGTATCGGAAAAATTATAGATAGTTCCAAAAATTATCTATAATTCATCCATCCAAGTTTGGGAGAGCCCATGTCCGATCTCGTTTCTGCGCATTCGCCTGTCTTCGATCCGCTGCGTCTCGGCGACAAGGCGTGGCCGCTCAAGGCCCTGTTCGTGCTGGCCGGCACGGGCTTCCTTGCACTTTCCTCGCAGATCAGCGTGCCGATGGTGCCGGTGCCGATCACCATGCAGACCTTCGCAGTCACCATGATTGGCGTCATTTACGGCTGGCGTCTCGGCGTGGTCACGATCCTCGCATGGTTGGCGGAAGCCATCGTCGGATTGCCGGTGCTTGCAAACGGCGCGGGCGGCATTGGCCATTTCGCCGGTCCGACCGCCGGCTACCTCGTCTCGTTTCCGTTGATCGGCGGCCTTGCCGGTTGGCTGGCGGCACAAGGCTGGACGGGCGATCGGGTGGTGCTAAGCTTCCTCGCGCACTTTTCCGCCAACATCCTCTGCCTTGTTCTCGGTGCGGCGTGGCTTGCGACGCTGATCGGCCTCGAGAAGGCGGTCATGTTGGGCGCCGTCCCGTTCCTCATCGGTGCCGTCCTGAAATCAGCGCTCGCCGCCGCGGTTCTTAAGGCTATCCAGAGCTCCGGCCGTCAGCCGGTCGACCTGCCGTGACGGTTCGCCTGCGCGGGCATCATCTTTTGTGCCTACTGACTTTCGTGGGCGAGGGCTATACGCCCTCGTTCACCCGCAACTACCATGACGTTGCCGGTCGGCTTTCCGCCGGCGAGCCGATCGAGATCGTCGAAGGGCCGGACGATATCTGTGCGCCGATGTTGGGTCTGGCTGAGGCTCATTGCCGCAATGAGAATATCGGCTGTCGCGACAGCCGGGCCTTGGCTGCGGTAGCCGACCTGCTTGGGTTTCCGCTTGGCCCTGGCTCCGTTCTCATTCTCGACGACCGGCGCCTTCAGAACCTGCGCGGCGCCTTTGCGCTTGGTTCTGTTCGTGCCGCCTGTGATGAATGCGAATGGTCCGCCCTCTGCACGCGCATTGCGCGCGCTGGCTTTGCCGGCGCGGTCGTTCGAGGAGCGCCCTCTACATGCTTCCTTAAATCGTAGCCGATTTAAGAGCTCCTATTGCGGGAAGAGTTCTGAGAAGGCTTTTTCGCCGGAATCGGTAAAGTGAATCGCGCGGCTGTTCTGCTCGCGCCTCGCCCACCCCTTGTCGATGAAGAGGGTCAGGAGTGCCTCACCGAGCGAGCCGGCAAGATGCGAGCGACGCTCGCTCCAGTCGAGGCAGGTCCGGCAGATCGGTCGACGGGATTTTTTGAGTGCAGCATAATCGATGCCCAGGGCCTCGACGCGGGCCCGACCGGCATCGGTCAGCGCAAGGTCGTCGCCGGTCACTTCGATCTGGCGCGCGGCGACCAGGCTGTCGAGCATGCGCACCCCGTAGTCGCCGGCGAGGTGATTGTAGCAGACACGCGCCTTCCTGAGCGCCGGGTCCTTCGGTCCCGGACGATGACGCGTCAACCCGCGGCTCGCCGCAAAGCCCATGATACTTTCGAGCATCAGCCCGACCTCGTCCTCACTCAAGGCATAATAGCGGTGGCGGCCCTGCTTGCGCTGCGTGAGCAATCCGCCGGCCTCCAGCTTGGCAAGATGCGAGCTTGCAGTCTGCAGCGTGATTCCGGCATGCGTCGCAAGCTCCGTGGCCGTCAAAGCCTGGCCGCCCATCAACGCGGTCAGCATGTTGGCGCGCGCAGGATCGCCGATGAGCGAGCCGATCAGGGCGATGTCCGGACCTTCCTTCATACTTCGATCATAATCGAAGCATTCGCACCGGACAAGTCGGCATAGTTGCCTTCAACCAAGAAGGAGACGACCATGATCACCTGCTTCATCCGTTACGAGATCGACCCGTTCCGCAAGGACGATTTCGCAACCTATGCCCGCAATTGGGGCGAAGCCATCCCCCGCTGCGGTGCCGATCTCATCGGTTATTTCGGCCCGCACGAAGGCTCGGCGACGACCGCCTTTGGCGTCTACAACATCGAAAGCCTCGCTGCCTACGAAGCCTATCGAGCGCGGCTTGCCGTCGATCCGCTCGGGCGCGAGAATTACGAATTCGCCCGGCGGGAGCGTTTCATCCTGAAGGAGGATCGCATCTTTCTGAAGAATGTCTCTCTGCCACTCGGAAAGGAGTGATGCGATGATCGCTGTGATTTTCGAAGTCCTGCCCGCCGAGGGCAAGCGCGACATCTATCTTGGGCTTGCCGCCGATCTGCGACCGCTGCTGGACGGTATTGACGGCTTCATATCGATCGAGCGGTTTCAGAGCCTTGTCGATCCGAACAAGTTGCTGTCGCTTTCCTTTTGGCGAGACGAAGCGGCGGTAAAGGCCTGGCGCAACGGTGCCGAGCATCGGGCCGCACAGGAGGCAGGCCGGCGTGGAGTCTTTGCCGACTACCGGCTGAGGATTGCTGCAGTCGTCCGGGACTACGGCCTCAACGATCGCGATCAGGCGCCGCCGGACAGCCGCCAGTGGCACGATCGAGCCGAGACGACTTGAGAAGAGCGCTCTGCGGGGCCGGCCACTGAACGACGGTCGGTCGGTACAAGCATGGACGCGAATTTTTTCCGGAACGGTTTCAGCCTTTGGTAACCATCTTCGGTAACCATAAGCGTATAGTCAGTCCGAGTAAGCGTATTTGCGAGTTGTCCATGTCTTCAGTTGTTTCGCTTGCCGAAATCTCCCGTGCCGCCCGTCCGTTGAGCTGGCTCGACAGCATCATCAAGGGAGATTGCGTGGCAGCGCTGAACGCGCTTCCCGATAATTCCGTCGATGTCGTTTTCGCCGATCCGCCCTACAATCTCCAGCTCGGCGGCATGCTGCACCGGCCCGACCAATCGCTGGTCGATGCCGTCGACGACGACTGGGACCAGTTCGCCTCCTTCGAGGCTTACGACGCCTTTACCCGGGCGTGGCTGCTTGCCTGCCGCCGCGTCCTGAAACCGACCGGCACGCTCTGGGTGATCGGTTCCTACCACAATATCTTTCGGGTCGGCGCGATCCTGCAGGACCTGCATTTCTGGATCTTGAACGACATCATCTGGCGCAAGACCAATCCGATGCCGAACTTCAAGGGCCGCCGTTTCCAGAATGCGCATGAAACGCTGATCTGGGCGACGCCGAACGCAAAGGCCAAGGGCTATACCTTCAACTACGAAGCCATGAAGGCGGCAAACGACGACGTTCAGATGCGCTCCGACTGGTTGTTTCCGATCTGCTCGGGTAATGAGCGCCTGAAGGGGGATGACGGCAAGAAGGTGCATCCGACGCAGAAGCCGGAGGCCTTGCTTGCCCGTATTCTGATGGCCTCGACCAAGCCCGGCGACGTCGTGCTCGACCCCTTCTTCGGTTCCGGCACCACGGGCGCCGTTGCCAAGCGCCTCGGCCGCCATTTCGTCGGCATCGAGCGCGAGCAGGACTATATCGATGCCGCGGCCGAACGCATTGCCGCCGTCGAGCCTCTCGGTAAGGCGACGCTTTCAGTCATGACCGGCAAGAAGGCGGAGCCGCGCGTTGCCTTCAATACGCTGATCGAAAGCGGACTGATCAAGCCCGGCACGGTTCTGACCGATGCAAAGCGACGCTACAGCGCGATCGTGCGCGCGGACGGGACGCTCGCCTCTGGTGGCGAGGCCGGTTCCATCCACCGCCTTGGTGCAAAAGTTCAGGGCCTTGATGCCTGCAACGGATGGACATTCTGGCACTTCGAAGAGGGCAACAGTCTGAGGCCCATCGACGAACTCCGATCCGTCATTCGAAATGGCCTGGCAAAACTGAACTGATCAACCAGTTCCGTTCGGGTCTTCGAAAAGCGCTCCGTCCGGTTTTTGTACCTTCAGTCCCGGAGGGAGCGCTTTAAACGCCCGGAATCCGATGAGGATTCCGGGCGTTTGTATTGAGGCGTGATGGACACCCTAACCCCGCAGGCGGGGAGAGGGGACTGAGACCTCGCCGCCGGAGCCCCCTTCGCCCCCGTTCACGGGAGAAGGTGGCCCGCAGGCCGGATGAGGGCCATCGCCATTTGCCTCGTTCCGCTTTCCAAACGGTAAAGCCCCGCTGTGATCGCAGCAGGGCTTCTCGCCAAGAGGCAACGCGCATCAGAGAAAGAAGTCGTCTACCCGCAGGCTGGAAACGCCGTTGACCTTGATCTGGAAATCGGCGTAGCCGTCGCCATTGACGTCTCCGGACACGACCCCGTAGCGGAAATTCAGCTCGCCCGCCTCGCCGGAAAAGCCGCGGCTGCCGACGAAGGTAAAGCTCTGGTTTCCGCTCCAGGTGGTGTCGGCGTCGATCGTCGAAAGGTCGATGACGTCCCACTCCGACCGGTGGAAATCGGCGATCACGTCGCGCCGGCTGCCGACGGCCGATTCGGTGATCGAGTTGAAATCGAAGCTGTCGGTGCCGGTGCCGCCGTCGAGGTAGTCGAAGCCGGTACCGCCGCGCAGGATATCGGCGCCCGAACCACCGTAGAGATCATCGTCGCCGCTGCCGCCATCGAGGAAATCGTCGCCGCCGAGGCCCTCGAGGATGTCGTGGCCGCCCAGCCCGCGCAGCACATTGGCGACCGAACTGCCGGTAATGTCGTCATTGCCGTAGTTGGTTCCCGTCGCATTTTCGATGCTGATCAGGTCTTCCCGGCGGCCGGTGCCCGTGGTCGCATATTTGTAGCCGAGGTCGATCGTCACGCCACGGCCGCGCTCCGAACCGAAGCTGTCCTGCAACTGATAGCTGATGGTGTCGATGCCGGTGCCACCGTTAAAGTAGTTCTTGAAACCGACGGACAGGAACGTGTCGTTGCCGCTGTCGCCATAATAGTCGCTGGCATAGGTTTCGATCTCGAAGCGGTCGTTGCCGCTGCCGCCGGAAACCACGTCATAGGAGCTTGCGTCACGGACACGTGCGTCGGCGATATAGAGATCGTCGCCGGCGCCCATAAAGATGTCGTTGCCGCCCTCGAAGTAATTAACGACAACATCGTTGCCGTAGCCCGCATCGACGAAGTTATATCCGCCGTAGCTGTCGGTCCTGTTCAGATAAATCTGGTCGTTTCCGTCAAGTGCATAGATCTCTACAGAGATATAGCCGTTCTGCACGATCTTGTCGTTGTAGTTCGTGCCGTAGATACGCGTGGCCATGGAACAGAACCTTTCGGGGTTGGCGTCGAATTCTGGTCCTGATCATGAAGGGCGCTAGCTGAATGACGGCTGAACCGATTGTGGCGCTTTGATGATTTTACAGCCAGTACGGGCATCGCAAAACCGCAAAGGGTCTTAGTGCTGAATGCCGTAGCAGGCGAGATCGACCTTCAGCTTCTCGGCGTCGGTGAAGTGAACCGCATGCCAACCCGCAGTGCGCGCGCCCTCCACATTGGCCATGCTGTCGTCGATGAGGAGCGTGGCGGCGGGCTCCAGGTCGAAGGCCTTCGCATGGGCCCGATAGATCGCGACTTCCGGCTTGATCAGGCCGACATCGCCGGAGACCGTCACGCCCCGCGGCAGGGTCAGGAAGGGATATAGCTTCTGCGCCTCGCGGAATGTATCCGACGCAAAATTGGTGAGCATGGTGACATCGCGCCCTTCGGCGATCAGTCCCTCCATCAGGGAGACGGTCTCGACATAGGCATGCGGCACCATCTCGTGCCAGCATTCGCGAAACGCCCGAATCTGGTCCTCGCGATCCGGGTGTACCCGAATCAAAATTTCCTCCGCCTCTTCCCACGAGCGTCCTCGATCCTGTTCGACGTTCCAGTCGTGGGTGCAGACATTGGCGAAGAACCAGTTGCGCTCGGCTTCATCCGGGATGATGCGGCAGTAGGGAAGACGCGGGTCGTAATGGATCAGCACCTTGCCGATGTCGAAGACGATGTGGCGGATGTTTGCGCTGCTCATCGGCAATCCTTGAGTGTTCCAAAGGTCCTGTGCAGGGAAACTGATGAAAACGCTTCACGCCTTGGCTTGTTCTAGCTTCGCTCGGCCTTGAAGGCGTTTGGTATAGCCTGGGCGATTGCCTTTTTCATGACGGTCGGCAGTGCCTGCGCCCCCAGCGATGCGATCGGCTCCCACCATCCGTTCGCTCCCGTCTCGAGGCGCTGAACATTGGCGCGGTAGACCGAGAGGCGCAACTCGAAATGCGTAAAAACATGCGTGATCGTTCCGCAGGGCTCCCAAGGCGCGGCGAACGGCTGGGCAGCGACGGCGGTTTCGCCGTCGCGGCGAGCAGTCCATCCCGTTCCGGGAACCTCCGTCATGCCGCCGAGAAGGCCGGTGTCGGCGCGCTTCTGTAGATAGACGGCGTTCGAGCGGTCGATCGCCACGAAGGCCGCGCCGAGGCGCAGTGGTTTTTGCTTCTTTTCCGCCTTGCGTGGAAAGGTTTCGGGGTCGGCTGTTGCAAGCGCCAGACAGCTTGCCCGGAAGGGACAGAGCGAACAGGCCGGCCGTTTAGGGGTGCAGATCGTCGCGCCGAGATCCATCATCGCCTGCGCGAAGTCGCCCGGGCGATCCTCGGGTGTCAGGGCAAGGACTCGCGCCCGCATTTCCGGCTTGGCGGCGGGCAGCGGCGTTTCGATGGAGTAGAGGCGGGAGATCACGCGCTCGACATTGCCGTCGAGAACGGCGCTTCGGCGGTTGAAAGCGATCGCCGCGACCGCCGCCGCCGTGTAGCCGCCAATGCCGGGAAGTGCTTTCAGCGCTTCCTCACTGTCCGGAAAGCGCCCGCCGTGCTCGCACGCCACCGCTTCGGCGCATTTTTTCAAGTTGCGCGCACGAGCGTAATAGCCGAGCCCGGCCCAGGCTTTCATCACGTCTTCGGTATCCGCAGCGGCAAGATCATTGATCGTCGGCCACAGCGCCAGGAATTTGTTGAAATAGGCTTTGACCGCCTGGACGGTGGTCTGCTGCAGCATGACCTCCGATAGCCAGACGTGGTAAGGATCAGCGACAACGCCCTTTCGCGCCATTGGCGGCGAAACCCGCCAAGGGAGATCGCGGTGGTGGCGATCGTACCAGTCGAGAAGAAGAAAGGTGGCGGTCGCCGCCTTTGGGGTGTCGTGCATCATTTGCCGGGGGATCCTTTTCCGGCCTATAGTTGGATGACGTCCGCCTGGGCTTCAAGGCGCAATCGGAGTTGCAAACAGAAAGTCGTGCCGGTGAACCAAGAGAAGGCCCGCAAGGGCGTGGTCCAGATCAGCGAGGTCGCAAACGGCCTGATCGATCCGGTGCTCGCCAAGCGCGCGGGCATCAACACCATGCTGCTCGGCTCCTGGGACGAGATCGCCGGCCCGGAGTTTGCCGACTGTACACGGCCGGAAAAGATCGCCTGGCCGCGCCGTTCTTCTGAAATGGGCGGCGAAGGCGGCCATCAGCCTGGCGTTCTGACCGTCGCTTGCGAGGGCGCGAGGGCGCTTTTCCTGACCCATGCCCAGGGCGAACTGATCCAGCGCATCAACGGTTTTTTCGGTTTCTACGCGATCGGTCAGATCCGCATCGTGCAGAAGCCGGTTGCGGCCCCGCCCAAACCGTTTCGTCGTTCGCGTCCGCTCGTCGGCGAGCCCGCGCGAAAGCTCGAAGCCATGGTGGAAGGCGTAGAAAGCGAGGCGCTGAAGGCGGCGCTTCGGCGTCTCGGGACTGCCGTGTTTTCGTCGCGCCCGAAGGGAACGTGATCTTCAAGCGGTCACATTTCTTTGAATTCAGTTGAGACGCCGCCCCTTGTCGCCTCCAACAAGGCAAGTTATCGAATTCGCAATTCAATTTTCCCTCACAGAACACGGGTCAAATTCATGTCCGCTTCCGAAAAGAGCCTTTCGAAACGCCTTCTGGGCGGTGCCGCTGTCGGCGCGCTCGCCCTGATGCTCGCCGCCTGCAGCGAGGAGAAGAAGGAGACGGCTTCGACAGCGCCGACTGAAACCAGTGCGACCGCGGAGGCGACGACCACTGCGTCCACACCGGCAGCACCCGCTGCCAGCGAGGCGAAGCCTGCTGAAACCGAGGTCGCCCAGGCATCCCCACCCGCTGCCGCCAAGGTTGAACTGCCGCAGCCGGAAGGCACCGTCGACGTGCAGAAGCTGCTCGAACCGGGCGCGCTGCCGGAAATGGCGTTGGGCGAAGCCAATGCGCCGGTGACGATCGTCGAATACATGTCGATGACCTGCCCGCACTGCGCGAACTTCCACAACAAGTCCTTCGACACCATCAAGGCGAAATATGTCGACAGCGGCAAGGTGCGCTTCATCATCCGCGAGTTCCCGTTCGATCCGCGCGCTGCCGCGGCCTTCATGCTGGCGCGCTGCGCGCCGGAAGGGCAGTATTTCCCGATGATCTCGATGCTGTTCAAGCAGCAGGAGCAGTGGGCCGCAGCGCAGAACGGCCGCGATGCGCTCCTGCAGATGTCCAAACTCGCCGGTTTTACACAGGAGAGCTTCGAGGCCTGCTTGACGAACCAAAAACTTCTGGATGATGTGAATGCAGTGATGCAGAGGGGCGCCAAGGATTTCGGCGTCAAGTCGACGCCGACCTTCTTCGTCAATGGTGAGCACTATTCGGGGGACATGTCGGTTGACGTTATGTCGGCCCTCATCGACAGCAAGCTCTGATCCTTCGCTTTTCCTGAAAACGGGCGACGGCGGCAGCCGTGCGCCCGTTTTTTCGTTTTATGCGCCCTTCCTTCATGGTGAACGGCTCGATGGCCGCCAACGGACGTCCCGCCCATGAAGTTCAACAAGCTTCGCCTGCTCGGCTTCAAATCCTTCGTCGAACCGACCGAATTCGTCATCGAGCGCGGCCTGACTGGTGTCGTCGGGCCAAACGGCTGCGGCAAGTCGAACCTTGTCGAAGCGCTGCGCTGGGTGATGGGCGAAAACTCCTACAAGAACATGCGCGCCTCCGGCATGGACGACGTGATCTTTTCCGGCTCGGGCAACCGGCCGGCGCGCAACACGGCTGAAGTCGGCCTCTATCTCGACAACGCCGATCGCACGGCCCCTGCCGCCTTCAACGACAGCGACGAGATCCAGGTGACCCGCCGCATCGAGCGCGAGCAGGGTTCGGTTTACCGCATCAACGGCAAGGAAGCGCGCGCCAAGGACGTGCAGTTGCTGTTTGCCGACGCATCGACCGGCGCGCGCTCCCCATCGATGGTTGGGCAGGGGCGGATCGGCGAACTGATCGCCGCCAAGCCTCAGGCCCGCCGTCAACTGCTCGAAGAGGCGGCCGGCATATCCGGCTTGCATTCCCGCCGCCATGAGGCGGAATTGCGCTTGCGGGCGGCCGAGACCAATCTTGAGCGGCTAGACGACGTGACGTCCCAGCTCGAAAGCCAGATCGAGAGCCTGAAGCGCCAGTCCCGCCAGGCCAATCGCTTCAAGATGCTGTCGGCCGATATTCGCCGGCATGAAGCGATCCTCTTCCATATCCGCTGGGTGCAGGCCAAAGAGGCTGAGGCCGAGGCGACAAGCCAGCTGAACCAGATCACCGCACTGGTCGCCGAGAAGGCGCAGACCCAGATGGAGGCAGCGAAAGCCCAGGCGATCGCCAGCCTCAAACTACCGGAGCTTCGCGAGAACGAGGCGAAGCTCGCGGCGGCGCTGCAGCGCCTGCAGATCGCCCGCTCGCAGCTGGAAGAGGATGCCGGCCGGATCCTGAGGCGCCGCGATGAATTGCAGCGCCGCCTGGCGCAACTCGCCGAGGATATTGCGCGCGAGGAGCGGCTGGTTGCAGACAATGCCGGCATTCTCGCACGCCTCGACGAGGAGGAAGCGGAACTCCAGGACGTGCTGGCGGAGGCGGATGACCGTGCCGGCGAAGCGCGTGAACGGCTCAATGCTGCCAACGAGGCACTGGCGATCAGCGAAGCCGAGCTTGCGCGGCTGACGGCCGAGCGTGCCGAGGCGCAAGCGGGTCGCAATCAGATCGAAAGAACACTTCGCGATCTCTCGGAACGGCAGGCGCGCCTCGTCCGTCAGCTTTCCGACCAGACACGCGATCTCGATGACCTCGACCGGCAGATGGCGGCACTTCCCGATCCGCATGAAAAGCAGGGACAGGTGGAGGTCGCTGAGGCTGCGCTGGAGGAAGCCGAAGCGGCTGTCGTCTCCATTGAGGAGGCGCTCGCCGACGCCCGTGCCGATGAGGCTGCTGCCCGCCCGCCGGTCGATGAGGCACGCGCAGCGTTGAATGGCATCGAAGCGGAGGCGCGCACGATCCGCCGGATGCTGGAGGCGGTCGGCGGTGGCGCCTATCCGGCGATCGTCGAGGAGATGAAGGTCGAGCGCGGGTTCGAGACGGCCCTCGGTGCGGCACTTGGCGACGACCTCGATTCCCCTTTGGATCCGGCAGCACCCGCGCATTGGCGAATGCCTGGCGACCATTCTGCCGATCCATCTTTGCCGGCGGGTGCTGTGCCGCTCGACGGCTATGTGCGCGCACCGGACGCGCTCAAACGGGCGCTTGGCCAGATCGGGATCGTCGAAAGCGAGGCGGAGGCGGAGCGCCTGCTGCCGCTGTTGAAGACCGGCCAGCGCCTGGTGACGAGGGAAGGCGCGGTTTGGCGCTGGGACGGCCATGTAACGGGATCAGAGGCGCCAAGCGCCGCAGCCTTGCGGCTCGCGCAGAAGAACCGGCTTGTCGAGCTCGAGAGTGAAACCGAGGATGCGACCGAAGCGTTGCGGCGGGCCGAAGCCGATCTCACCGCGGCCAGCGCACGCATCCGAGCCGAGGATGAACGGCTGCGGCTTGCGCGCGATTCCCAGCGCATGATCGGCCGTCAACTCGCCGAGGCGCGGGAAGCGCTGGCCACAGCCGAACGTGCCTCGGGCGATCTCGCCCGCCGCCGCGCCGTTCTTGCCGAAACGAAGCTTCAGCTGCAGGGACAGGTCGAGGAGGCGGCGGAACAGATCGAGGCGGCCAACGACGCGCTCGCCACAGCCCCCGATCTTTCCGAGCTCGAGCTCAATCTGCGTAACCAGTCGGCGGCGGTCGCCGCCGATCGCGCCGCGGTCGCGGAGGCACGTGCTGCCCATGACGGTCTCGCCCGCGAGAACGAGATGCGCCAGCGCCGGCTTTCGGCAATCACCGCGGAGCGCGAGACGTGGCGGGCGAGGGCAGCGAGCGCCGAGCAACACATCGACACACTGCGCGAGCGCGAGGCGGAGGCGCGGGACGAAGTCGAGGAATTGGTCGATGCACCCGACGAGTTCGAGGACAAGCGCCGCGCGTTGATGAACGAACTGCACAAGGCGGAGGCTTCGCGCCGCGAAGCGGCCGATGTTCTCGCCGAAGCGGAAGGCCGCCAGCGTGAGGCGGATCGAGCGGCCGCTGCTGCGCTTTCGGATCTTGCCGAGGCCCGCGAAAAGCGCGGTCGCGCGGAGGAGCGCCTGGTCTCGGCCCGCGAGCGTCGCGTCGAGATCGAGGCGCGCATTCACGAGGGCCTTGCCTGCGCGCCGCACGAGGTGATGCGCTTGACCGGGCTTGCCGCCGATCAGGCGCTACCCGGGATGCACGGCGTGGAGCGCGAACTCGAACGGCTGAAGATCGAGCGGGAACGGCTCGGCGCCGTCAATCTTCGCGCCGAGGAAGAGCAGAAGGAACTCTCCGAGCGGCTGGCGGCGATCCTCAAGGAGCGCGACGATGTCATCGAGGCAATCCGCAAGCTCCGCAGTGCCATCCAGAACCTCAATCGCGAAGGGCGCGAGCGGCTGATTGCCGCTTTCGATGTAGTCAACGGACAGTTCCAGCGGCTGTTCACACATCTCTTCGGCGGCGGCACGGCCGAACTGCAACTGATAGAGAGCGACGATCCGCTCGAGGCCGGCCTCGAGATCCTCGCCCGTCCGCCCGGCAAGAAGCCGCAGACGATGACGCTGCTTTCGGGCGGCGAGCAGGCGCTGACGGCAATGGCGCTGATCTTTGCCGTCTTCCTCACCAATCCGGCACCGATCTGCGTGCTCGATGAAGTTGATGCCCCGCTCGACGACCACAATGTCGAGCGCTATTGCAACCTGATGGACGAAATGGCGGCCTCGACCGAGACCCGCTTCATCATCATCACCCATAACCCGATCACCATGGCGCGCATGAATCGTCTCTTTGGCGTTACCATGGCCGAGCAGGGCGTCTCGCAGCTCGTTTCCGTCGACCTACAGACGGCCGAACGCTTGCGGGAAGCGGTCTGACCTGCCCGCCCTGATCACGGCAGGCGACTTCGAATAGGCCGAATTGACGCCGCCGTGTTGGCCGTCGCCGGCTTGCGTTTCAATTTTGGTGCACTGCAGCAAAAATCTTCGTCGAGTGCATTTTCACTCCGAAACATATACTGTAGACCGTCATCAAAGCTGTTTCTGGGTGGAGAGCAGGCATGACGAAATGGGTATATACCTTCGGCGGAGGCGAGGCCGAAGGGCGCGCGGGGGATCGCAACAAGCTTGGCGGCAAGGGAGCAAACCTCGCGGAGATGTGCAGTCTCGGCCTGCCGGTGCCGCCGGGACTGACAATCGTCACGGATGCCTGCAACAGCTACTTCGAAAATGATAGAGCCATGCCCGACGGCCTGCGCGAGCAGGTGCGGCACGGCATTACCCGGATGGAAGAGATTACCGGCCGCACCTTCGGTGACACGACCCGTCCGCTTCTATTGTCCGTCCGTTCCGGCGCGCGTGCGTCGATGCCCGGCATGATGGATACGGTCTTGAACCTTGGCCTCAACGACCAGTCCGTGCATGCGCTCGGGCACGATGCCGGCGATGCGCGCTTCGCATGGGACAGCTACCGGCGCTTCATCCAGATGTATGGCGACGTCGTCATGGGCGTCGACCACGAGGTCTTCGAGGAAATCCTGGAGGACGAGAAAGGGCGGCTTGGCCACGAGCAGGATACGGAACTTTCGGCGGTCGAGTGGCAGCACGTCATTTCGCGCTACAAGGAGGCGATCGAAGAGGTGCTTGGCAAGCCCTTTCCGCAGGACCCCGAGGTTCAGCTGTGGGGCGCGATCGGCGCCGTCTTTTCGAGCTGGATGAACCCGCGCGCGATAACCTACCGGCATCTTCACGGAATTCCGGCCGGCTGGGGTACTGCGGTCAATGTTCAGGCGATGGTCTTCGGCAACCTCGGAAATTCGTCGGCGACAGGCGTCGCCTTCACCCGCAATCCATCGACCGGCGAAAGCGAACTCTATGGCGAGTTTCTGGTGAATGCCCAGGGCGAGGACGTCGTCGCCGGCATTCGCACGCCGCAGAACATCACCGAGGCTGCACGCATTGCGTCGGGCTCCGACAAGCCGTCCCTGGAAAAGCTGATGCCCGAGGCCTTCGCCGAATTCGAGGCGATCTGCAGCAAGCTTGAACGGCATTACCGCGATATGCAGGACCTGGAATTCACGATCGAACGCGGCAAGCTGTGGATGCTGCAGACCCGGTCCGGCAAGCGCACCGCCAAGGCGGCCCTGAGGATTGCGGTCGATATGGCCGAACAGGGGCTCATTTCCAAGCAAGAGGCGGTGGCGCGGATCGATCCGGCGTCGCTCGACCAGCTCCTGCATCCAACGATCGACCCCCATGCGCGGCGAGACATCATCGGTTCCGGCCTGCCGGCCTCGCCGGGCGCGGCAACCGGCGAGATCGTCTTCTCCTCCGAAGAGGCCGTCCACGCCGTCAAGGAGGGGCGCAAGGTCATTCTGGTCCGCGTCGAGACAAGCCCCGAGGATATCCACGGCATGCATGCGGCGCAGGGTATTCTGACGACACGCGGAGGCATGACGAGCCATGCGGCCGTCGTTGCCCGCGGCATGGGGACGCCTTGCGTTTCCGGGGCGGGCAATATCCGCGTTGACCCGCGCAACGAGCTGTTGATTGCCGCAAGCGTCACCTTGAAGAAGGGCGACGTCATTACGATCGACGGGTCATCCGGCCAGGTGCTGAAAGGCGAAATCCCGATGCTTCAGCCTGAGCTTTCGGGCGATTTCGGCCGGATCATGGAATGGGCCGATCAGAGCCGCCGGATGACCGTTCGCACCAACGCCGAAACGCCGGCGGATGCGCGTGCTGCCCGGTCCTTCGGCGCCGAAGGCATCGGCCTCTGCCGCACCGAGCATATGTTCTTCGAGGACGACCGCATCAATGTGATGCGCGAAATGATTCTCGCTGAAGACGAGGCAGGCCGGCGTACGGCGCTTGCAAAACTTCTGCCGATGCAGCGCTCGGATTTCATCGAGCTCTTCTCGATCATGCATGGCCTGCCGGTCACGATCCGCCTTCTCGATCCGCCGCTCCACGAGTTTCTGCCGAAGACGGACGACGAGATCGCCGACGTCGCCGGAGTCCTGTCGATCGATCCTTCGGAACTGCGCCAACGGGTTGATGCTTTGCACGAGTTCAACCCGATGCTGGGGCATCGCGGATGCCGTTTGGCGATTTCCCATCCGGAAATTGCCGAAATGCAGGCTCGTGCCATTTTCGAGGCCGCGGTCGAGGCCGCGCGCAAGACCGGCGCTGCCGTGGTCCCGGAGATCATGGTGCCGCTCGTCGGGCTTCGCGCCGAGCTTGACTACGTCAAGGAGCGTATCGAGGCGGTCGCAAAGGACGTCATCGGCGAGGCGGGCGTCAACATCGACTACCTTATCGGCACGATGATAGAGCTGCCGCGCGCGGCGCTCCGGGCGGACACGATCGCCGAATCGGCTGATTTCTTCTCCTTCGGCACCAACGACTTGACGCAGACCACCTTCGGCATCTCGCGCGATGACGCCGCCCTGTTTCTCGCCACCTACCAGCAGAAGGGCATCATCGAGCAGGATCCGTTCGTCTCTCTCGATTTCGAGGGTGTCGGCGAGCTGATCCAGATTGCGGCTGAGCGCGGCCGACGGACCAAGAACGGCTTGAAGCTCGGGATATGCGGCGAGCATGGCGGCGATCCCGCGTCCATCCGCTTCTGCGAGGAGGCGGGTCTCGACTATGTCTCCTGCTCGCCCTTCCGCGTGCCGATCGCCCGGCTGGCGGCGGCGCAAGCGGCGATCAATAGCAACGGCAAAGCCCAGATCGCGGCGGCTGCGAGCTGATCGCTGCCGCCCCTGCTGGTGTCCTTAACTCGGGGCAAGGACACGCGGCGCCTTACAGCGCCGTGCGTCTTGCAGACGCGCAAGAGAACGCCTTTTCGGCCATCATTTCGGCCTGACGACAACCGGCCGCTCGACGACGATCGGGCGGCTCCAGCCCCACAGCATCAGGTCATTGCTGTAGCGCAGGCTGCGCGCCTCGGCGCGGCGGTCGAGTTCGATGCGTTGAAGGCAGGTCGCGAAGGCATCGGTACCGCGGCGAAAACCGTAGGAGGCACAGGTGTTGCTGTCGGCAGCCCGCCGTTCCTCCGGTGTCTGGCACGCGGCGAGCAGCAGCCCAGCCGTGGCGAGGGTCAGCAGTCTCAAGGGTTTCATCATTGCCTCCTACAGCGCCGCGCGTCTTATCAGACGCGCAAAGGCCGCTGTAACACTTGGAATTGCTGCATGTTTTTATCCTTAAATCGGCTACGATTTAAGGAAACATGCAGTGGATCACGATGATTTTGGGTTGAGTCGACCCAAAATCATAAACGTGATCGATTCTAATGGGTTAGAGCGGGAAAACCGCACGACACTTTTCCTCATCCCGCTCTAATCGGCACCGGTGGCACGCGACATTCCGCAGAGGATCACACGAGCACAACAGACGTTGCGTAGCGCCGATCTCGGTGAGGGCCGCCGGTGCCGGGGTGTTGGGAACAGAGGTCGGTCGAAAGGCGGGGCGTCATATCCACGGCGGGGCGAGGGAAAAGGTTCGACGCGCTTCGTTCTCTACATGGAGAGGTTACAAGCATGCACGGGTGACGCATAACGCTAGGTCCGCAAGGCGCGATTCAACTAAGCCGCGATATCATGCGCCCGCCGCTGGCGACCGGTCAACCGCCGTTTGGCCGTTGTTCAGATCCGCTCGAGCACGCCGACAAAGGCCTCGGCAAAGCTTTTCAGATCCGCGGTTCGCTCGCCTGGCTGCTCGACCCGGATCGCAGTCCCGTCTCCGCCCAGGCAGACGAACAGGATTGTCGGCGCTTTTCCGGCATCGCTGTAACGAATGGCGGCGATCGTGAGGCAATCCTCGATGAGACCGGACGCCGGCAGGGTGAAAAGCAGCTCCCCGCCGATATCGGCAGCGACAGTGCGCACAAAGGCGGCAAATTCATCCTTGCTTCCGGAAAATCCATCAAGAGAAAGTTCGAGTTCGAGCAGTGCCATCGGTATGGCAGCGTCGCCGGGTTGAGGCAGGAGGGTGGGGGCAGCCTTCGTCACGCTTGTTTCCGGTGCGACCATGATGTCCTCTCCGTTGATTGCCGCGCGTTGTTTCCACTATCGACGCCGGCAGATGCCTCCGGTTGAACTCCTTCCCGCCACAGAACGTTTGGCGGGAATCCTTAATGTCGAAATACCTGTTTAACGAGAATGGCGAATTTGCGGCACCACCGCAAGCGCCGTTTCGTCGGGAGATGGACGAGCTTTGGCTGTTCCCACGCCTGACGCCATGGTCTAAGAAGGCCATGGTCTGTTCCGCTTCGGGGATTTGATTCCGTTAGATGATTGTCCGCTACGAGCGTCCCTATTCCTACGCCGCGCACTGGGCGCGCGGGCTCGCCCGCATCGCATTTGCGATCTTCGCGCTGTCGCTGCTGGCGCACCGGTTCGGTCCATTGACCACGCCGCATTTTCTGGCGCTTGCCTCTCTGTCGGGCGTTCTTGCTCTGACTGGCGTGCTGCTCGCGGCAACGGGGCTCGCCCGCCTGTGGCAGGTGGCGGCGGTCGGCGGCATCGCGTCGCTGTCCGCGCTTGCCTATGCCGCCCCTCCGCTCGGCTTTCTTGGCTACGGTGCCGTGCAATATCTGATGCGGCCAAAAATCTACGACGTTACCACCGACACGGTCACGCCGCCGCCGTGGATCAAGGCTCCCGTGGCAGAAAAGAGCTGGCTCGCGCGCAACCCGACGGTGACGCCGCAGGATCGGGAGGCGCAAATCGCCGCCTATCCAGGTTTGACGGGCAGGCGCTACGACGGTGCGCTCGACCGCGTGTTCCAGGGTGTGCGCAAGGTCGTCGGGGAGACGCGTATCGCCACCACCGCGGAGCTCGGCGT
This sequence comes from Sinorhizobium garamanticum, assembly GCF_029892065.1. NCBI lineage: Bacteria > Pseudomonadati > Pseudomonadota > Alphaproteobacteria > Hyphomicrobiales > Rhizobiaceae > Sinorhizobium > Sinorhizobium garamanticum. Next base: position 249,527 of record NZ_CP120373.1, on the reverse strand, counting down.
CGACAACGCCCGCGCAGACCTTGGGGATCTGGCCGTTCAGCGCGGCGCTGGAGCGGATACGAACAGCGAGCCGGACGTCATTCCGGTTCCGGCCGCGCGTCCCGTGCCGGATCTTGATGCGCTTCCGGGACGGCGCGCCACCGACGTCGTGCTGCAGGGCGAATGGCGTACCCTGATCGTCGGCTTCCGCTTCGATGTACTGATCAGGCTCCGGGAGGAGGCGGAGACGACTTTCGTCGATTTGCGCGTCGCCTCCCGTCATGGCGCCCATGATCTCGGCATGGGCGCCGCCTTTGCCGAAGAGTTCCTGAGGGCGCTTGACGCCGAACTTCTGGGCATTGCCGGCGATTGACCGCGCGGCCGGCTACAGCGCCGCGCGTCTTATTCGACGCGCAAAGGACGCTGTAGCACTTTGAATTGCTGCATGTTTCCTTAAATCGGGTACGATTTAAGGAAACATGCAGTGGTCATCATCCGCCGCCGCCCGGCACCAGCCGATAGTCACCCAGGAGCGACGGCGGACCGCCGGTTTCGACGCGGCCCTGTTCCACGAGATCTTCGAGATGCGCTAGGACTGAAAGTGCGGCGGCCCCATGGAGCCGCGGGTCGGTCGAAGCGTAGATCACCTTCACCATGTCCGGGATCTTCCGGTCACCGGCGCGGATGCGTTCAAGCACAGAACGCTCGCGCATCTTGCGGTGTGCCCGAAGCGCGCGGACGAACGACGCGGGGTCGGTGACCGGACCGCCATGGCCGGGCAGATAGAGCCGATCGTCCCGCTGCAACAGCTTTTCAAGCGAGGCCATATAGTCGGCCATGGCGCCGTCTGGTGGCGCGACGATGCTCGTCGCCCAGGCCATGACATGGTCGGCGGAAAAGAGGATGCCGGTGCCGTCGAGCGCGAAGGCGGCGTGATTTGCAGTGTGGCCAGGTGTCATCACGGCCGTCAGGCTCCAGCCGTCGCCCTTCACCCGCCCACCTTCGGAAAGCGCGATGTCGGGCATGAAATCCATATCCGAGCTTTCGGCGAAGGGGTTGGTCTCGCCCGCATGCAGGGGGCGGGCCGCGCGGTGAGGGCCTTCGGCAACGATCGCGGCGCCGGTCGCGGCCTTTAGCCGCCGGGCGAGGGGGGAATGGTCGCGGTGCGTATGGCTGACGGCGATGTGCGTCACCTCGCGGCCATCGAGAGCAGCCATCAGGGCACGGAAATGTGCGTCGTCGTCAGGCCCCGGATCAATCACGGCGACCGAGCGTTTACCGACGATATAGGTGTTGGTTCCATGGAAGGTGAAAGGACCGGGATTGTTGACCGTAATGCGCTGTACGCCGTCGGCAACAGGCACCGCCTCGCCGTAGGCTGGTTTGAAGTCGAGGTCGAAATCCAGTCCCTGCATGCGTCTCTTCCTGGCTTTCACGTCTACTCGATCTCGATGATGGTCATTGGCTCTGCGCCCGCCCTCACCTCACTGCGCGGGCGCGATGCGACAATAGGCCAAAGGGCCATAGGAGAAAACTGCTTCCGGCGCTACAGCACCGCGCGTCTCTCAGACGCGCAAAGGACGCTGTAGCACTTTGAATTGCCGCATGTTTCCTTAAATCGGCTGCGATCTAAGGAAACATGCAGTAGAAATTTTGCGCGCAACGTTAGCTGCTAGCGTCGAACCGGTTGATTACGGGCCAAATAAATCTGCGTCGAAGGTGAAGTTAAGCATTGTGACGGGCCACGAGCTTTGCTAATCAGGCGCTCGATTTGGCAAGACGATTTCTCGCCAGCTTAAGTTGGGGCGTAGCCAAGCGGTAAGGCAGCGGTTTTTGGTACCGCCATTCCCTGGTTCGAATCCAGGCGCCCCAGCCAAGTTTCCCTTTTCAAACCGGAACTTCAGGTTTTCCAGCACTCTTCACTTAGCTGGGTATCGAATTTGGGGCCCTGTCGCACAGGGTTGCCTTACACGACTGTCGTACGCGGCTGTCTTATAGGAAGGCTAACCAAGTCCTGCTCATCCCTTTAGAAATACACTGGTCTCGAGAACCGCCCCGGCAGACGGAATCGAGTGCCACCGCAATCATTCGTGCCGATGCCGAAGAGGCGGGCAAGGCCGCCTAGTGACACTACCAAACGTCAGCGACGCAAGCACGGTCTTCGTGGGCCACAATAAAGGTGACCGGGAGCGTCGGCACGCTGCTCCTCCTGGCCCTCTCCTCGCTACGCATGCTGCGTTGCAGCGACGAATTGCACTTGATGTGTTTAGTAAAACGTATATCACTAAACATATTGCTCAACATGAGGGAGTATGGCTTGGGCATGTGAGCAAGGGAGAATTTTCCGAGGCCGGCGTCGGTCGGTTCTGTATCTGGGAGGAATGCATGCGGAAGATGACAAAGGCCCTGATGGGCATGTCGTCGGCACTCGTGCTGTCGACGGCGATACCGGGAATGGCGAAGGCCGATGAATTGACGCTGTGCTGGGCAGCCTGGGATCCGGCGAATGCGCTGGTCGAGCTCTCCAAGGATTTTACCGCAGCGACCGGCACGACGATGAAGTTCGAGTTCGTGCCCTGGCCGAACTTCGCCGACCGCATTCTCAACGAGCTCAATTCGGGCGGCAAGCTCTGCGATCTCCTGATCGGCGACAGCCAATGGATCGGCGGTTCCGCCGAAAACGGCTACTACGTCAAGCTCAACGATTTCTTCGACAAGGAAGGAATCAAGATGAGCGACTTCGCCGAAGCCGCGGTCAATGCCTATTCCACCTGGCCGAAAGGCACGCCGAACTACTGGGCGCTGCCGGCCATGGGCGACGCCAACGGCTGGTTCTATCGCAAGGATTGGTTCGCCAAACCGGAATTGCAGGCCGAGTTCAAGGGGAAATACGGCCGCGACCTCGGCCCGCCGCAGACCTGGGATGAACTGAAGCAGGTCGCCGAATTCTTCACCGGTCGCGAAATCGATGGCCAGAAGGTCTATGGTGCGGCGATCTTCACCGAACGCGCCTCCGAGGGCATCACCATGGGCGCGACTTCGGCGCTCTACCCTTACGGCTTTAAATACGAGCAGGCGGGCGGCAAATACGAGATGGACGGCGCCGTCAATTCCGCGGACGCCGTGGCGGGGCTCGAAGCCTACAAGGCGCTCTACAAATGCTGTCAGCCGCCCGGCTATACCGACAGCTACATGGGCGAGGGGCTCGACGCCTTCAAATCCGGCCAGGTGGCGATGGCGATGAACTGGTTCGCCTTCTTCCCCGGCCTCTACAAGGACGAGAAGGTCGGCGGCGACAAGATCGGCTTCTTCGTCAATCCCAAGCAGAAGGTCGCCGCCTCGACGCTCGGCGGGCAGGGGATGTCCGTGGTCGCCAACACCGACAACATGGACGGCGCGCTCGCCTATATCAAATGGTTCGCCCAGCCCGATGTTCAGAAGAAATGGTGGGCGCTCGGCGGCTACGCCGTGCACAATGCGGTCCTGAACGATCCGTCCTTCAAGGCCAGCCAGCCCTTCGCGGCCGATTTCCTCGTCGCGATGAACCAGGTGCAGGACTTCTGGCAGGAGCCCTCCTACGCCATCCTGATGCAGGCCATGCAGAAGCGCCTGCATGACTATGTCGTCGCCGACCAAGGCACGGCGCAAGAGGCGCTCGACGCGCTGGTCAATGACTGGAAGGAAATCTTCGAGGACGAAGGCAAGCTTTAGGCTTCCCTCAGGAACACGGCCCGGCAAGGTCCGGGCCGTCGTCCCCGAACCCTATCCTTCGTTGAATTCAGGTGTTGTCCGTGACCGATGCCCCTTCCACCATTGCGGAGCGATCCGCCGACATGCTTGCTTGCGCTACGCCGACAACGATCGCGGACCGGGTGCGCGGCCTTTCGGATCGCGCCATCGCCTGGCTCTTTATAACGCCGACGATCGCCTTGCTGCTTGCGATCAATATTTTTCCGCTGATCTGGGCGGTCTACCTGTCCTTCACGAATTTCCGCGCCAACCGCCCCAACGCCGAGGTCGAGAGCGTCGGTTTGCGTAACTACCAGCGGGTGCTCAATGATCCGGACATCTGGATCGCCATGCAGACGACGGCGCATTTCGTTTTCTGGACGATCCTCCTGCAGACGGTCATCGGCTTCGCACTCGCCTACCTCATCGACCGCAAGTTCCGCGGCCACGCATTCTGGACGACGGTCATCCTCATTCCGATGATGCTGTCGCCGGCGGTCGTCGGTAATTTCTGGCGGTTCCTCTACCAGCCGCAGATCGGCCTCTTCAACTATATCGTCTCGTTCTTCACGGGCATTCCGCCGTCATCCTTCGAGATGCTCGGTTCGGTGAGCTTGGCACCCTGGGCGATCATCATCGTCGATACCTGGATGTGGACGCCTTACGTCATGCTGATCTGCCTCGCCGGCCTCAGGTCGATACCCGACTACATCTACGAGGCGGCCGAGGTCGACCGCGCTTCCGTCTGGCGGCAATTCTGGTCGATCACCGTGCCAATGGCACTGCCCTTCATCATGCTCGCGGTGCTCTTCCGCGGCATCGAGAACTTCAAGATGTTCGACATGGTGATGCTTTTGACGGGTGGAGGGCCCGGTTCGACCACCGAGGTCGCGTCGATCACGCTGAAGCGCGAGGCCTTCGAAAGCTGGCTCACCGGACGATCGTCCGCCTTCGCGATCATCCTTTTCGTCGCCGTGTTCGGCCTCGCGAACATCTACGTCAAAGCGCTCAACAAGGTGAAACAGCGATGAGTTCGGTCAACACCACCGCCCATTCCGTGGTCGAGCCGACGCCGACCGTGAAGCGCATCGCCGGTACGATCGTCATCCTCTATGCGCTGGTGACGATGGTCCCGCTCGCCTGGATCTTCCTGACGAGCATCAAGTCGCCGCCTGACTCGATCAGCTATCCGCCGAAGATCGTGTTCACGCCGACGCTCGAGGGTTTCTGCAACCTGTTCACGACGCGCACCAGGCAGACGCCGGACTATATCCAGTCGCTCCCCGCCCCGACGGGAGCGTGCGACGAGATCACCCGCGGCCGCAACATGGTCATCGCCGGTCCTTCGAACTACTGGCCCCGCTTCGGCAATTCGCTCGTAATCGCCTTCGGCTCGACCTTCCTTGCCGTCTCTCTGGGAACGCTTGCTGCCTATGGCTTCTCGCGCTTCCGCGTGCCGCTTGCCGACGATTTACTGTTCTTCATTCTTTCGACACGGATGATGCCGCCGATCGCGGTGGCGATCCCGATCTACCTCATGTACCGCCAGTTCGGACTTTCCGATACGGCGCTCGGCATGATCCTCCTCTATACCGCCGTCAACGTCTCGCTCGCCGTCTGGCTGCTCAAGGGCTTCATTGACGAGATTCCCCGCGAATACGAGGAGGCGGCGATGATCGATGGTTATACCCGGCTGCAGGCCTTCTGGAAGGTCGTGCTGCCGCAGGCGACGACCGGCATCGCCGCAACGGCGATCTTCTGCCTGATCTTCGCCTGGAACGAATATGCCTTCGCGGTACTCCTGACTTCGGGCGCGGCGCAAACCGCGCCGCCGTTCATACCGACGATCATCGGCGAGGGCGGCCAGGATTGGCCGGCGGTTGCCGCCGGCACGACGATCTTCCTCATACCGATTCTCGTCTTCACCATCATCCTGCGCAAGCAATTGCTGCGCGGCATCACCTTCGGAGCGGTCCGCAAATGACGAACCCGCAAGAATTGACCCCTGCATCCCGCAAGCGACCGTTCCTCCTCAGGCGCGGCCCGATGGAAAGCATCGCGACGGCGCTGATCGCCGCGGGCTTCCTGATGCTGTTCCAGCCGTTCCTGCTGGCGCTCTACACCTATTCGCTGGCGATGCTGCTGACTGGAACCGTTATGTTCATCGTCGTCTCGAAATTTCCGGAGTAAGCGATGTCCGAGATCAAGATCGTAAACCTCCGCAAGCAGTTCGGTGATTTTGTCGCCGTCGAGGATTCGAGTTTCACGGTCGAGGACGGTGAGTTTCTGGCGCTGCTCGGGCCGTCGGGCTGCGGCAAGACAACGACACTCAGGATGATTGCCGGGCTTGAGCTGCCGACGAGCGGCAAGATTTATCTCGACGGCGAGGACGTCACCTTTAACCGGGCGAGCGCCCGCGACATCGCCTTCGTCTTCCAGCTCTTCGCGCTTTATCCGCACATGAATGTACGCCGGAACATCGGTTTCCCGCTCCTGTCGCAGGGCGTGCCAAGGACGGAAATCCGCGCCCGCGTCGAGGAGACCGCGAGGCTCTTGAGGATCGATCACATCATCGACCGGTCTGTCTCGGGCCTTGCCGGCGGCGACCGCCAGCGTGTTGCACTCGGTCGAGCGATCGTCCGGCGGCCAAAGTGCTTCCTGATGGACGAGCCACTCGGCACGCTCGACGCGGAATTCCGCGAGGTCATGGTCCATGAGCTGCGCGAGCTGCACAATCGCATCCGCGCGACAACGGTCTACGTGACTCATGACCAGCACGAAGCCATGGCGATGGCCGACAAGATCGCGGTTATGAACCACGGCGTGATCGAACAGTTCGGCACGCCGCAGGAAATCTACAATCGTCCGGCCTCGATGTATGTCGCCGATTTCATCGGCTCGCCGCCGATGAATTTCATGCGCTTCCATTCGGGACTCAAAAGAGGGACGCGATCGATATTCCTCGACGCTGTCGAAGTCGCCGTGCCGGAGGTGGGGGAGGACGTGGCGCCGGGCGAAATGGCGCTCGGCGTCCGTCCGGAACATATCCGCTTCAGCGATCAATCCCCCATCCGCGGCGCTGTCTATGGCAGTGAATATCACGGCACCAACCAGATCATCGCCGTGGAGACCGCCGCCGGCATCGTCAAGGCGCGCGTTTCGGCGGACCGCAGCTTCAGGCTTGGCGAGACCGTCGGGCTCGAATTCAATCCGGCAAAGCTCGCCGTCTTCGACTGCATCTCAGGCAGGGCGATCGCCTCCTCTCTCTATGCGGAGGCGCGCCATGGCTGAGGTCGTTCTTCACGGCATAGGCAAGGCCTTCGGCGACACGGTCGCGGTCGACGATCTGTCGCTGACCATAAGAGACGGGGAATTCGTGGTCCTCCTCGGGCCGACAGGCGCCGGCAAGACGACGACCCTGCGTTTGATCGCCGGGCTCGAAAGGCCGGATTGCGGGCGGGTGACGATCGCCGGTCGCGATGTCAGCCGGCAATCGCCCGCCGAGCGGGACGTGGCCTTCGTCTTCCAGCAATATTCGCTTTATCCGCATCTGAGCGTCTACGACAATCTCGCTTTTCCGCTGCGATCCCCGGCTCGGCGGCTGAGCAGTGATGAGATTGACCGTCGCGTGCGCGAGGTCGCGCGCATGGTCCGCATCGAGCACAAGCTCGAAAACCGCTCGACGCGGCTTTCGGGTGGCGAGATGCAGCGTGTCGCGATCGGCCGGGCGCTCGTTCGGCGGCCGGCGATCTATCTGATGGACGAGCCGCTGTCTTCGCTCGACGCCAAGCTGCGCGCCGAACTCCGGCTGGAACTGAAGCGGATCCAAAAGGAGCTGGGCTCGACGCTGCTCTACGTTACCCATGACCAGGTCGAGGCGATGACGATGGCGGATCGCATCGGCATTTTGTCCAAGGGCCGGCTCGTGCAGATCGGCACGCCGCGGGAGATCTATGCGGACCCGGCCAATCTGCATGTCGCGGCGCGCCTCGGCCAGCCGCACATAAACCTGCTTCCCGTAGACCTCCTGCCGGGAGCCGCGCCACCTACCGGTGCGCGCACGATTGGCGCGCGGACCGAACATCTGGAGATCGCCACGGACACCGAGGGCAATGCCGAGGTGGACTGGATCGAGCACCTCGGCGACCAGAACCACCTGCACATCCGGGTGAAAGGCCACAAGCTCGTGACTCTCGCCGACCCCTATCTCTCCATCAAACCGGGCGATCGGATAAACCTCTCGCTGAGACAGCCCCTTTATTTCGGAACAGACGGCGAGCGGCTGCGCTAAGGCGCCGATCGTTTCGCAGAGAAGTCGAGAAGCAATTGGATGAAAACAATGAAGCACTTTTTCAACCGCAGGGAAAACATCGTCACCGAAGCGCTGGATGGCTTGCTGCAGACGGCGCCGGCCGGAAGACTCGCGCGCCTTGACGCCTATCCCGACATCAAGGTCGTCCTGCGCGGTGAATGGGAAAAGGCGAAGGTCGCAGTCATCTCGGGCGGCGGGGCCGGCCATGAGCCTTCGCATGCGGGCTTTGTCGGGAAAGGCATGTTGACTGCGGCGGTTTCCGGCGAGATCTTCGCCTCGCCGAGCGTCGAGGCGGTGCTGACCGCGATTCGCGCGGTGACCGGGCCGAAGGGCTGCCTGCTGATCGTCAAGAACTACACTGGCGATCGCCTCAACTTCGGGCTCGCGGCGGAAAAGGCGCGCGTCGAAGGCTTTCGCGTCGAGATGGTGATCGTTGCCGACGACATCGCGCTGCCGGATATCGCCCAGCCGCGCGGCGTCGCCGGAACGCTCTTCGTCCATAAGATTGCTGGACACCTGTCCGAGCAGGATGCGGGTCTCGAGACCATTGCCGCTGCCGCCCGCTCGGCGGCGCGCGCTATCGTCTCGCTCGGCGTGTCGCTATCGTCGTGCTCGATCCCGGGCCAGGCCCATGCGGAGCGGCTCGAGACGGACGAGGGGGAGTTGGGCCTCGGCATCCATGGCGAACCCGGCGCCGAACGGATCGCCCTGCAGGAGGCGCGCAGCATTGTTGCCATCATGTCCGAGCGGCTTTCCAGGGCTTTGCCAGTAGATGGCCACTATGCGCTTCTCATCAACAATCTTGGTGCCGTGCCGCCGATCGAGATGGGATTGATCGCCCACACGGTTCTTTCATCGTCGCTCGCCGAGCGCGTGAAGCTGACGATAGGCCCGGCGCCGATGATGACGGCGCTCAACATGAACGGCTTTTCGCTTTCCCTGATCCGGCTCGACGGCGAGCGTGAGGCAGCACTGACATCGCCTGTCGGCCCGCATGCCTGGATACCCGCCGTCGAGCGGCATGATGTCTCCGTTCTGCCGGTGACTGCCATGCCCGCCACTCCGTCCGTGGCCGCCAGTCACGATCCGGCGGCCGATCGGCTGATCGCGGCGATCTGCGATCATCTGCTCTCGTTAGAGGCGGAGCTCAACCACCTCGACTCCCGGGCCGGTGATGGCGATACCGGCTCGACCGTGGCGACAGGTTCGCGCAGCGTTCTGGCGCAGATCGAAAGGCTGCCGCTGAAGGATATCGCCGCGACGCTCTCGTCGATCGGCAGCATTCTTAGCACAAGCATGGGCGGGTCGAGCGGCGTGCTTCTGTCAATCTTCTTCACCGCCGCCGCCAAGGCCTATTCGGACACGAAAGACATGGCGGGTGCGCTCTTGGCGGGACTCGAACGGATGACCTTCTACGGCGGGGCGGCCGTCGGCGACCGAACGATGGTAGATGCTCTGGATCCGGCGCTGCGCGCGCTTAGAGCGGGCGGTCTTGCCGCGGCGGCTTCCGCGGCGCGCGCCGGCGCCGACGCGACCCGGGCGATGAAGAAGGCGAAGGCCGGCCGCGCTTCTTACGTCGGCGAACGGGATCTCGACGGCGTACCGGACCCGGGCGCCATGGCGGTGGCCGCGGTCTTCGAAGTCGCGGCAGGGCTTCGTTAGATCGCGATGATATAGGTCGGATCGACCTAAATCATAAACGTGATCGATTCTAGGAAGTTAGCCTGGGATGCGGGCGGAAAACCGCGCACACTTTATCCTCATCCCGGGCTGGGCATGCTCTAACGATGGCGACCGATCGCGAGTATGATCGGGGAGGGTTGGAAGAAGGTGTCCGTAGTGTCGGCAAACGCAGCGCTCATAGGCGGGTTGATCGAGGCCTGTCGCGAGGTGATTGCCACCAATGCCGATCATCTGTCGGAACTCGACAGGGCGATCGGCGACGGAGATCATGGTACCAACATGCGTCGTGGCTTGGAGGCGGTCTATGCCGAGCGAAACCGGCTCTCAGAGCTTCCCCTGCCGAAAGCCCTGGAGGAGATCGGCCTCACTCTTGTCATGAGCGTCGGCGGCGCGGCCGGCCCGCTCTACGGGACACTGCTGATCGAGATCGGCCGCCAGTTGGGCGGTACGCACGTCCAAGATGACTTTGCACGCGCGCTCGAGCGTGCAATCGATGCCGTTGCTCGTCGTGGCCGGGCAGGTCCCGGCGACAAGACGCTGCTCGATGTGCTTTACCCGGTGCATGGCGAAGTGTTAAGGCGCGCGGGACTGGCAGGTATTTCCGAGCGGGCGGAAAGGGCGGCAAGCCTCACCTTCGGCATGAGGGCGATGCGAGGACGCGCCGCGTTTCTCGGCGACCGGTCGATCGGTCATGTCGATCCGGGCGCGAAGAGTTGTGCGCTGCTGACGGCAGCGATCTGCCGTTTCTTGGAGGAGCAATGTCCGGCATGAACCCGAAATCTGCAAATGTCGGCATCGTCATCGTCTCGCATTCTCCGCTCGTCGCCGAGGGCGCCGCCGACATGGTGCGCCAGATGGTCGGCGATTGCGTGCCGCTCGCCTGGTCAGGCGGCAACGCCGAGGGCGGGCTCGGCACGCATGCGGCCGGCATACTGGCCGCGCTAGAGCGGGCCTGGTCGGATGCCGGGGTCGCCGTCTTCGTCGATCTCGGCGGGGCGGAGACCAACAGCGAAATGGCGATCGAAATGCTCGGAGAGCCGCGTTCCGGAAGAGTGGTTATTTGCGATGCGCCACTCGTCGAGGGGGCGGTGATGGCTGCCGCTGAAGCGTCGGGCGGCGCGGCTCTCGCCCGCGTCGTGGCGACGGCCGAGGAGCTGTCACCGTGATGGACAACAGGCCGCGACGGAAAACATCGGAGACAGTCGACACGCACGGCTACTGCCAGGCGGAGATCGAGGTGACACACGGCTTCGGACTGCACGCCCGTCCGTCGGTCATTTTCACGCGGCTCGCGAAGTCGTTTCCCTGCACGGTCGAGATCGAGGTCAACGACAGCAACGTCTGGCTGAACGGCAAGAGCATCGTCAAGATCATGGGGGCGAAGATTCGAAGGGGTTCGATCCTGAAAATCCGAGCCCGCGGCTTACGCGCCGCAGAAGCGATCCATGCCCTCAGGGCGCTCGTCGAGCGCGACTTCGATGAAGAAAAGAAGCATGGCCGAAGCGCTTGAAATCACAGGAATCTCCGCCTCTCCAGGTGTCGGGGTCGGGCCTGTCCATCGCCCCGTCGATGTTACCGCAGAGGCGCTTGCGCTGCGTGACTCCGTGGCCGCGGAGGGCGACAAGCTGCAGCAGGCCGTCGCCACTGCCGTCGCGGAACTCAAGGCTCTCGCGGATCGGTCGGATGAGGAGAGCGCCGGCATTCTCGACTTCCAGATCGAGATGCTGCTCGATCCGGCTCTCGTCGAAATGGCCGAGGACCGGATCGTCACAGGCGATGGCGCCGCACTCGCCTGGCTAGGAGCGCTCAACGACTATATCGCCGGCATCGAGGCGGCACCCGATGAGCAACTCCGCGCCCGCGCCGTCGATATCGTCGACATCCGCAATCGCGTTCTCAGTGCGCTCATCGGCCGTCCCCTGGTGGACTTCGCGCCGGGTTCGGTCTTCGTCGGTAAGGACCTTCAGCCCAGCCTCTTCCTTCAGCATGACTGGACCGCCGGCGGCGGCATCGTCCTCTTCGAAGGCAGCGCTTCCAGCCACGTAGCAATGCTCGCCCGCAGCCGTTCGGTCCCCATGGTCGTGGCAACCGGGCGGTTCGAAGTCGCCGGTGGCATTCGCGCGCTTGTCGATGCGAATGACGGCCGAGTCGTAATTGAGCCTGGGGATGCTCAAGTTCGCGAGGCGAAGTCGAGAATGGCTCGATCGAGGCCGATCGCCTCACGCCGCACCGGCGGAACGGTTAAGACCGCCGACGGCCTTGCGATCCGGCTATCCGCCATCATCAATGATCCGGTTGAATTCAAGGCCATTGATTCCTCGTCCTTCGCGGGCATCGGTCTGATGCGGACCGAATTTCTATTGACTTCGGCCGCGGATGCCGTCGATGAGGCAAGACACTACGATATCTATCGCCGCGCATTGGACTGGGCCGGCGAAGCGCCGGTGACCGTGCGTATGCTGGATCTCGGCGGCGACAAGACATTGCCGGGCCTTGGGGCCAAGAAGAGCGAATCTTTCATGGGCCTCAGGGGCATCCGGTTGCTCCTGGCGCGGCCGGAGCTTGCCCGCGCCCAGGCGCGCGCGCTGCTGCGCGCCGCCGTGCACGGCGATCTCGGCGTCCTCTTGCCGATGGTGACGATCCCGGACGAGTTCGACGCGATGCAGGCGTTCTTCGAAGAGGAGCGCGCCGCTCTTGTCAGGCGTGGGCTGCAGGCGCGCATGCCGGAGATCGGCATCATGGTGGAGGTTCCGGCGGCGGCATTGATGCTCGATCGTTTTTCGCGATCAGACTTCTTCTCCTTCGGGACAAACGATCTGGCGCAATATCTTGCGGCGGCCGCAAGGGACGACCAAAGCGTCTCCGCACTTTACGACGCCGCCACGCCGGCGGTCTGTAGGGTAATCGCGCAGGGCGTGGCGCTTGCCGAGGCGATGAAAAAACCGATCGGGATCTGCGGCGAGATGGCCTCCGACCCCTGGCATATCCCGGCGCTCATGGCTGCGGGCCTTCGCCACTTCTCCGTGGCGCCCAATCGCGCGGCCGATATAAGATCCACAATCGGCGGCTTGTTCTCGGATGGCCGGGCTGCCGCGGAGGTGAAATGAATGTCGCGCGAGACGGTTGAAGATGCCATCATCGCCTACAAGACGATCCTGGCGCAGATCATCGACAATCGACCGTCGGGCACCCGTCAGCGGCTCGCCGTTGCGCTCAGCAAGCATCGCAGCTTCGTCACGCAAGTAACCAGTCCCGCCTATTCGACCCCGCTGCCGGCGCGTCACCTCGCTACGATCTTTCGGGTCTGCCATTTCAGCCCCGGTGAACAGGAGCGCTTTCTTCAGGCCTATCAGTCCGCGCACCCCGGCAAGCTGCCGGATTTCGGAAGCTCGCAGAAGCTGCGACAGCTCTCGCTGATCGTTCCCGACCTCGGCGATGAAAAGAAGAACCGCCTGTTCGACGAAGCGATCGAGGAACTCGTCCGGAACATGGCGAAACTGGTAGGAACGATGGATTAGAGGGTCGTGATGTGTTCCAGTACATCGCTGCCTCCGGCAGGACCGTCTATGTTCGACTCCGACCAAGAGCACCCGGTGCCGAGAATGGGAGCGTTGCGGCGATTTTGCGCGGGGCAGGAGAGCACGGCGTCGTGGGAGGGGCACGATGAAGAAATTCATGAACCGGGCCGAGACGCTGGTGGCGGAAAGCCTTGCGGGCTTCGTCGCGGCCCATGAACGGCTGGTGACCTTCGGAGCCGACAGGAGATTCGTTCGCCGGCGAAGTCTTTGCCCGGGCAAGGTCGCTCTCATTTCGGGCGGCGGCGCCGGGCACGAGCCGATGCATGTCGGCTTCGTCGGGAAGGGCATGCTGGACGCTGCCTGTACCGGGCACGTCTTCACTTCTCCGACGCCGGACCAGATCGTGGCCGCGATCCGGGAAATGGATCGCGGCGCCGGATGTTTGCTCGTCGTCAAGAATTATGACGGCGACGTCATGAACTTCGCGATGGCCGCCGAGCTCGCCGCGCAGCACCGGATCGCCACCGTGATTGTGCGCGACGACGTCAATCCCGGCGGGTCGAAGCGGAGCCAGGACAGGAGAGGCGTTGCGGGGACGCTCGTGGTCGAGAAGCTGCTCGGAGCAGCGGCGGAGGCAGGCTGGCGGCTCGAAGAACTGAGTGCGCTTGGCGAGGACCTGAACGGCCGCATCCGCACCATGGGCGTGGCGCTTGGCGGCGTGACCGTACCCGACACGGAGCGGGAGACCTTCGTGCTCAGCGAAGACGAAATGGAGATGGGCGTCGGAATTCATGGAGAGCCGGGACGTGCGCGGGTCACATTCGCGACCGCCGACGAAATCGTGGAAGCAATGCTCGGGGCGATCCTGAGCGATCTGGCACCGGACCGAGGTGACAACCTGCTGCTCTTCATCAATGGCCTCGGCGGCACGCCGGTATCGGAGCTTTATCTCGCTTACAACTCCGTCCGAGCGCGGCTTCAGAGCCTGGGCGCCACGGTCGCCCGGTCATTGGTCGGAACCTATGTCACCTCGCTGGACATGGCGGGCCTGTCTATCACCGTTGCGCGCCTCAAGGAACGAGAGCTTTCGCTATGGGACGCGCCGGTCGACACCGCGGCGCTGCGCTGGAAAGGCTGATCAGATATTTCACGAGGGGGTCGCTCCGCGTGCCTCTCTGAGTTGCGTAGCCCATCTCGCGTTGTGTTAGTCTAACGTTCGAAGGGTTCGCCGAGTGAGTTGAGACGACCCACAGTTTACCGCGGCGCGCGAGACGGCTAGCGGGCGACCCGCGGACGCTTTTTCGTGTTATGATGGGTCTGCAGCGCGTAATCACGACCTCGACAATATGGCAGAGGCCGAACGCTGTATTTGCTCTGGCGCAGGAAGTTTTGCGCCCCCAGCATAGGCTCAACGCCGAAGCTGGGTGTGGTGCCTTTTCCTGACTGATCCGGGGCGAGGAGGTAGTCCATGTCCACGAGTAGTGTCGGCCGCCCGCTGCAGCCGGGCGACCAGGCCCCGAACATAGTGCTCGATGCGATATCGCGCGACGGCAAGATCGCGCTCGATGATTTTCGAGGCCGTAACCCGTTATTGATCGGTATGTTTCGCGGCCTACACTGTCCGTTCTGCCGGCGCCATGTCGCGGCGATGGCGCAACTCAAGCCGGCCCTGCGCGAGAAAGGCGTCGAATGCCTGGCGGTGGTCATTACGCCGGTCGAGCGGGCGCGGCTCTATTTCCGTTACCACCCGGCCCCCGATCTTCTCGCCGCATCCGACCCGGAGCGGGCCTCGCACCGTGCTTTCGGCTTGCGCGAGGTCGGGATGGACACGGTCATGGCGATACGGGTCCATCTCCCGGGCGAGATGCCCGAGCCTATGGATGTCATGGCAATGGACGAGTTTCTCAACAAAAAGGAAGGGTATGAGATTACGGAAGCCGATCAGCAGGCGATGGCTTCCAGCCAGGGGCAGCTTGTCGGTCAGTTCCTGATCGACCGAGGGGGCATCGTACGCTGGAGCTTCACTGAAGTTTTGGAGGATGGCGTCAATACGTTCAGGGCACCGAATCCTGAGGAATTGATGTCGGCAGCTTCCCAAGTTACACATTAATAGGCTGCTGAAAACTCGCTCGACGACCACCGTCCTGTGGTGATTCTATGAATTTGGATGATGCTCAGGCGCGGAGGGTTAAAGTCTGCCCGCGCGCTTCGTAGCGATTTCCATTCAACGGCCGCGGAGCGGACCAGACGTTAGAGTGAGCAGCCCTCGAGCATAGGCGGGGCGACGTCCCCTCGTTGCCGCAATCACGCCGTTCCGACGGGTGCGCCATATGGCACGGTTTCCACACCCTTTGCTGATTTTTTGGCGAAGTGGGAAGGTCAGGAGTGGGTCGATTCTCACCTTCCTCACCGCGCGTAGCGCGTCTGGGACGAGCCGGCTCTAGGCGGCGAGAACCAGCCGGATGTTCTTGTTCTGTCCTAAAAAGATCGCATGACATTCGGGAACATCGGCCGTCGGCCGGGTAGCTCTTGCCCGTCGCTAGGAGCTCGCCACGACTTCTAGCGCGATCGCGACGATGTTGTCGGCGAAGCTCGCGTCGAGCGGGCGATGTCCGACGAGCAGCCGGTAGAAGACAGGGCCGTAAATCATGTCGAGCAGCACATCGACGTCTTGCGGCAGCATAATCTCTCCCCGCGCGGCTGCCTCGAGCAACAGGGCGCGACCCGCCTCGCGGCTCGAGAGGATGACCTGGTTGCGGAAGGCCTTGGTAAATTCGCTGTCGGGGTCGGCGGCGGCGAGCGTCATGGCGATTTGGCGCCCTCTGGTCGTCGCAAAAGCCTGGATCAGCGATCGCATTTGCGCCGTGAGCGCCGATCGCAGATTTGTCCCGCCTTCGTCGAAGGCGCCCGTATCTCCTGACATCAAGGCAGCCATGGCAAGTTCGGAGGCGTTCGCCCATTGCCTGTAGATCGTCGGCTTGCCGACGCCGGACTTCGCGGCAACGGCCTCGACCGTCAAACGGCCAAATCCATCCTCGGTCAATATGTCGTGCGCCGCTTTCAGGACCCTCGCCCTCGCCATTTGGCTCGGCGGTCTTCCGCGTCGTTTCGGTAGGCTCATGTGCTCTTGACTCATTTAATTATAAAACGTAACGTAACGTAATTATACGCCAGCGACAAGGGGTCGCCCATGTCCACCTCGATTTCATCCCTGACGCCCTATTTCGTCGTCAAGAATGCGCGGCAAGCGATTGACTTCTATCGCCGCGCCTTCGGCGCCGAAGAGCTTTTCCGAATGACCGACCCGCGTGATGGTCGGATCGGGCACGCGGAACTCAAGATCGGCGAAAGCACGGTCATGATCGCCGACGAGTATCCCGACTTCGGTGCACTAAGCCCCGATACGATCGGTGGCTCTCCCGTAACCTTCCACCTCGCAACGTTGTCGGTCGATGCCGATCTTGCCCGGGCCGTCGAGGCGGGGGCCGTCGTTCTACGTGCCGCTGCAGATCAAGCCTATGGCGAGCGCGTCGCCATGGTCGTCGATCCTTTCGGCCATCGGTGGATGCTCTCGCAGAAGATCGAAGATGTGGCGCCTGAAGAAATGCAGCGCCGCTGGAACGAGGAGACCGGTGCATGAACGCGGTGGACCAAAATCGACATGAAAGAATGCAGCCTTTGGAGATGTAATAGGCCCGAATGGCGTGCCGCATAGTAATTGCGCAATCAATGACGGAGCAGGCAGATGGCTCGGCGATCTCTCTCAAAGAACAGCATAGGGGATGACAGTCCGCCGCACCGCCGCCGCAACGTCATCATTCTGAAGCCGGGGGAAGGGCGGCACTACGGGCTCGGCCTGCTCACGGGCGTATTCAAGGCCGACGAAGCCGAGACGGAGGCCGCCTATTCCGTGTCAGAGTGGATTCTCAAGACTGGTCTGAAGGGTGTCGGCGGTCACAGCCATGCCGGAAACGACGAGGTTTTCTACGTGCTCGAAGGTGTGCCCGAAATCCTCGTCGACGACTGCTGGTGGCGCTGCACACCGGGAACGTTCCTGAGAATACCGGCCGGCGTCGTCCACGATTTCCGAAACACCGGAAAGACGACCGCGCGGCTGCTCAATCTTTTCATACCCGGTGGATTTGAGCGCAATATGCCCGAGATCTCCGCCTGGTTCGCCGCCCAGGAGAAGATTTAGGGGTAGCCGAAAAAGCGTCCCCGAGTACAGCTGCGTGAGAACCGACGACAACAAACTCCGGCATCCGTCTTTCAACGGCATCATAGAGCGGGCCGGACGATAAGACGGCGCTCACGGTCCATTAAGCCATTGCGAAATTCGACTTATTCCTCGAGCCGATGAAGCGGGCGAAGAAAGCGCCAGGCGCTGGCCTATGCTTCGAAGGGCGCCCATCACGCTGCCGCCTGCCACCCGTCGCGGATATGGCGGTAGCCGTCGCGGTAGACCGCTTCCGGCGTCTCGGCAAAGTCGCGCCAGACCTTGGTCGCCGCTGCGAGGTCCTTCAGCGCGCGGCCGAAGGCCTCGATCGTCAGCCAGCCGTCATAGCCACTCGCGCGCAGCGCTTTGAATGTCTCCGTCCAGGGGATGTTGCCGCGCCCCGGTACGCCGCGGTTGTTCTCGGAGATGTGGACATGGACGATCCGATCCTTGTTGCGCGTGAAGGCGTCTATCGGGTCGGCTTCCTCGATGTTGCTGTGGAACGTGTCGTACATGGCGCGGATGTTCGGATGGTCGATCGCGTCGATATGGGCGGAGAGGTCGTCCATGGTGTTGACGAGGTAGCATTCGAAGCGGTTCAGCGCCTCAAGTCCGATCGTCACGCCGCGCTTGGCCGCGTGGTCGCCGATCGCGCGCTGCGAGACAATCGAACGCTTGAGTTCCGCGGCGGTCGGTCCGCTGCCGGAGAACTGGCCGATTGTCGAATGTAGCGGCCCGCTCAAGGTGTTGGCGCCGAGCGCATCCGCGCAGTCGATCGCCCATTTCATGTAGTTGATGCCGCGCCTGCGGGTCGCCGCGTCCGGCGAGATCAGGTTCATCGACGGGTCGCCGATGGCGGACACGGCGGTGCGTTCCAGCCCGATCTGGTCGAGCAGCCCGCCCAGCCGGCGGTAGTCGTCAGGCGTGCCCCCGAAGATCGGGATCTCGACGCCGTCGAAGCCCGTTTCCTTGAGGTCGCGCAACAGCTTCTCGTGTTTCCGGCCGACGCTCGTCGTCCACAGAAACATGCACATGCCGATCTTCATGTCTCCTCCCTCCGGCCTCCTTCGGGCATTGGTGCGGCGTCCCGTCTCCTCCCGGTCGCCGCGATCTGGTCATACCAAATCTGATAGTCTGGTCAAGCCAGTGCCCCGGAGGCAACTCAAGGCAAATAATCTGACACTCCGCGATAAATAACCGAAAATGAGGATAAATAGCCGCCGCGCTCGACGTCTTGCGGGTGGAGAAAAATTGCGCTAGAGCTTCGATCAACAATAATTGGCCACACCAGATTGCCACTAGGCAGGCGCGGCCGGCAAGGAGGAGGCCCGCACCGCCCGTCCGGGCGCCGCGGTAGCCGCAAGAGTCTGGGAGGACGGTCATGCACCTTTCGACGCACAACTGGATGCGGGCAGAACCGCTCGCCGTCACGCTGAAGCGCATCAAGAAATACGGCTACGAGAGCATCGAAATTTCCGGCGAGCCAACGCAGTACGATGTCAAGGAGACGCGCGCGACCCTGAAGGAGCATTGCATCCGTTGCTGGGGTGCGGTGACGCTGACGCTCGGCGAACGCAACCTCGCCGCCAAGGACGAGGGCCAGCGCGCCAAGTCCGTCGACTACGTAAAGAGCGTCATCACCATGGTGAGCGAACTCGAGGGCGAGATCGTCACGCTGGTGCCGGCGACCGTCGGCAAGATCGTGCCGGATGCGACGGAGGAGGAAGAGTGGAAGTGGGTGGTCGATGCTACCAAGGAATGCTTCGCCCATGCGCAGAAAATGGGCATACGGCTGGCGATCGAGCCACTCAACCGCTTCGAGACCTATCTCTTCAACCGCGCTGCTCAGGCGCTGGCGCTTGCCGATGCCGTCAGCCCTGAATGCGGCGTTTGCCTCGACGCCTTCCACCTCAACATCGAGGAGGAAAACATGTATGACGCGATCCGCCTCGCGGGCAATCGCCTATTCGACTTCCACGTCGCCGACAACAACCGCTTTGCCGCCGGCCTCGGTCAACTCGACTGGCCGAAGATCATCGGCACGCTGAAGGAGATCGGCTACGACGGCGCCGTGACCAATGAGTTCGTCGCCCCTGTCGACCGTACGCCGGCCGCCAAGTACCCGGATATGGTTGAGCGCAACCCGGTCGACATCCCGCCGGAGCAGCTGAAGTTCATCCAGGACCACGGCTCGAGCCTGCTCACCGAGAAGTTCTACGACGATCAGATGCGGATCACCGCAGAAACCATCCTGCCGCTGATCAAGTGACGACCGGGTGTGCCCTTGCGGCCAGCGCGCCGTGAGGGGGAGATTCGACATGCGTATCAAGACCGTAGAGGCCTGGTGGGTCAGCATCCCCATCGAGGCGAGCCACCAGCACCGCAGCGACTTCGGGCGGCTGGCGACCTTCGACGCCGCAATCCTGCGCATCGAGACGGACGACGGCATCGTCGGCTGGGGCGAAGGCAAGAACGCAGCCGGCAGCGCCGGCACTTACCGCACGCTCGTACACATGCTGAACCACGAGGTGGGGCCCAAGCTCGTCGGGCGCGACCCGGCCGACATCTCCGCCATCTGGGAGATGCTCTACAACGGCGTGCGCCACGAGACCGCGGCGATGTCGGGCCATGCGATGCCGGAGATTGCACGGCGGGGCCTCTCCGTCGCTGCGATCAGTGCGGTCGACATCGCCCTCTGGGACATTCTCGGCAAGTCATTGGGCGTCCCGGTGTGGAAGCTTCTCGGCGGCCGCAAGGCGGACCGGCTGCCGGCCTATGCTTCCGGCGGCTGGGAAAACGCCGAGAAGATCGGCGACCAGCTCCAGTCCTACATCGCGGCCGGCGGTTTCAAGTCGGTGAAAATGCGCGTCGGCGCCATGGACCATGCGCCGCATGTCTCGGCCGCACGCGTCAAGGCGGCGCGCAAGGCGCTAGGCCCCGGCGTGGACCTGATGGTCGATGCGCATGGGACCTACACGGTCGCCGAGGCGAAGCGCTTCATCCAGCTCGTCGAGGACTGCGATCTTGCCTGGTTCGAGGAGCCGGTGATCGCCGACGACAAGCCCGGCATGGCGGAGGTGCGCGCGGCCGGCAACGTGCCGATTGCGGCCGGCGAGAGCGAGGCGACGCGTTTTGCCTTCCGCGACCTTGCCATCATGAGATCGGCCGATATATTTCAGCCCGACCCGGCCTTCTGTGGCGGCATTACGGAGGCGATGCGCATCGGTGCGCTCGCCAGTGCCTTCAACCTCCGTTTCGCACCGCATCTGTGGGCAGGCGCCCCTTGCTTCTTCTCGGGCCTGCACCTCTGTGCGGCCTCCCCGGCAAGTTTCATCATCGAATATTCGCTCGGCGCCAACCCGATGATTCATGACCTTGTCGAGGAGACTGTGTCCGTGACGGACGGCATGATAGAGATTCCTGATAAACCCGGCCTGGGCTTCACCATCAATCAACAGGTTCTGAAAGCCCACGCGCGAAGATAGTGACGATGAAAGAAAACTCACTCCTCTCCGACCTGGCGGCACATCTCTTCTCCAATTCGAGCGGCAACGGCCGCACGCCTTCGGAACGGGAGCTTGCGGAGCATTTCAACGTCAGCCGCGGCCAGATCCGCGAAGCGCTCGCGATTCTGGAGGCGATGCGCATCGTCGAGCGCCGCGCGAAATCCGGAATCTACCTGACGACGACGGAGGCGAGCGTCGAGGCGATGGCGCTCTTCGCACGCGCAGGCGTGCCACTCGATCCGATCCTTATTTACGAGACGGTGGAACTGCGGAAGATCCACGAGATCAAGGCCGCTGAGCTCGCCTGCGCACGGGCGACGGAGGAGAACTACGAGCGCCTGCGGGAGATCCTCGCGGCATCGGAAGCCAAGATCGCGGCAGGCGAAGGGCTGGCCCGGGAGGACCGTGATTTCCACCTGGAGATCGTGCGCGCCACCAAAAACAGCGTCTTCTATCGCGTCTGCAGCGTCTACTACACGATGGGCGAACAGCGCCTGCCGATCTATTTCGGCGATATCGCGCGCAGCCGGCGCTCGCACGAGGAGCATATTCGCATCTACGAGGCGCTGCTTGCCCGCGACGGCAATCTCGCCCAGGCGCTCATGAATGCGCACCTTCAAGGGGCCGAGAGTTACTGGAAGGGCCTTATCGGGGGATCGGCGACGGCCGCCGAATAGGGCGCAATCGACGGGGAGGGGCGATGAGCTTCATCTTTTCCACGCATGCCCTGCACCCGGCGGCCGAGGCTATGCTGAAGGCCGCGGGCAATCTCTGTATTGCGTCCGCTCCCGATCCCGAAACGTTGCTTCGTGAAGGACGCGGTGCGGAGATCGTGATCGTGCGTGCGCCGATCCCGCCGGCCTTCTTCGACGATGCACCAGCGCTGCGGGCTGCCGTTCGGCACGGCGCGGGGCTCGACATGATCCCCATCGACGTGGCGACCCGGGCCGGCGTGCTCGTCGCCAACGTGCCGGCCGTCAATGCGCCGACGGTTGCAGAGCATGTCTTTATGGTGACGCTGGCGCTGCTCCGGCAGTTCCGCCCGATGGACCGCGACCTTCGGGCGAGCGGCTGGGCGGCGGGACGCGGCCATTCCGACCGGGCGGTCGACCTCGGCGGCCGCACGATCGGCATCATTGGCATGGGCAATGTCGGCAAGGCGATCTTCAAGATCGCGAAATACGGTTTCGGCATGGAGGTCATCGCCAACAGCCGTTCGCCGGAAGGCCTGCCCGAGGACGTGCGCTTCTTGTCACTTGACGATCTGGTCTCTACCGCCGACATCGTCGTGCTCTGCTGCCCGCTGACGCCAGAGACGACCGACCTTCTCAGCCGTGCGCGCATCGCGCGCATGAAGCCGGGCGCGATCCTCGTCAACGTGTCGCGCGGCCCGGTCGTTGAGGACGCGGCGCTGATAGAGGCGCTGCGGGAGGGTAGGATCGGCGGTGCGGCGCTCGACGTGTTCTCGACCCAACCGCTGCCGCTCGACCATCCCTATTTCACCTTCGACAATGTCATCGTCACTCCCCACCTCGCGGGCATCACGGAAGAAAGCATGATGCGCATGGGCACGGGGGCGGCGGGCGAGGTATTGCGCATCCTCAAGGGCGATCTGCCGGTCAATCTGCGCAATCCCGAAGTGGTCGATCGCTATCGCCGTCGGTTTCCGGCCTAGAGCCCTTCAGGGTTAAATGGAAGCAGTTCTGCCGGAGCAGGTTTTCGTCAGGGCAGAGGCGATCGGCGAAGGGGCGTACCCGGATGTACGTCCGAGCCGATCGCCTCTGAGCCTGGCGGAAAGATGCCCGGCCCTTCGGGTTGGCTGAAACGGGCCGCCTGATCGGCCGGCCGGCTTGGACGTATGCTTTGGCTACGCCGCGCGCCGACCGGTCGACCATCCGACTCCGTTTGAGCCAACAGAACCGTTTCCATTTAACCCTGAAGGGCTCCAGGCTCAGTCCCGATCCGGCGCGGTCGAGCAGGCGGTGCTCGAAACGCCATTTGGAAAAGAACGAGAAGGCGTGGGATGTAGAGATGGACTTCATGGCGACCTACGCATCATTCACGGAGGTCGTTATTACCTGATTGCAAAAAGCAATCAGGTAAGGGTGATCAGCTGGCGTGTCGCAGGCTGACGCCGCTCGCACCGTCGAAGAGGACGACCTTCTCCGGGTTCCACGAGAAGCGCACGGTCTCCTCGATCGCGAGGCTCGTCTGGGCTGGCACGGTTGCCTGCAGCAGCGTCTCGCCGGCGGTGCGGAGCGTCACGATCTTCTCGACTCCATGGTTTTCCACGTCGTGCACGCGGGCCTCGCCCGGCGCGCCGATGTCAAGAAAGAGGTCCTCGGGACGGATGCCGAAGGTGAGCGGCCGCCCGTCCGTCGCCGCACCGTGCCCGCTGCCGAGCGGCAGGCGGTAGCCTTCGCTGGCGACGGCCTCGTCGCCGGCAAGCGTGCCGGAGATCAGGTTCATCGGTGGTGAGCCGACGGCGCGCGCGACGAAAGTGTTGACCGGATTGCGGTAGATCTCCTGCGGCGTGCCGGTCTGCACGAGCTGGCCGTTGTTGAGGACGCCGATCTTGTCGCCCATCGACATCGCCTCGATCTGGTCGTGGGTGACGAAGAGGAAAGTCGCGCCGAGGTTCATCTGGAGGTTCTTGAGCTCCGTACGCAGCGCCTCGCGCAGCTTGGCGTCAAGCGCTGATAGCGGCTCGTCCATCAAGAACACGCGCGGCTTGCGCACGATCGCACGGCCGATCGAGACGCGCTGCATCTCGCCGCCGGAAAGTCGATCCGTCTTGCGGTCCAGCAGGTGCTCGATGCGCAGCGTCTTGGCTACGCGGGCAACGCGTTCCTGAATCTCCGCCGGCTCGACCCGACGAATGCGGGGTCTCAGCGGAAATTCCAGGTTCTCCCGCACCGTGTAGCGCGGATAGAGCGAATATTGCTGCAGCACGAGCGCCACGTCGCGCTCGGCCGCGCTCCAGTCCGCCACGTCCTCGCCGTCGATGAAGACCTTGCCGTCCGTCGGCTTTTCGAGGCCGGCGATCAGGCGCAGCGTCGTCGTCTTGCCGGCGCCGGTCTGGCCGAGCAGCACGAAGAACTCGCCATCGGCGATTTCGAGGTTCAGGTTCTTCAGTGCCGTGTGGTGGCCAAATATTTTGGTGATGCCCTTGAGTTCGATATGCGCCATCAGAGTCTGATCCCCAGCGACGTGCCGGTCGCGGTGTTGAAGAAGTGAGCCTGGGCGGGATCGATGCGCGCCCAGACGGCTTCGCCCGCACCGGGCACGAAACCGCTCTTCGTGCGGGCGCGCAGCATCTGGTCGCCCACCTTGAGGTCAACGATGTCGTGCGAGCCTAGCGGTTCGATAATGTGCGCCTCGACGGGTATGAAGCCATCGCGGGCTTCGCGCGAGACAAGCACACCCTCGGGCCTAACGCCAAGCGTCAGGTTACCGTTCTCGGCCTTGGCGTCGGAGAGGCGGTTGGACAGGGCGGCCGGGAAGTCGAAGCCCTTGTTCGCGTCGCTGACATGCACGCTGGCATGCCCGTCCGTCTCTCTGACGGTCGCCTTCGCCATGTTCATCACAGGGCTTCCGACGAACTGGGCGACGAACATGTTCGCTGGGTAGGCATAGACCTCGGAAGGGCTGCCGACCTGCTGGAGAATGCCCTCGTGCATGATGACGATGCGGTCGGCAAGCGCCATGGCCTCGACCTGGTCATGCGTCACGTAGATGGTCGTCGAGCCCTGCTTGATGTGCAACCGCTTGATTTCGGCGCGCATCTCCTCGCGCAACTTCGCGTCGAGGGCGCCGATCGGCTCGTCCATCAGCATGGCCTTGGGCCGACGCACGAGGGCCCGGCCGATCGCCACGCGCTGCATGTCGCCGCCGGAGAGCGCCGACGGTTTGCGGTCGAGCAGGTCAGAGATGCGCAGCACGCGCGCGATCTCGCGCACCGCCGTGTCGACGTCGCCCTTGCTCATGCGCGTGGCGCGCAGTGGGAAGGCGATATTTTCGTACACCGTCATGTGCGGATAGAGCGAGAAGGACTGGAACACCATGGCGATGTCCCGGTCCGACGCCTTCATATGCTGCACCGGCTGGCCGTCGATGAGAATGTCGCCCTCGTCGATCGTCTCGAGACCGGCGATAGCGCGTAGCGTTGTCGTCTTGCCGCAACCCGATTGGCCGAGCAGCACGATGAACTCGTTGTCCGCGATGGCGAGGTTGAGATTCTTGATGACCTGGACGGCGCCGAAATACTTTTCGATTCCCCTTAGTTCAATCTGCGTCATGAATGGCCGCTCTCCTCTCGTTTTTCTTCCGGAGGGATCTTCGACGTGATCATGAAACCGATGAGGCCGATGAGCGTGATCGTTAGTCCGTAGCGGTGGAGGAAGAGGTTCCAGGGCTGGCAGAGCGCGATGATGCCGAAGATCATCAGGAGCTGCGCGCCGGGCTCGAGGTATTTCTGGTTCAAGGCACGGAAGGTCATTTGCGGATCGCCCCGAAGCTCATGCCGCGCAGGAGATGGTTCCTGAGCAGGAAGGTGAAGATGGCGACCGGCAGAAGGAACATGAACGTGCCGGCAGCAATGACGGTCCAGTCTGGCAGGCCGGAGCCGACCTGGCTCGGAATGAAGGGCGGTGCGGTCTGCGCCCGCCGGTTCGTCATGATCAGCGCGAAGGCATATTCGTTCCAGGCCGTGATGAAGCAGAAGACGGCGGTCGCGGCGATGCCGGTGGCGGCTTCCGGGATCACGATCTTGAAGAAGGCTTCCATACGCGTGTAGCCGTCGACGAGCGCTGCCTCCTCATACTCCTTCGGGATCTCGTCGATGAAACCCTTCATGAGCCAGACCGAGAAGGAGAGATTGAAGGCGGTGTAGAGGATGATGAGGCCCCAGTGCGTGTCGTTAAGTCCGACGGCGCGGTACATGAGGAACATTGGAATAGCCACGACCACGGGCGGAAGCATGCGCGTCGACAGGATGAAGAAGAGCAAATCCGCTTCCCCCTTCACCTTGAAGCGCGAGAAGCCGTAGGCCGTGAATGTCCCCATGCCCACGGCGAGCACCGTCGAGCTGATAGCGACGATCAGCGAGTTCATGAAGCGGTTCGGATAGCCGGACAACTGGATATCACCACGGCCGGAGCGCACCACCTTCTCGCCGCCATCAAACACGAGCCGCTCCCACCACGGGGCGGCAGCATATTCTTCCGGCGTCGGCGCTCCGCGCATCTGCGAACGTTTGGTGAAGAGCTTCACGAAAGGTGATATCTCCGGCTCGAAGACGATCGTCGGTGGAATGGTCGTGGCTAGGTTGCGCGGCTTGAATGCCGTCGACGTGATCCAGTAGATCGGCGCGAGGAAAATCAGCGTGATGACCAGCACGGCGGCGATCGCCAGCCGGTTCAGCGCGCGTTCGGAGCGGGTTCGGACGGCAGCCACCTCAGCGCTCCTTTACCTTGTTAAGATACTTGACGTAGATGTTGGTGATGGCGAGCACCATGATCAGCACGATGTAGGCGAGCGCGCAGGAGCGCCCGGTCTGCCATTCCTGGAAAGCCATCTTGTAGAGACGGATCGAGATCACTTCGGTCGTCGGCTGGCTCGTCAGGATATAGGCGATGTCGAAGGTCTTGAAAGCCTCCATTGTGCGGAAGATGATCGCGATCATCAGGATGGGGGCGACGAGCGGCAGCGTGATGCGGAAGAACGTGTAGAACGGTCCCGCCCGGTCGATCGCGGCGGCCTCATAGAGATGCTTTGGCACGGCCGATAGGCCGGCAAGTGAGAGCAGCATCACGAAGGGCGACCACATCCAGATGTCGGTGATGGCAACGGCATAGAGCGCCATGTCGGGGTTCGAAAGCCATTCAAAGGAGCCGAAGCCAAGCGCATAGTTGATGATGCCGAAGGACGGGTCGTAGAGCAGCTTCCAGAAGAGGCCGACGACCGCCATCGAGAGCATCATCGGCAGGAGCAGCAGCGTGGTAAGCAGGCCCTTGAGCGGAATGTCGCGGTTGAGCAGCATCGCGGTACCGAAGCCGACGACCACCTGACCCGAGACCGAGACGATCACGTATTTCGCTGTAATCGCGAAGTTCGACCAGATGAATGGGTCGTTGAGCAACTCGCGATAGTTCTGCAACCCGACGAAATTGGCCGACACGTTCGTCGAAGCGCGGAAATCAGTAAAGGAGTAGCCGAGCGAATAGATCAGCGGAAAAATGTTGAAGACGATCAGGAAGAGGATCGTCGGAATGATGAACAGGTTGCGGATCTTCATGTCGCTCATGCCGCGTGAGGCGGCGCGCGACTTCGCGTCGAGCGATGTCATGACTACGGTGGCCAACACTCTCCTCCTCCGAGAGTTCGGCGCAGGATGCCGACACTGGCATCACGATGCGCGAAGTAAATGTCCCGGGCGCCGCGCCCGCTCAAGCCGCGCCATCGACGCGGGAACGCAAATATGTAAACGGAGGGGGCAGAGCCCCCTCCAGGGGGCACTTGCTATTTGTTTCGTCCGTATTTCTCGAACGTGGCCTTCCAGTCTGCAGCCAGCGCGTCGAGCACTTCCTTCGCCGTGCCTTTGCCGGCCGTGACGTAGGGATAGATGCGCTGGTTCATCTGGATCAGCAATTCGGCATATTCCGGCGTCGCCCAGAAGTCCTTCACCTTGAACATCGTCTCGTAGAAGGCCTTGTTATAGGGCGTCGCGTTCTGGAACTCCTCGGATTCGAGCACCTTGGCGCTCGCCGTGTAGCCGCCAAGCTCGGCCCAACGCTTTTGGGTCTCGTCTTTGACGAACCATTCCAGGAATTTCATCGCCTCTTCTTTGTTTTGGGAATAGGAGACGATCGAGATGCCCTGGCCGCCGAGGGCTGCGAACTGGTGGCCGTCCGGGCCGGCCGGGTTGGCAAAGAAACCGGTCACTTTGGCGTTCGGATTGGAGGCCTCGTTCACCAGCGCCGGGAAGAAGGCGAAGTAGTTCATGCTCATCGCCGCCAGGTTCTCGGTGATTGCCTGGTTGTTCTCAACGAAGAAACTCTTCGCCCAGCCCGGAGGCGTGAAGCCGTAGAGCTCGCGGTAGAGCTCCAGCGCCTTTACGTTCTTCTCCGAGTTGATGATGCCGTCGACCTTGTAGTTGGCATAGTCGCCAAGCTCGCCGCCGAAGGAGAAGATTGCATTCTCGACGCCCATGACAAGGCCGTCATAGGAGTTGTCGGTGTAGATCGCGATGCCGTAGCGCTTCTCGTCCGGACGGTGAAAGAATTCCGCGATGTCGCGCAGTTGCTTCCAGTCCTTAGGCGGAGCGAGGTCGTAGCCGTACTTCTCCTTGAATGCTGCCATCTCCTTCGGGTCTTCGAACCAGTCCTTGCGGTAGGACCAGCCGACGGCGTCGCCTTCAGCCGGGATCGACCAATACTTGCCGGAGTTCGCCGGATATTCGGCGTAGTATTTCACCGTTGCCGGCGCCATGACCTCGGTTAGCTTGTGCTTGTTGAAGAAGTCGGTGAGGTCGACATAGTGGCCGGCTTCGGACGCCGCACCGATCCACTGGCTGTCGCCGACGACCATGTCGTAGGCCGAGCCCTTGGCGTTGAATTCGGTGAAGGCCTTGGTCTGGAAGTCGGCCCACGGCGTGGTTTCCACCGTGACCGTCACGCCGGTCTCGGCTTCATACTCGTTCACCAGTTCCTGGAGATAGTTAGCCGGGTCCCACTCGGCCCAGAAGATCGTCAGTTCCTGCGCCAGCGCGGATGTTCCGCTGGCGAGTGTCAAGCCGATACCGGCCAAGAGACCGGTCACAGTTTTGCGCATAAGGTTCCCTCCCATTTTTGCATCCCTCCCGCGGTTGTTGCGGGCATTCCGTTCCGGCCTTCCGATCCTCTTGGGTGGATGCTTGTTATGGGCCCTCCTCGACCCCTTTTTGCCCGTTTCAGATCTCGCGCCTGAATTCTGGTAGGTGGCATCTGGTAGTACCAAAGATGCCCATCGTCAAGGGTGCGTCGCGTCCTCGTTTCTGCCCTCGCAAATCCTGTAACTCTCATATCGTTGCAGAATTTGAGTATTTCACACAAGTGTTCCGGTAGTTCGATCAAACAAGACTGGTATAACAGCGGCGGAAACCGCGACCGAATTAAATTGGTCAAACCAGTTCCGTCTCTACTCGAAAGGTCGTCGATTTCATGCGCCGTTTCCCGCTTCCCGGATCGTTGCGTCGACGAGCGCCGCAGCTGCCCATTCGGCGACCGACTGCGCCCGTTCTGAGGTGAGACCCCAGATGTCCTTGAGCACAACCAGAACCTCGATGCCGAAGACGAGGGACAAGGCCTGGACGAGACGTTCGCGGGCGTCGTTGGGCACCGTGCCCGTGAGTGGCGCTATCGCGTCACGCAACAGCTCGACGCGATGGCCGCGGGTAAACTGCGGCTCGCTGCCGAGCGTGCCGGCCTGGCGCTGCGCCCACTGGTCGAGCGAGAGTTTGAGCGCCGCCTTGAAAGTCGCCTCGAACTCGTCGATGCGCGGCATGGCCGTCTTGATCAGGTCGCCGACTCGGGCGCGCGCATCCGGAACGTCCGCCTTCCAGTCCAGGATCGGCCCGAGCGCCTCGTCCACCACGGCATGAACCAGCGCCGCTTGGCTCGGAAAATACCGGTAAGCCGTCGCCCGCGAGACTTCGGCGGCTTCCGCGACCTCGCTGACGGAGGGCGTGACGCCGGACTGCATGAGCCGCGTTGCCGTTTCGAGCATCAGTTTTCGAGTTCGGGCACGCGGCCCGCGCTCGGCGGATTCGGTTTGTTGACGTGAGATGTGCATATCGTTACGATACGCGGGTCTCATAATTTTGCAAGAGCCG
The DNA here is from genome assembly GCF_029892065.1 of Sinorhizobium garamanticum. Taxonomy (NCBI): domain Bacteria; kingdom Pseudomonadati; phylum Pseudomonadota; class Alphaproteobacteria; order Hyphomicrobiales; family Rhizobiaceae; genus Sinorhizobium; species Sinorhizobium garamanticum. The sequence goes on along the minus strand of NZ_CP120373.1, from coordinate 219,715 downwards.
ATCAATCGGCCGGCACGGATGGTGTGGCGGGCGAAATGCCCTGTACCGCTGGGGAGGGGAGATGAAGCATATCTACGTCGTCGGAACGGCCGACACGAAAGGCGAGGAACTCGCTTATCTTGCGGCATGCGTCGCGGCGGCCGGCGGAAAGCCGCTGCGCGTCGACGTCGGCACCCGGCGGCCGACTGTGCCCGTCGACGTGTCGGCGGCGACTGTGGCGGCTGCGCATCCCGAGGGGGAACAGGCGGTGCTGTCCGGCGACGATCGCGGCACGGCGGTCGCGGCGATGGGGCTTGCCTTCTCCCGTTTCCTGCCTGGGAGGGACGATGTCGCGGGCGTCGTCGGCATCGGCGGTGGCGGCGGCACCTCGATCATTACTGCCGGCATGCGGCAGCTCCCGCTCGGCCTGCCGAAGGTCATGGTCTCGACGCTCGCCTCCGGCGACGTCGGTCCCTATGTCGATGTGTCCGACATCGTGATGATGCCCTCTGTCACCGACATGGCCGGGCTCAATCGGCTAAGCCGCGTCATTCTGCACAATGCCGCCGAGGCGATCACGGCTATGGCGAACCGACCAGCTGAGGCCGCGGCCTCCAAGCCGGCGCTTGGCCTCACCATGTTCGGAGTGACGACGCCTTGCGTTACCGCGATTGTCGATCGGCTAAAGGTCGACCACGACTGTATGGTCTTCCACGCCACGGGCACTGGAGGTCGGACCATGGAGAAGCTCGCCGACAGCGGAATTCTCGCCGGCGTGCTCGACATCACGACGACGGAGGTCTGCGACCTGCTCTTCGGCGGCGTGCTGCAGGCAACTGAAGACCGGTTCGGCGCGATCGCTCGCAAGGGCATTCCCTATGTAGGCTCGGTCGGCGCACTCGACATGGTGAACTTCTGGGCGCCGGAGACGGTACCGGAGCGTTATGCGGGCCGCCTCCTCTATTGCCACAACCCGAACGTCACGCTCATGCGCACGACGGCGGCGGAATGCACCGAAATCGGCCACTGGATCGGCGAAAAGCTCAATCTCTGCCGCGGCCCCGTGCGCTTTCTCATCCCGGAAAAGGGTGTTTCGGCGCTCGACATCGAGGGCGGCGCCTTCTTCGATCCGGCGGCCGACGCCGCCCTCTTCGAGGCGCTCGAGGCGACAGTCGAGCAGACGCACGCGCGCCGCATCATCCGCCTGCCGCTCCACATCAACGATCCGCAATTCGCCGAAGCCGCCGTCGCGGCTTACCGAGACATCGCCAACCCATAGAGAGACATCGATGCCAGCCATACCCCGCAAGAACATTCTCGAGAAATTCCATGCCATGATCGCGGCCGGCGTGCCGATCGTCGGCGGTGGCGCCGGCACGGGCATTTCCGCCAAGGCCGAGGAGGCGGGTGGCATCGACCTGATCGTCATCTACAATTCGGGGCGCTACCGCATGGCGGGGCGCGGCTCGGCGGCGGGTCTGCTCGCCTATGGCAATGCCAACGAGATCGTCAAGGAAATGGCGGTCGAGGTGCTGCCCGTCGTCAAGAAGACACCGGTGCTGGCCGGCGTTAACGGCACCGATCCCTTCGTGCTGATGCCCCAGTTCCTGGGCGAACTGAAGGCCATGGGCTTTTCCGGCGTGCAGAACTTCCCAACCATCGGCCTCTTCGACGGCTCGATGCGGCAGAGCTTCGAGGAAACGGGCATGAGCTACAGCCTCGAAGTCGAGATGATTGCGACGGCGCACCGGCTCGACATGCTGACGACGCCCTATGTCTTCAACGCTCAAGAGGCGATCGACATGACGGTCGCCGGCGCCGACATCGTCGTCGCCCATATGGGGGTGACGACCGGCGGCACGATCGGTGCCACCTCCGCCAAATCGCTCGACGACTGCGTGAAGGAAATCGAGGCGATTGCAACGGCCGCTCGGTCGGTGCGCAAGGACGTCATCGTGCTCTGCCACGGCGGCCCGATCTCGATGCCCGACGACGCGCGCTACATTCTGGAGCGCTGCCGGGCCTGCCACGGTTTCTACGGAGCAAGTTCCATGGAGCGCCTGCCGGCCGAAGTGGCGATCCGCAAGCAAACGGAAGATTTCAAGGCGCTTGCCATCAGTACGGTGGTCTGAAGCGAGCAAGATGCGGAGGAGGCCGCGGCATGGCAAAGGACAAATATTTTCTATACCCGAAGGATGTCGACAGCTTTGGCTTCGACTGGGGCCGGCTTGCGCTGACGGTCGCGCCGGAGGTGAACGAGGCCGAACGCTTCTCGGGCGGTGTGGTGGATTTGCCGAGCGGCGAGGGGCATGCGCGTCACAATCATCCGGGCGCGGAAGAGATCATTTTCGTCATCTCGGGCGAGGGCGAGCAGATGGTGGAGGACGAGAACGGCAATCCGGTGACGCAGAAGGTTGGGCCCGGTTGCACGATCTATGTGCCGGAAAGCCGGTTCCACTCGACGAAAAACACGGGTTCCGGCCCGATGCAGCTTTTCGTGGTCTATTCGCCGGCCGGCCCCGAGCGTGCGCTTCGGGATCTGCCAGATTTCCGACTAATCCCGCCTGGCGCCTAAGGGCGCGCGGCAACGGCTTTCTGGGAGAAAATCCGTGAACACCAGTGCAAGCGAAGCGCGGGCGGTGGAGCCGCCCTTCGATGCGGCGAAACTCGACAGGCTGATGGAGGAGGCGGGTATCGACGTGCTGCTCGCCACGTCCAAGCACAACACGCAGTACCTGCTGGGCGGCTACAAGTTCATCTTCTTCGCGGCGATGGATGCGATCGGCCACAGCCGATATCTGCCGATCGTCGTTTACGAGAAGGGCTCGCCCGACCACTCGGCCTATGTTGGCAACCGCATGGAGGGAGGTGAACACCAGAACAACCCGTTCTGGACGCCCGCTGTCCATGCGGCGACATGGGGTACGCTCGACGCTGCAGCGCTTGCGGTGGAGCACTTGAAGAAGATCGGTAAGGCGGGTGCTCGCATCGGCATCGAGCCGCCCTTCCTGCCCTCCGATGCGCGGGATCTGCTGGCTTCTCGTCTTGAAGGTGCGCGTTTCGTTGATGCCACGCACGCGCTCGAGCGACTGCGCGCGATCAAGACACCGCAGGAACTGGAAAAACTCAAGCTCGCCTCCGAGCTCATCACGGATTCCATGCTCGCCACGATCGCGGTGGCACGGGAGGGATCCACCAAGGCGGAGATCATTGAACGGCTCAGGCGAGAGGAGACCAATCGCGGGCTGCATTTCGAGTATTGCCTGCTGACCCTCGGCGCCAGTCACAACCGTGCGGCCTCGCCGCAGGCGTGGGCGAAGGGCGAGGTGCTTTCGATCGATTCCGGGGGCAATTATCACGGCTATATCGGTGACCTTTGCCGCATGGGCGTGCTCGGCGAGCCGGATGCGCAGCTGGAGGACCTGCTCGCTGAAGTCGAGTCCATCCAACAGGCGGCCTTCGCCAAGGTCAAGGCCGGGGCTGCAGGCAGTGAGATGATTGCGGCGGCGGAAAAGATGCTGAAAAGCTCGCCGTCGGCCGCTTTTACCGACTTCTTCTGCCACGGCATGGGTCTCATCAGCCACGAAGCACCATTCCTGATGACCAACCACCCGGTCGCCTATGAGGGCGTGGACGCGGACAGGCCCCTTGAGGCAGGCATGGTTATTTCCGTCGAGACGACGATGCTCCACCCGGAGCGCGGTTTCATCAAGCTCGAGGACACGCTCGCCGTCACGAATGACGGATACGAGATGTTCGGCAACAGAGGGCGCGGCTGGAACGCCGGGGCGGTATAGCGGGAGGCGAAACTCTTGCGAAAGACGGAGCCCGGCGCACGATCGTGGGCCGGGCTCGTACTCTATTTATTGTGGTAGATCTCGGTGCCGAGAACCTTAAGGCACTCCCGCATGAAGGCGGCAAGGGCCGTCCAGCCCTTTGCAGATACCATCGTGCCGTCGACATAGGCCTCCGTGGGGGAGAGGTCGATATAGGTCCCGCCAGCCAGCGTGACTTCCGGCTCGCAGGCGCCGAGAGCGCCGACCTTCTTGCCGCGCAGGACACCGTCGACCGCGATCAGGATCTGCACGCCGTGGCAGATCGTGAAGATAGGCTTCTGCTTTTCGTGGAAGTGCCGCACGATTGCCTGCACGCGTTTGTCGGTCCGGATGTATTCCGGGCCACGGCCGCCGGCGCAGTAGACCGCGTGATACTCATCGAGTTGAGTCTCTGCCTCCGCGAATGTCTTGTTGATGACGACATTATGGCCAAGCTTCTCGGTGTAGGTCTGGTCGCCTTCGAAGTCGTGCAGGGACGTCCTAAGGATGTCGCCGGCCTTCTTGTCCGGGCAGACGACGTGGACCGTATGACCGACGGCCTCCATGGTCTGCTGGAAGACGAAGATTTCGTATTCTTCGGTGAAATCACCGGTAAGCATGAGAATCTTCTTGCCTGGCATGTTTTTCTCCTCCTCGTGGTTGAAAGCCGCGGACGGACTCTATCCGCCTGGATGGATCGGTCTCTCGTTTCAAAGGGGCGCAAATCCGTCCTTCCGGTGCGCTCCTCGGGCGCCCAAATTCGTGGTTTTTCTGTCTACATCTCCAGGATCATGATTGAAATCTTATGCCAACGAGGTCGGCCGCTAGGATAGCCGCAAGCTTCCTGTCCATAGGACCCCCTCACGGAAGACGACAGGCCGAACGTTAACATATAAGCAACAAGCAACCTATAGTTCGCCTCCTCCAGTGTTGGTGGCCCAACGACTACAAATACCTGGGACCTTCGAAGGTCAGCCCTGATCAGACCTCTATCTTTGAACGGCGGAAGGAGCGTAGAGCGAGGAAAAGCGTCACTCGTGCAGGTCAAACTGAATGACACAGATACAACAATCCGCACGCGATGATTTGGTCCTCAACGGAACTCACTCTTGATGAGATGTGGCGCAAGGCGACGGTTCGATGCCGTTTAGCACCAGCCGGCGGAATATTGCGTCGACCTGAGGCGGCGCCAGCTTGGGCCTCCGCTCAAGCCACCACGTCAGCACGGTCACAAACGTGCCGACGACGAATTGAGTATGGACTTCGCGGGGGACCGCTGCGTCTTTCTGCATGCCTGACAACTCCTTTCTTACAATCTCAGAAAGGATGCGTCGAATTTCGTTGATCGCGACCACCACCCCACGCTCGCCGACGAGCGCCCGATAAATATGCTTGTATTCGCCGGCATGTTCGAACATGGCGAGACTGAATCCGAGGGGTTCGCCGCGGGAACCGTCGGATGTCGCGCCAGCAGCGTGCTGAGTCTGCGCCAGTTCCATCCGCAACGCCTGGAAGCCACTGCGCAGCAGATCCTCCTTGCCCGCATAGTGGGAATAGAAAGTGGAGCGGCCGACATCGGCTTCGTCGATGATGTCCTGGACCGTGACGGCCTCGTAGCCTTTGCGCAAGATCAGGGACATCAGCGCGCCGTGAAGAGCCTTTTGCGTGCGTGCCGTGCGGCGGTCCGTCATGCCTGCCATTGGTCAACCAACAATTCCCGGACAGGCGCAGCAGATTTGTCCGTTAGCGAACATCGCGGGCCCTCCGTCCATTGTAATTTCGAACATAGTGTTCATTTTCATACAAGTCGTTCGGCAGCACAAGTCGGCTGCCGGCCGTTGAGGCAGAGAGGCGTTCAAAATGCTGTCCATGACGCTTCCGCAATCTTGGCGAAAGCTCCTCTTGACGGCGCATGTGGCGGCAAGCGTCAGCGTGCTGGGCAGATTTGGTGCTGGTCGCGCTCGGAATCGCTAGCATCCGTGGAGCCGAGCCGGTGACCATCTATCCGGCCGCCCAGCTGGTTGGTGAGTGGCTACTCGCCCTGATCGCCCTTGCGACCGGACTGGCTCTCGGCCTGCTGACGCCCTGGGGTCTGTTCAGATATTGGTGGATCACCATCAAGCTGGCGATTGTGGTGATCCTAACTGGCGCGGTGCTGATCGTGCTTGTGCCTGCACTGGGTGCTACGGCCGATGCGGTGGCTGGGCCGGCGCCGCGCCTGTTGGGCGATGGCGAGCGGCTGCCGCTTCTGATTGCCTCGGCGGCTGCAAGCACGTTGCTCGTACTGGCGCTGGCGCTCGCCGTCTTCAAACCTGGCTGGCGTCTGAGGGCGTCCGGGAGGGCCGGGGAGCGCAGTTCATCAGGTTTCTAACTCGGTGGTCGACTGTTCACGTCAGACGCCCCGCGCAGGAAGAAGGAGACTGACATGCTCGACCTCATCGCAGCAATCTTTGTCACCGCCGCCTACACGACCGTGGTCGGCGCCGTGGTCGGTCTGTCGACGGCGAGTACCGGAAAGCGGCTTGCCGCCTTCGCCGCGGCGGCGGCATGGCTCGCCATCATCGTCGCCGTTGCCGCGTTCGGCTGGTTGGCGCCGGGTGTCCTGGGCCAGGTTCCGGCCAACCTGTTGCCGTTCACCGGCCTGCTCGTGATGCTGTTCGGCGGCTGGCTCCTTGTCCCGCAATTTCGCGACGCGCTTCTCGCCGTGCCGTTGCCGGTTCTGGTGGGGCTGAATGCCGTGAGGCTCGGCGGTCTTTTCTTCCTGCTTCTTTACGCGGGCGGGCGGCTGTCGGCGCCATTCGCGCCGTCTGCAGGCCTCGGCGATATGATCACAGGCGCCTTCGCCCTCCCGCTGGCGGCGATGCTGGCATTCGGTTTGAACGTACGCCGGACTTGGCTCGCTGTGTGGAACGCGTTCGGCGCGCTCGACCTCTTGGTGGCGATCTTCCTCGGCGTGCTCTCCGCGCCCGGTACGGCGTTCCGTGTTTTCACCGAGGGACCGGGCACACTCGCCATGACGACCGTGCCGTGGGTGTTGGTCCCGGCGACGCTCGTTCCGATCTTCCTCCTGATCCATTTCGCGATCGCGGCCAGGCTGCGAACCGCCGCCCAGTCGGGCCGCCCGGCCATCGCCTACACGGGAACGACCCATCATGCGTGACGGGCCGCTGGAAAGGGACCGTCCGGCCGAGACTGCCGCGACCGTCGCCGGCGAGCCGCGCGACTGCGTGACCTGGGGGTATTCGTTTTCGGGCCATGCCGTTGATCTCGATGCACTTGGCGAAATCTGTCAGGCCAATGATGTACGGTTCGTCGTCAATGGATCTCAGGTTATTGGAGCGCGACCTTGACGTTTCCAATCACCCCGTCGACGTCAACCGGTCAAGGACGATGGTCATCGCAACACTACCCCTTTAGCGCGCCGAGCAGCAGCCCTTTGGCGATGAAGCGCTGAAGGAGGATGGTCAGGGCGATCACCGGCAGGATCATAATGGTGATCAACACGCTCATATACCACCATTGCGGGCCGCGCGTGGCGTTCTGGGCGGCCACAAGGAGGGGAATGGTCTGCGCTTTTACCGTGGAGAGGAAGAGTGCCAGGAGGTACTCGTTCCATGCCAGGATGAAGACGAGAAGCGCGGTCGCGACCAGTCCGGGTTTGGCGAGCGGCAGTACGATCTCGCGGAAGATGCGGAAGCGCGAGGCGCCGTCGATCGCCGCCGATTCCTCCAGTTCGCGCGGAATCGAGATGAAGAAGTCGTACATCAGCCAAACGACAATCGGGAGGTTGACAGTCGTGTATGTAAGCACCAGCGCGGTGCGCGTGTCGAGTAGCCCAGCTTGCTGAAGCATCACGTAAATCGGCACCACGGTGACGACCGGCGGCAGAATCCGCTGGGAGATCATCCAGAACAGGATCTCCGCGTTGCCAAGCTGCGGGGAGGGCAGGCGCCGGGTCGCTCGCGCGGCAAGCACGAAGAGCGCGACGCCCGACGCCGCAGCAATGCGCCAATCGGCACCGGATAGGGCGACGGCAACGATGGCAGCAGACATCACCAGGAGAAAGACGCCAATCGACAGTAGCCGCGGGCGAAATTCGATCCGCGACAGTGCGTAAGCGGCGAGCGCGCCGGCTGTGACAGCCAGTGCCGTAGAAGTGGCGGCGACGATGAGGGAGTTGCCATAGGGCCGGAAAGTGTCGCGCCCCAGATCAAAAAAGATATAGCGCCAAGCATGGAGAGAAGGAAGGAAGTCAATGAATGGCAAATAGTTCGGCCCATCAAACACATGAATCGGCAATTTAAAGGAAGTTATCAGCACCCAGTAGAGAGGAAACAGCACGATCAAGGTCCACAGCCCCAGTATGCCATACACGACCAGCTTGGTGGCCGGCGCCATGGTTCCGACGGCCTTCGGCTCGAATATCCTCATTGGCGCGACCTCCGCATCGGAACGACGATCATGTTGACGAAGGAGACACAGAGCACGGTCGCGACGAAGAGCAATAGATAAGCGATGGCTGCCGAACCACCGAGATTGAGCGCGCGCCATTCGATGAAGGCGTGTAGCGTCAACGACTCGGTGGCGATGCCCGGTCCGCCATTGGTGAGAACATTGGGCAAGTCGACGATTTTGAACGCCTCGATGACGCGGATGAGGACGACGGTCGCCGCCACCGGGGCGACGGACGGCCAGGTGATGTCCCGGAAGATTTGGAAAGTAGAAGCGCCATCGACTTGGGCGGCCTCAACCTGGTCGCGCGGTTGGCTCTCGAAGGCTGCCAGCATGACGATGAAGATAAAGGGAATCCACTGCCAGCTATCGCCGAGCACTATGACCAGCCGCGCCGTCCATGGATCCGCTGCCCAGGCGAAGTTGCCGAGACCGAGCCAGCCCCAGATCGGCGCGAACGGGCCGACCGTCGTGTCGGCAAGCATACGGAATGTGTAGGCGGTGCCCACCGGGGTTACCATCAACGGAACGAAGAACACCAGCCGAAAGAACGACCGCCCCCGGATGTTCTGGGCGCACAGGAAAGCAAGCCCGGTGCCGACCAGAAATTGCAAAGTGACCCCCACAATGACGTAGAACAGCGTCGTCGATAACGAGCCGATCTGGCCGCCAAGCGTGGTGGCGAACAGGACGGCGAGCGCGCCGATCAGCGTGAATGAGATTAGACGACCGACGACGCCGATGACCGAGACCCTGCCGAGGGTGACATAGCGCCCTGCCGCGACCGCAAGTGTGCCGAACACCAAAGCGACGATAAGCCAACCAAGGAGCGGAATCTCGGCAAACGTTCCAAGGAAGTGGAACTGCTGGGAGCCGGTAAGCAGTTTCTTGAAGTTCAACAGACCGACGAACCGGATCTCGTAGCCGCCAATCCCCAACCGGAACTGCGACAAGGCGAGCCATGCCGAAATGACCAGCGGGAAGATCGAGAATGCGAGGATGAGCAAGACCGCTGGCAGCACGAAGATCGGGCCGCTGTGGCGATCCATCCATTCGGCCAGGCGCGCTGTTTTCATGTCACTTCTCGGTTCGCCTCGACATTAAAGTTCCGCTCTCAGAATCCTTCGGGACAGAACTCCCCTCCCTATCCAGGCTGGGGCATACGCCCTGGTCTGGACAGGGAGGGGTAGTGCGGCCCGGGGTATAGCAGCGCTACCGCGCGGCACGCAGGCGATCGGGTACAACGAACCCTGCCTTACTCCGCCCCAATGGTCTGCTTGTAGGCTGCCAACTGCTTCTCCCGGCCGAGTTCATCGGTGATCTCCTCCCAGCCCTCAGAGATCGCCGCCATAGTGCCTTCGATATCAAGCTCCCCCGCCAGCATCCGGGCGATCGCAGTGTCAAGCACGACCTGCTGGTAGCGCTGGTTCTGCGGGATGCGCAGATCAAGCACCATGTTTGGCGAATCGAGACTTGCCTGGATGGCGCCGAGGTAGTCCTTCGCTGCCTTCTCGCTCATGCCGGCCTGCTTCCACAGCGAGAGATCGCTGAACTGCGATATCCTGTAGGGATTGAAGCCGGTGGCGCCGATCGTCACGTCGACATTCGACTGCGCTGCCTGGCTCATAAAGGAAATGAAGGCGTAGGCTGCGTCCTTAACCCTGTCGTCCGCATTGGCATTGATCCCGCCCGACCAGCCGCCGAACGCGGCGAAGGGCGCGTGGTTCACACCATCCACGGCATGAGGGCAAATCTCCGGGCTGCAACCGACGAGCTTGCCTGTCTCGCGGTCGAGCACGCGGGTCGATCCAGGCAGGATGACGGCGCCCACCTTGTCGACGACCTTCGACTGCTCCTTGTCGATGGCGAGCGTGCCGATATCACCCCAGTCGATGGACAGGGCGCACTGGCCGGAAGTAAAGAGACTGCGCGTATCGCCGACATCAAGATTGATCTCATTGGGCGGGCCGTATTTTGTCGTCTCCTTATAGATTCTGAGCGCTTCGGCGAACGCCTCGTTGTTGTAGAGCGGGGTCATGTCCTTGGTGCTGAAGAAGGCGCCCTGAGCGGTGCCCCGCGACTGGATGAAGGCCGACGCGATCGAGGTGATCATCCAGTAGGACTGGGCGTTGCGCTTCTTGGCGATGCAGGAGCCGAAGTCGCCCTTACCGTCGCCGTTCATGTCCCTGCCGTGCGAGGCTTTGGCGAACGCGAGATAGTCATCCCAGGTTTTCGGTGCCACAAGGCCGAGCTCCTCGGCGACGTCTGTTCGGTAGTAGACCATCTGAAAGTCGCCATCGAGGGTGATCATGTAGGTCTTGCCGCCGTACTTTTGCGAGAAATCGCGGAAGAATGGCGCGATGTCATCCATCTTGACGGCGCGGTCCCCCGGAATGCGCGGACTGAGGTCCTCGAGCAATCCGGCTGACACAAAGTCGACCATCCATTGCGGCGCGAAGACCCCGGCATCGACCGAGTTGGTACCGGTCGTCCAGTCCGTCAGGAGCTTCTGGTAGAGATCCGAGAAGGGGACGGTAATGACGTTTATCTTCGCGCCCGTCAGCTTCTCGAATTCCGGTGCGCGGCGCTGCAGAGGCTCGGCGATCTGCGGCCCGGTGAAGGTCATCAGGTTAACGGAGACACCGTCGAATTCCCCTGCTTGGGCCAGGCCCGCTGCGGTGAGCGTGGCGATGGTCGCCGCGAGCGCAAGGCTGTGCGATGCTGTTGCCAGTCTGTTCATGTTGGTCCTCCCTGAAGCTTTGTATCCCAAGACCGCCGCTCTCTCGGCCTTTCAAGCAGCCTTGTTCGGGATTGAGCCGGGCGCCTCAGTCCGCTGCCGGTTGCCCTCCTTGGTGTCTCATCACACATCGTCGGCCATATCCCGACGATCATCCCGTGCTCGGTCGGTTGCCGACAATTTGTCTCGGTGGCGCGGCGCCAACAGTCGTAGCCACCATTGGTTCAATCCCAGTCCCCATTATACACCTGAATCCGAAGGTTCGATTGGGCTTCGGGCACCAACTCTTACTGGGGCGGGAACAAGAAACCGTTCCCGCTCCGACATAGCTGCCCAACTCGAGTTCATACGCGAAAGGACGCCGCGGGACGGTTCGCGCTGGTCGGCATCAGCATGCGCTTGGCTGTCGGTCACATCGTGCGTCACTTGCGCAGAACAAATAGATGCTAAGATGTGCTCCGACTTGGTGCTGGTCCGAGATGTTGCAACTCCTCAATGCGCTTTATGCATGGTTCGCAGAAGACTTTCGCTTTGTCCGCGTGCTCTTCCTGATGGTCGGAGTGGGCCTTACATTGGACACCGCACGAAGGCTCCAGCGCGATTCGCAGCTTCGACGGTTTGGGACGTCAACCAAGGGCCGGATCGTCAGGGTGTCGCGTGGGGAAGACTATGACACCGCAATCATCGGCTTCACAGATGCAGCGGGGCGCACGCACGAGTTCGACTCGGAGCTCTCCCACTCGGGCGCGCCGATCGGGGCGAGCGTCGACGTGCGGTATGACCCTCAGAACCCGCGCCGCGCACATCTCGCCGAGCGGCCGTTAAGTCGTGCCTTGCTCTACCTTGTCTCCCTGATCGTAGCTGCGGGTTTCATCTTCTTCTCCGTGGTATTTCACGGCTGACGGCGGGCTCGAAAGACGACTAAGCATAATGGCTGCCGCGCGATCTCGCCCAATCGCGGGCGCGGTGCGGGTCTTTCCACACGGCATTTGTGGATTGGCGTTGAAGAGGCGGCCCTCGGCTAGCTCGGGCGCTTCATTGATTCTCGAGAAAGGACTCGCGGGCGCCGGATCGTCCACGAGTATCGTCGCGGTCCATCAATCCGCTGTCATGAAATCGCGATAGGCGGAATGGATGGTGACCTTGCAACAGATCGCGTTCCATGCCGGCTGCTCGCTGGCAACGGTTTCCCGCGTGCTTAAAGGCGACGGGCCAGTCAGCGCCGAGATGGTGCGCCGTGTGCGCCGGGCTGCGGCCGAGCTCGGCTACCGGCCACCGTCTTCGGCCGGTGCCGCTGGCGTTCGTACCCGTCCGGTCGTCGGCGTGCTGGTGCCGAGCGTGACCAATCCCGTCTTTGCCGCCTCGCTGGCCGGCATCCAGCATCGCCTGCAGGCTGCCAAGCACGGAGTCCTGATCGCTCAGTCGAATTATAACCCGGCCTCGGAAGCCGCGGCGGTTGCCGCGCTCCTGGAGCAGCGGCCGACCGGGCTGATCCTCACGCTATGCAATGCCGAGACCAGCCGGGCGCTATCGGCAGCCCTGCCGCCGACGATCCTCCTCAACAATCGACCGGTTGCACGCTTTCCCTCTGCGGTGACCGTCGACAATCACCGCGCCGGTTACGAGATTACTCGCCACATCCTGGCGCACCGGCACAGCCGCATCCTGTTCGTCTCCGGCTATTTCACCTCCTCCGACCGCGCGCGCCTGCGTTACGAAGGCTATTGTGCGGCGATGCAGGACGCCCGACTCGCGCCATTCCCGGCGATGGAGATCCCCTTCGTTCACGGTTACGAGCATCTGGAGCTCGCCGGCGTCATGGAGAGACACAGGCCAACGGCGATCATCGCGTCAAACGATCTCCTGGCGGTGGGCGTCATGGCGGCGCTTCGCCGGGAGGGCCTGTCGGTGCCGAGCGACGTCTCGGTCGCGGGCTTCGACGGTATTGCGATCGGTCGCCTCATGAACCCGACGCTGACGACCATGGCGATGCCCGACACCGACATGGGCGTTGCGGCCGCCGCGATGCTGCTCGACATCGCCGAAAATGCTTCCGAGTGCCGGCATCTCTGCCTCGACCACCGGCTCTATCTGGGCGAGACCGTCCGAGCCGTTTCATAGCCACAGACGACGAGGCCACCCGACGGTCTCCCAACGGGTGGCCTTTTCGCGGTTTTTGTGTCCGTCAGCTCCGCGGCAGCAGGCTTTCCACTTCGGCGGCCGCATCATCGAGCGCTTCCTCAGGCGTTGCCGACTGTTCAACGACGCGTGACAGGTTCTCGACGATCGCCTGAGTCACCTTGACGCCGTTGGTGCCGGGGAAAGCGTACCACGGGATCATCCGGGGCATCTGCTCGAGGCCGGCTTGGAAGAGCGGGTTCTCCTTATAGAAGTTGGCGAGGTATTCCGGCGACTTGGCGGCGAGTTCGTTGTTCGGCACGTAACCGGTGCCGGGAACAACGACCGAGGCGCCGTAGGGACCGGCGGCGAATTTGGCGAATTTCCAGGCCGCTTCCTGCTTTTCCGCGTCGCGCGTGAGGATGACGACGGCATTGCCGCCGGTCGGCAGCTTGCCGTTCACAGTATCGATCAGCGGAATATGCGCCGTGCGAAGGTCGAACTTGCCGCCGACATTCTTGATCGTGTTGCGTAGCGCCCCGGTCGTCTGGAAGGCAAAGCCGACCTTGCCAGCGACGAAGGCCTGTTCGCCGGCCTGTTTCGTCAGCACCGGCAGGCCGCCTTCCTTCACCATGCGGTCGAGTACTTCGATTGCCTTGCGGCCTTCCGGGCCATTGAAGGCGACCTTGGTCTCGTCTTCGTTCAGCATACGGCCGCCGGCGCCGAAGAGGAGGGCGGAGAACATCCAGTCGTCGCCCTGCCAGCGGAAGTCGATGCCTTCGACGCCGTCGCCGAGCGCCTTGATCTTGCCGCCGAGCGCGATCACCTCGTCCCAGGTCTTCGGCGGATTTTCCGGGTTGCCGCCGGCCTTTCGCACGAGATCGGCGTTGTAGTACATGATCGGGTTGGAGGTCGCGAAGGCGAGGCCGACCTGCTTGCCGTTCACTTGGGCGAGCTTCAGGATGTTCTCCGAGAAGCCCTGCTCGGCCATGTTGCCGTCTTTCGCGATGAAGGGTCCGAGATCGACCGGGATGTCGCGCTCGTTGACCATGCGCAGGCGGTTCAAGCCGATGAAGGTGATGTCGGGCATCTCGGCCGTGCCGGCCTGGCGCATGATTGTCTGGATGCCTTCCTCGTAAGTGGCGGAGGGATTGGCGAAGGTGATCTTGATGCCCGGATTTTCCTCCATGAACTTCTTAGAGATCGTGTCCATCACGTCCTTGAAGAAGCCGGGCATCGGGTAGTGCACCGTCAGCACTGTTTCGGCGTGAGCCGGAATGGCCAAGGTCATCGACACCGCCGCGGCGGCAAGAAGTTGCCTGAAATGTTTCATGACGCTCTCCTGGTTTAAACCGGTCAGCCCTTGAGACCGGTCATGGTGATGCCCTCGACGAAGCGCTTCTGCGCGATCAGGAACGCGGCGATGAGGGGAAGGGTGATGATCAGCGTGGCGGCCATCAGTGCGCCGTAGTCGTCGCCGGCTTCGGCTGCGCGGAAATAGAGAAGGCCGAGCGGCGGGGTCGCATAGTCCTGATTGGTGACGACCACGAGCGGCCAGAACAGGTCGTTCCAATGCGCCACCACTGAGAAGATCGCGAAGGCGGTGATCGCCGGCCAGGCGTTCGGGACGACGACGCGCGCGACGATGCCGGCCTCCGACATGCCGTCGAGGCGAGCGGCGTGGATCAGGTCGTCGGGGATCGCGCGGAAGAACTGCAGGAACAGGAAGATGCCGAAGACCGAGATGGAGAAGGGCGCAACGAGCGCCGTGTAGCTGTTGAGCACTGCGAGGCGGTCGAAGGCGACATAGAGCGGCAGCGCGGTCGCATGGATCGGCACCAACAACCCCAGCATCACAAGCACCATCATGAAGCGCGCCGCGCGGAACTTGAGCTTCGCCATGGCATAGGCGCACGGGACGGCGACGAGCACCTGGACAGTAAAGATCAGCGCGCAGACGATGACGCCGTTCAAAAGCAGGGTCGTCATCGAGACGCGTGACAGCGCCTTGGTGAAGTTCTCGACATAGGACCATTGTTCGGGGATCAGCGAGAGCGAGGAGGAAAAGATTTCGCTCTGCGCCTTGCCGGCCGTCGAAATCATGAAGATGTAGGGCGCGAGGAAGATGAGCGCGCCAAGCGACAGGAGCGTGAACCGCAGCACGCGGCCGAGAGAAATTCTGTGCGCGGTCATGCGTAATGCACCTTCCGGTCGAGGACGCGGTACTGCAGGAACATCAGGACGACGAGGATTGCGAGGAAGATGACGGTCATCGCTGAGGCGTAGCCGACCCTGAGATAGACGAAGCCTTCCTGGTAGATGGTGAAGAGCAGCACCTCGGAGGCCTTGTTCGGGCCACCTTCGGTGAGCGTCTTCACTGTCTCGAAGACCTTGACGGAATTGATGATGCTGATCGTGGTCACGAAGAGCGTCGTCGGTCCGAGCATCGGCCAAGTGACGAGCCGGAAGCGGTCGAACCAGGACCTGGCGCCGTCCACTTCGGCGGCGGAATAAAGGTCGCGCGGGATGGCGGTGAGGCCGGCGAGGAACAGGACCATGTTGAAGCCGACCGACTGCCAGATGCCGATGATCGAGAGCCCATAGAGCACGGTGCCGGAGGCGCCGAGCCAGTTCGGCCCGGCAATGCCAAACTCCGCGAGGAAGGCGTTGATCGGCCCGATCGTCGGATGGAAGAGGAACTGCCAGACCGTCGCCATGGCGACGAGGAGCGAGGCTACGGGAAGGAAATAAACGGTGCGGAAGAAGGTCCTGGCGCGCGTCTCCGCCTCGATCAGCATCGCGATCGCGAGCGCCAGCACGATCGAGACCGGCGTGACAATCGCCGTGTAGACGGCGGTGTTCCAGAGCGATCGGCGGAAGGTGCGGTCGCCGATGAGCTCCGCATAATTCTCGAAGCCGACGAAGCGGAAGCTGCCGAAGCCGAGCTCGAAATCGGTGAAACCGAGGACGACGACGGCAAGCGTCGGCAGCAGGATGAAGAGGAACAGGAGAGCAATCGCCGGAGCGGCAAGCAGCCAGGCGATCCGCCCCTCGCGCCGGTCGGCAGCCAAGATCGGCATTTCGGTCGCGACGCTAGCCACGGGCCTTCTCCCGAACCGAGGCGACGTTGACCGTTTTCGCCCTGAGGCGCTCGCCGGTCACGGCGAAGAGCATCGCGCGATCCGGTTCGATATCGACGGAGACCGGCATGCCGGCCACAAGCGTCGCCGCTTCGGCAGGTCCGACTTTGGCGACAATTGCCTCGCCAATGGCGTCGAGGCGCGCATGCACGATCACCTCGGAGCCGAGGAACTCGGTCCGCTCGATGCGAGCCCTGAGTATGCCGTCCGCCCGTGCGCCGAGACGGACGAATTCGGGCCGCACGCCGATCAGGACCGGCGTCTCGCTCGAAGAGACACCGTCGGCCGCCAGCGTCAGCGCGCCGAAGCGCACTGTGCCAGACGCGTCCATCCGCGTTTCCATGACATTGATGCGCGGCTGGCCGAGGAAGCGGGCGACCTCAATATGCGCGGGATCGTCATAGATCTCCTGCGGCGAGGCCAACTGCAGCAGCGTGCCGCCGATCATCACCGCCACGCGGTCGGCCATTGACAGCGCCTCCGACTGGTCGTGGGTGACATAGAGCGTCGGCACGCCGGCGCGGCGGTGCAGCTCGACGATCTCGCCGCGGGCATGGACGCGCAGATTCGCGTCGAGATTGGAGAGCGGCTCGTCCATCAGGAAGACGCTCGGATGGCGGACCATGGCGCGGGCAAGCGCCACGCGTTGGCGCTGCCCGCCCGACATCTGGCCGGGCTTGCGGTCGAGCAGATGGTCGATTTTTAGGGAGGCCGCCATCTCCTTGACCTGCCGCTGAATGTCGGCACGGATCTGGCGCTGGCCGGGAAGAAGATTGCCGATGAAAGGCAGGCGCTGGGCCACCGTAAGCCGGCGCATGGCGAGCGGCACGGCGATGTTCTGTCCGGCGGTCAGATGCGGATAGAGGGCGTAGGACTGGAACACCATGGCGACGTTACGGTCGGCTGCCGCGACCGACGAGATCTCGCCGCCGCCGATGACGATCTCGCCGCCATCCGCATGGTCCAGCCCGGCGACGATACGCAACAATGTGCTCTTGCCGCAGCCGGAGGGGCCGACGAGCGCGATGAACTCGCCTTCATCCGCCTCCAGGCTCACGCCCTTGAGGATCGCGTTGCCGCCAAAGGATTTGGTGATGTTGTGGAGCGAAAGGATGCTCATTGCGCCGCCTCCGCGAGCGTCTTGGCGTGGCGTGGATAGATCTCTTCGATCACGTGATCGATGACGTGGGGCGTCAATCCAGGCACTACGACGATTTCGCTGTCGATGCGCTCTTCGCCGAGGTGATGGAGAACCGCACCGACGAGGCGCTCGCCGGGCATTTCCCGCTCCAGCGTGTCGATGATGAAGGAGGTCGGCGGCGCCCAGACGAGGTCAGCGCCCCCGTGCCGGCCCCGCCAGGCCCAGTGCAGATGGCCGCTCGCATGAAGTGCGACGTCGTTCTCCGCCATCAGCTCGTAGAGACGCCGCCGCTGACCTGGTCGCACACTCCAGTAGCCGGTATCGCCTTCGCCCGGCTCGTCGACGAAGAGCGGTTTGTGCGCGAAGATCGCGACGCGGCGGCCACTGCGAGCGGCAAGCGCCTGTTCCAGCCATTGGAACTGCTTCTCCTCCTCCGCGTCTTCCAAGCCGAGAAGCAGGCTGTTGAGGCCGATCAGCCGCCAGTTGCCGTGGTCGCAGGCCCAATAGTCAGGCCCGACGAGCTTGCGCCAGCGACCAAGCCGATGCGCGTCGACCGGCTGGTCCGAACCGGGCAGGTGGCCGACGTCATGGTTGCCGGGCACGATCAGCACCGGAACCGGCAGCTTGCCCATTAGCTCCAACGAGAAGGCGATGTCTTCCTCCTGATCGGCGCCATCGATCGTGAGGTCGCCCGTATGGACGACGAGATCAGCCTCGACCGCCGCGATCCAGCGGGCAACGGGTTCCCAATTGTCGTTGAAATGGGTCTTGGAGGGGCTGAGATGGGTGTCGCTGATCTGGACGATCTTCATGGGACAGGGCCTCGGGCAACGGTTGCAAATGCGCCGTGCAGGAAGTCCGCCCGTCCCGCTCAAGCGCCGCTTGGGGGCACTCTTTAGGGGGCTCCGATGTCAGTTTGGTAACAGACTTACTCAGCTGTTTTTCAGTTTCTCCATCAAAGCTTCACCTTTGACAAAGTGCGTGATGGCGATCCATTCAGAACGATCAGGCTACCATCTGTCTTGATCTGCCTTGAGGAAGAGATAGCAAATGGTGGAGGGCATCAACCTCAAGCTGCCGCTCACCTAATGATGAATGTGGAAAGCAGACGGGACCGGGGCGGCCGATCCCGACCGACTGTGAGCATTACGATCCCTCACGCGGGTACCCTTTGAGCCGATTTGACGCACGGCTCGCCTCAGGCGCGCGTATCTTCCATTCGATCATGGTTCACTTCGAGAGCGGGCTGCCGATCCAGATCGAGGATCGTTTCGTCAATCCGGCAATCTGCCCCCGCTACCGGGACTTCCGCGCAATAACGCCAAACGCCTATCTCACGGCGATCGCGCCCACTACCCGAGCAGATCGTTGAGGCAGTGTCGCCACGATATCGCCTCGAGGGCATTTTCTCGATAGATATTGCTTCGGCCATTTGCGTTTTCGCAAGCGGCAAGCTGAGGCCGTTCAGGCGGCGCTGAGGATGGACGATGATGGCTGAACGACGATATGGCGAAGCGCCGCCGAAAACCGACACCACCATTGCCGGCGCGGACTGGTATGGCCGGCAGATCGAACGCGAGCGTCATGAGAACACGCTCTTCGTCGATCTCGACCTGACCGAGGCGCAGACCATCGGCGTGGTCTTCCACGAATGCACCTTCCGGCGCGCCCGCTTCAATGCTTCGTCGCATCAGGCGAGCGCCTTCGTGAACTGCACCTTTGTCTCCTGCAAGTTCTTCGACAGCCGCTTCACGGAGTGCAAGTTCGTCGGCAGCATGTTTGATGCCTGCGAGTTCGACCAGATGCAGGTTTCGGGCGGGGACTGGTCCTTCGCCGGCCTGCCGGGCGCGGCGCTCGGCCGCGCCTCCTTCAAGGACACCCGCCTGCGGGAGGCGGATCTCACGGGCGCCTCCTGCAAGGGAGGCTCCCTGCGGGATGTCGATCTCTCCGGCGCCTGGCTGCACGGCGTGGACTTTTCCGCCTGCGATCTTCGGGGCAGCGACCTCAGCGCGATCGAGCCGGAAAACGTTCGCCTCAAGGAGGCGATCATCACGATCGACCAGACGATCATTATCGCCGAGGCCCTGGGCCTCGATGTCCGGCGGAAGTGATCGTCCGATCTAGCCTTTGATGTAGGGGACTTTTCCAACAGTATCGACCCGAAGCTACCATTCGGTAGGTGGGAAGATTGGTTCCTCATGCCAACCTTACCTGAACGCATCCATGCGGGAATTAAGGACCCTAAAGGAAATTGGCCGGTTCAGCCTCATAGGCTTTATGAAGCAGGCTTATGAACGGCTTTGCCTCTGGGATCGCGTTGGAAGCAATGCCAGTTACTGCGACGCCGGGCGTCCATGAGTTCATCACCGCCGCGCCGGACAAGCCTCCAAGGCGATCGAGGGCGATTTCTTCATTGCGCTGAGGAATACCAAGGCGATCCAGTTGTCGCTGAACAATGGCCATCATGGTGCCGTTCAAAATCGCCGCCTTCGGCCAGATAACAGCTTCACCATCCCAAAAGACGAGGTTCCAAATTGTTGCCTCGCTCAATCGCCCGCGCCTGTCAACGAAAGCGGCGTCGTCAAACCCTTGGCGTATGGCATGATGCAGGTAGTAGGTTTTGCCGGCCTCGCCAACATGCTTAATGGCGGTCAGCGGCCTCTCGTGATCCACTGCACTCAGCCTTAGCGGACCCTTTGGGCCATCGGACGGCGCTCCTGTGCGGACGAGAACCGCCGGCTCCACGTCCATACTGTCGGCGGTGAACTCGCCGTTGCGAGAAAAGATAGTTGCCGTCAACGACTGGTCTTCCGGGCCCCCATCGATTGCCGTTTTGATATAGGATTGCAGTTGTTCATCGGGCAGGGCTCTTCCAAAAAACTCAAGTGATGCTTTGCGTAGGCGTGCCAGATGGAGATCCAGTCCTTTGACCCTGCGGTTTCGCACCTGCATCGCCGTGAAGTGCGCAAATCCTGCAAAGGCCAAGGGTATCAGTTCGGCAGAGGTGGCCGGACGGCCATTTATCTGGGCTTGGTAAATGCTTGCTTCAGCAGACATGATTTTTGCTCCTGAGTGGGTTCAAACCAAAGAGCAACCGCCTTAACCTCTGACAGCGCTGTCAGAGTCAAGGGCATGAAATGAAAATAGGCGAACTGTCAAAGCGCACAGGCGTGAGCATTCGCATGCTGCGCTATTATGAGGCCGAAGGGTTGCTGAAGCCGCAGCGCACCACAAGCGGTTACCGGGATTACGATCCGGCCGAGCTGCGCGCCGTGGAGCGGATTAGGCTGCTCGGCTCAGCGGGCATGACTCTTGCGACAATTCGGCGGTTTTTGCCGTGCGTGAGAGGAGAAGGCCTCGTCTTTGAACCGTGTGATGAACTTCGCAACGTTCTGCATGAACAAATTCGCCTTGCCGACCAGAAGGCGGAAAAACTGGCCCAAAGCAGGAACGTGCTGGAGAACTTCCTACATGAAATTGAACAACGCTGAGCTGTTCGTTCATTCGGCGCGGATGATCACTCTTTGCTTATACCCGATCACTCCTGTGCGCCAAACAACCATTCGACTGGATCAATCGCTCAATCGGATCACAACCACCTGATTGTCGAGCGTGGCCGGTATCCACATCGTCCCGTTTGCATTGTCTAGCGCAAAGTCGGCAGGACCGCGAATTTCCGTTTCCATCTCGATGGTGCCGGCGAACGCGCCGTCGGTCGACAGGATGAAGAGAGCGCCCGGCACGCGACAAATTCGATGCGGGGTAGCCGACTTGCTTGCCACCTCAGCCAACACCGCCAACGACGTGATCTTCGCCATCGCTTGAGTTCGGCGGCGTGGGCGGACCGGATCGGCGAGAGCGAATTGAATAGGCTCTGATCTAGTCTTCGACGAGCACCGCCGCTACTATCGCGGGCACGTAAGTTGACGAAATTAACGAGGGTTGTGTTTCGCATGTCGCTGGCTCCTAAAATCGCGATAGCCTGCCAAGGAGGGGGCAGCCATGCTGCCTTTGCTGCGGGTGTGCTGAGTGGCCTATTGGCGCCCGGGTTTCGTGATCGTTACCAGCTCATTGCCTTGAGTGGGACATCGGGCGGTGCCATGTGCGCCGCGTTGGTGTGGTCCGGCTTGATCCGCGGTGGGGCGGACGAGGCGAGGAGCCGCCTGATCGACTTTTGGCGCGACCTCAAGGTGCATGACATCCTTGATGCGGTGGCTAATTTCTGGGCAGTGTCGTCGGCACGCCTCCCGGTCAGCGCCGAGATCAGCCCTTACCTCTATAGTCCTGTGGCCGAGCCGCGGTTGCGCGACCTTCTCAGCCGTCACCTCGACCTTGCGTCGTTGCCGAGCGAGCCCCATCGTCGCGCGCGGCCGAAGCTCCTGATCGGGGCCACGGACATCATTCACGGCCTCGGTGTGGCGTTCGAGGGCGAGAGCTTGACCTATGACGAGCTGATCGCCTCGGCCGCGGTTCCCCCGCTCTTCCGTGCCGTGCAGGCTCACGGCACGCTCTTCTGGGATGGGCTCTTCAGCCGCAATCCGCCAGTGCGCGAATTCACCGAGTTGCCGGAGCGGCCAGACGAGATCTGGGTGGTACAGATCAACCCGCAGCAGCGGAACAGCGAGCCACGGGCGATGCCAGAGATTATCGACCGCCGGAATGAGCTGTCTGGCAACCTGGCACTCGCTCAGGAATTGTATTTCATTACGAAAATCAATGAGCTTCTCGCCGAGCATTCGTCACTTGGCGCACGCTACAAACCTATCATGATCCGAGTCGTCGAACTCGCGGGTGACCTGGACTATCCCTCAAAGCTGGACCGCTCCAGCCCGGTGATCGAGCGCCTGCTGCAAAACGGGCAGGAACGCGCAGCGTGGTTCTTCGACGATCGATCTTTGTGGCCACGCTAGCGAACAACGAGTTGTGCGGAGATCCAAAGCCGTTCTCTGTCGCCGTGGGGCGCCGGCAGCACCGGGCGATCGGCGGCCCCTACGCGGACATCACAGGTGGGACGAAACGTCCCTGACAAGATGGCGACCTCATAAGAACTGCGAACAAGCGTGCGACTCTCATGGTCGGCAGAGCCCGGGCATATGCAGAAGCCGGCACAGGCCGACCAAGACGCCAGGTCCACACTCCTCGTTAGATGGGCTCGATATGGATCGGGAATGCTCGATGCTGCGACACCTGCGCTAGCTGGCAACGTAGACCTCTTGGGCGGGCCTCCTGCGCGAATGCGAACAGACCGAACTTACGGGTAGGGTGTGAGGAAGCTCGCTGGCAGCGGCCGTTTCTGGTCGTCGACGATC
The DNA here is from genome assembly GCF_029892065.1 of Sinorhizobium garamanticum. Taxonomy (NCBI): domain Bacteria; kingdom Pseudomonadati; phylum Pseudomonadota; class Alphaproteobacteria; order Hyphomicrobiales; family Rhizobiaceae; genus Sinorhizobium; species Sinorhizobium garamanticum. The sequence goes on along the minus strand of NZ_CP120373.1, from coordinate 197,024 downwards.
GTCACCGGCCGGGCTTCGAACACCACTTCACCCGGCTTGTAGCGGAACGTGCCGTCCGGCCCGATGAGGGAGCCCATCGACAGTTTCCGGGCAAGCGACCAGTCGCCATTGGCGGCGGTGAAATCAGCTAGCATGACGACTTCCTCGTCATTACCGCGCATATAGTCGAGAAGCGTCGTCGGCTCGCCCAATGCCTCCCTTCGACCGACCCAGTCGACGCAGCGCCGGTAGAGCTTGGGATCGAAGCATTTGGAGCGGAAGGAATCCGTACCACGGATTGAATTGGAGCCGTTGTCGTCTTGGTCGGTGTCCCGCATTGACCGGGACGTGCAGAGCCCAGGCTCGAAATCGCGCAGATGGCTTGAGAGATTGCTGCGCAACTGCGATCGCCTTGCCCCACTCGTCCCGTGTGATGCATAGAGTTCCGTGAGCCGCTGCATTTCCGCGACCGTCATGCTGCCGTAGAACGAGCAGAAGGCGAAACCTTCTTGCAACGCGACATCGTTCAGCACGACGTCCTGCCCATTCTGCGAGAGCGTCACATAGCCCACGACGCGCCCATAGACATCGGCCGCACCATTGATGCTGTCCGCGAAGATCTTCAACTTCGCCGGTACTAGAACTTCCGGACTGTCCCTGTCGAACGGGCCCACGCCAAGTTTGGAGCGAATGCTATTGGCGAAAAAATCGGTCGACAGCTTGCCGTAGGGCTGCCGGTAGGACATTTGCCGCGCCACGTGCTTGGCAATCCACTTGCCATAATCCCCGTCGAACATACCTTCGCGGTAGTTCGGCGAGTAGTGGGTCTCCGGTGCATCGATGCCCTGCAGGCGCACCGAAAAGGAAGCGCCCCCGCTCCGGCGCAGGATCGACCGGAACCGCTCGTCGCCTGGCTTGTTGTCATCCGGCTGGAAGGTGCCGCCGCGCTCGAAGAAGGTACCAACCTTCAACGTCACTCCGTCTGAAAAATAGGTCGCGGTGGTCAGATCGGGGATGAATTTTAGTGTATCGACATCGGACGCGCCATGAGGCCAATACTGGAAAATATCAACGTGCCCAGTGATCTCGACGTACCCCATGACGGCCCTCCGAGTGAGAAAGAGAGCATCGCTGAAGCAAGTCTGATTTGCAAGGTAGACCGCGCTGACGGTCACCTATAGTTGCGATCGTAAATAGACGAAGTTCTCGTTTTGTGCTTCGAAGATCGCATAGTGTATCCACTGGAACTTGGAACGTGTGCAGTGCCCGAGCACCGCATAGGACAGCTGCCCGCGATAGGAGTCCAGAGGGGCAGCCCCCGGGTAAATGCGCGGGCCCGCAAGGCACGCAGCCTGAGCCGGGCATGGTGCAATTGTCGCTGTCACCCAGAAATGTCTTGCCGGACTGTCGTACGGGAGTGTGGTACAAGCACTTTAGGTGATCAGGATATTGAGGCCTTCTCAAAGGCTTGAAAAGGGCTGAATCCTTAGCTGGGAATCCAGGCGCCCCAGCCAGTTCCAAGGCCGGTTCGCCGCCCTGTCCTGCTCATTCGCGTGGTTCGCAGATCACCGGTCCCTCCGTCGGCCATCCCTCCTCAACCAGTGCGTTCAGGCCCTTGCAGACTCTCGACTGCGACGGCGGCTCAAGGCGTTCAGGTAATGCGGATGGATTAAGCCAATTGGCGGATACCTAGCCCTATTGGAAGGGCATCGCCACGAACCAGCTGTGCTAGACTGAACGATACCCCTGAAGATCACCAGCGCTGTGCGCGCATGACTTTTGTGTCAATCGCGCCTGGCCGGAGGATCAGTCATGGATATCAAGCTATCCGAGCCGATCTTCGGCAACCCTGCATTCGTCTCCAGGGGCTGTCGAACCGCGGCAGTTTCGTGGTTTCGCATGCGGCAGAGGTCGGTCAGTGCGGCCTGCTTCTTCACTCCCTTCTGTCTTGTTCTGCTGCTCGTGTCTCCGGCAATCAGTGAGCCGGCATCCGATGCCAGAGGCGGCAGCCGGGAACGTGCAGTCATAATTGCCCAACGACCAACACCGGCGCCAGTAAGGCAGCCATCGTCCACCCATGCCGAAAGGCGTCCGCCCGTGGCGCTATCGCCGGTGGCGGCGCCGTCGGCGGCGGAGCTATTGTCTGCTCTGAAGCGAGAACGGTCGAAGGTCCAAGCTTTGCTTCATGATCTGGCGGCCACTCGCAGGGAGCTCGAAGTGGCCCGCCGGGAAACGCAGACGGAACGTCAGCTGGGCGCCACCTTGACGCAGGAGCTTAGTGCCGCGTGGGCTGACCTGAAAGCCATGAGCGCTCAACTCGATCAGGCAGCGGATACCACAGTAGAAGCGAGGGAAACTGCGGACGCAGTGGTCAACGAGGCCAATGAGAAAGCCGCGCGCGAACGCGCCAAGAGTGCTGCGCTGGAACAAAAGCTCCTCGCGGCGCGCAAGGACGTCGACGCAATCAAGAACGATGCACAAACGGCTGGTGGTGCGCGTGAGGAAATTCTCCGCCGGGATCTGGCCGCTGCCAGGGGGGAGCTCGATGCGATGCGGCGCGCGCGCGACGACGCTGCTGCGCAGGCGCGCAGAGTTGCTGATACGGCGGTTGAACAAGAACGAGCCCTGGGAGAGCAGCGCCAGAGAGCTGAAGAGCTTGCTCGCGATCTGACGACGGTGCGGCGCGAGATGGAGGATTTGAGGGCCAAAGCTGGTGGAGCGATCCGATCCAAGGCCGCCGCGCTGAGAGCGCAGCAAGCCGGGGAGGTGGCCCTGGCCGATGCGAAACGTGCCCTTGATGAGGAGAGGGATAGGCTCGGAGCCTACGAACGCGATCTCGTGGCCGCCCGCCAATCGGCAGCAGCTCTCGAGGCTCGCGCCAATCTCGCCGCGGCTGATCAGGCTGCCGCGGTAGAGGCTCGAAAGCTTGCCGAGGCGGCGGCAACGCGGGCAGGCGAAGCGCTCTCACTGGAATCGGAGAAGGGAAGATCGCTTGCGCGCGACCTCGACGCTACTCGCCGGGAACGGGCCGATGCGAAACGAGCCCTCGATGAGGAGCGGCATAGGCTTAGGGCCTACGAACGCGATCTCGCGGCCGCCCGCCAATCGGTAGCAGCCCTCGAGGCTCGCGCCAATCTAGCCGCGGCTGAGCAGGCTGCCGCGGTAGAGGCTCGAAAGCTTGCCGAGGCAGCGGCAGCGCGGCCTGGTGACGCGCTAGCGTCGGAGGTCGAGAAGGGAAGATCACTCGCCCGCGACCTCGACGCGGCTCGCCGGGAACGCGACGCGGCAAAGGAGGAATTGACCCAGGTCTTAGCGGCGCAGCGCACTGCGTTGGAGCAGCGCGAGCGGGCCAATGGCCGCGATCTGACGACGGTGCGGCGCGAGATGGAGGATTTGAAGGCGAAAGCTGCTGGAGCGAGCCGATCAGAGGCCGCCGCGCTGAGAGCGCGGCACGTTGGGGAGGTGGCGCTGGCCGATGTGAAACGAGCCCTCGATGAGGAGCGGCATAAGCTTAGAGCCTACGAACGCGATCTCGCGGCAGCGCGCCAATCGGTAGCCGCCCTCGAGGCTCGCGCTAATCTCACCGCGGCTGAGCAGGCTGCCGCGGTAGAGGCTCGAAAGCTTGCCGAGGCGACGGCAAGCCGGGCAGGCGAAGCGCTCGCATTGGAGTCCGAGAAGGGACGATCGCTCGCGCGTGACCTCAATGCTGCTCGCCGGGAAGAGGCCGATGCGAAACGAGCCCTTGATGAGGAGCGGCATAAGCTTGGAGCCTACGAACGGGATCTCGCGGCAGCGCGCCAATCGGTAGCCGCCCTCGAGGCTCGTGCCAATCTTACCGCCGCTGAGCAGGCTGCCGCGGTGGAGGCTCGAAAGCGTGCCGAGGCGACGGCAAGACGGGCAGGCGAAGCGCTGGCATTGGAGTTCGAGAAGGCAAGATCGCTCGCGCGCGACCTCGACGCTGCTCGCCGCGAACGCGACGCGGCGAAGGAAGAATTGACCCGGGTCCTGGCGGCGCAGCGCACGGCGTTGAAGCAGCGCGAGCGCGCCGATGGCCGCGATCTGGCGGCGCGTGAGGAGCGGGATAGCCTCAAAGCTCGAACTGAGCGCCGCGTGGAGAAAATTGAGAAACCGAAGGCGCGGGCCGGTAATCGTACAACTGAACGTGCAAAGGCCGCTCAACCGAAGGGTACCCCATCGGCCCGTGATTCGGGATCGCGGAAAATTCGCAGGGTGCAGGTCCGCGAGCCAACGCGAGTGGTCCGACCGGCGACGATTGCGCTCCCCGACGCGCTGCTGCCCGAGCGCTTGCCAGTGAGCGGGCTTTGGTAACGGAGGTGGGGGCAATGCGAGGACTGATTTGCCCGGAGATGAGGAACACGGCAATGCACGCGAATCTAGCGGTCACGTTGTTGATCACAGTTGTGATCGGCCCTGCCTCGGCTCTTGGCGCCGGCGTTCGGGTTGGTGGTACCGGAGTCGGTGTCAGCGTGGGGGTCGGCACGAATGGCGCTTCGGTTAGCACGAGCGTCGGCCAGGCAGGCGGAGCAACGGCTGGAGTCTCGGTAGCCAAGAATGGGCGATCAACGGTTGGCGTCAGTGGCAAAGGTGGCGGTAAGGGCAGCGGCAAATCGGCGGGTGCCGGTTTGAAAGGCGGTTCATCGCACGGTGGAAGCAAAGGCACTCCTGCGGCGCCTTCAGGTGGGTCGGTCACAGCACCTGGTTCGGGTGCCGTGTCGTCGAGCGGTGTGGGAGCGGGGACCGTTCCGGGAACGGTTTCAGGTGGCCCGACCGCGGGAACCGGGTCGCTGGGAAGTGCCGGCGGGAGTGTCAGTGGCGGCGCAAGTGTCAGCGGGAGCGTAAGTGTCAGCGGGAGCGTAAGTGGCAACATTAGTGGGACTGTCAGTAGCACTGCCAGCCCGGTCACCGGCACTCCAACTGCGATCACCGGAGGCCCTCCCGCAAGCGCCGCACGACCGGGCGCCGCCCTGCCACGCATCCTGTTGCCATTAAGAGTGAGGCGGGCCGGAAACGAGCGAGGCGAACCGGGCTACCGCTTACTGGACCCAGTTCGAACTGGGGCGATCCCAGCCATACCACGCGCGGTGGTTGATGTCTGCCTTGAGGCGATCGCGTCGGCTGCGTCGCCCCTTGGCGCCGTGCGGGTGGGCGCGGCAAGCGCCGGTCCTCTGCAGCGGGATGGCCGCGGCACGCTCGCCGCCCCTCTCGTGGTGCGCGTAGACTACGCACGGCAAGGTGCAGTCCAGGTCCGTCGGGCGCGGATCACGTGTCGTCTCGACGCGGCCGGCAGGGTTATCTCGGTGATTTAGGCCGTTCGATGCGAGTATGTGACTGCCGCCGGCGGTAAGCGGGCGGCGGAACCTCAAACCCCGCTGACCTGAGGTCATCCTCGTTGAAGCATCTTGGATAGGAACGCTTCAGTAAGCCAGCGCGCAGCCGTCCTTGCGCGGGTCCGAGCCGGCCTGCAGCACGCCGTTTGCCGCATCGATCATGATTGCCTGGCCGCCGCCATGGGGCATCTCGGCCATCTTGATCTCGTGGCCCAGTGCCGCGAGGCCGTTCAGCACATCCTCGCGGATGCCGCGCTCCGCCTCGAAGCGGCCCATCTGGTGGAAGCCGCGGGCGCAGTCGATGGCCTCCTGCACATTCATCCCGAAATCGAGGATGTTGGTCAGCACATGGCTTTGGCCGACCGGTTGGAAGCCGCCGCCCATTACGCCGAAGCAGAGCCAGGGCTGGCCGTCCTTCATGGCCATTGCCGGGATGATCGTGTGCAGCGGGCGCTTCCAGGGCGCCACGCAATTGGGATGCGCGGGATCGACGCTGAAACCGGTGCCGCGGTTCTGCAAGAGCACGCCGGTCTTCGGGCTGCTGAGGCCGGTGCCGTAGGACCAGAACAGCGAGTTGATGAAGGAGCAGGCATTGCCCTCCTCGTCGACCACGCTGATATAGACCGTATCGCGATACGTGGTGGTGCCGGAGGTGGAGCCCAGCGCCGGCATGGCCTTCTTCAGGTCGATGCGCCCGCGAAGCTCGTCGGCAAAGCCGGCGGAGAGCAACTTCTGCACCGCCACGTCGGCAAATGCGGGATCGGCGACATATTTGTCGCGCGCTTCGAAAGCCAGCCTCGTGGCCTCGGCTTCGATGTGGAAACGTTCGACGCCGACCGGATCGTATTTGCTGAGGTCGAAGCCACTCAGGATGTTGAGCATCAGCAATGTCGTGATGCCGGCGCCGCTCGGCGGGATCTCGAGGAGCTCGATGCCGCGGTAGGTCGTCGAAATCGGCTCGACCCAGAAGGCCTCTTGCGTGGCGAAATCCTCCAGCGCATGCATGCCGCCCAGGCTGCGCAAGTAGGCAACGATGTCCTCGGCAACCCAGCCGGTATAAAAGCCATCGCGGCCCTTGCCGGCGATCTCGCGGAAGACTTTCGCGTGCTCGGGCTGGCGGAAGACCGCGCCGGCCTTCGGGGCGCGGCCGCCCCCCTTCAACCATATGCGCGCACTGTTGGCATCCGCCTTCAGCTTGCCTTCGTTGCGGCGCCAATCGGTGGCGACACGCTCGGTCACCACAAAGCCTTCCTCGGCATGGCGGATGGCGGGCTGCAACAGCTCGCAGAGCGGCATGGTGCCGAAGCGCTGGTTCAGTTTGCTCCAGGAGTCGACCGCGCCGGGGATGGTGACGGCATGCACCGAGGTCAGCGCGATCTCGTTCAATCCCTGCCTCAAAAGATGCTCGGCAGTAAGGCTTCTGGGCGCGCGGCCCGAGCCGTTCAGGCCATAGACCTTGCCGCCCCTTGCGGTGCCTGCCGGATTGGTACTGGCGGGGGCGAAAAGCACGAAATTGTCGCCGCCGATGCCGGTCGAGCCCGGCTCCACTACGCATTGCACCGCGCAGGCGGCGATCGCCGCATCGGCGGCGTTGCCGCCGCGGCGCAGAGTCTCGATGGCGGTGAGCGTGGAAAGAAAATGCGAGGTGGCAGCGGCGCCATGCCGGCCCATGACGACGGAACGGCCGGGCAGGTGCAGGTCACGCATGGGGAGCTCCGGGAGTCTCGGGGAAACGCGGGACTTGGAGCCTATGCCCATGCTGCTCCGATGGAAAGACTGAATTACGCGGCACTGACCGGTGTCACGATCGGGGTCATGGGGCGGGGTGATCGCAGCGGCGACGAGCAACTCGATCTTACAGCGGATCGTGCCGTTCGAGACCGTGTCCGAAGAAGCTTCTGGGGAAGTGCCAACGCCCGCGGGTCGCAAAAAACCGCCGGCTTTCGCCGGCGGGTCGTCGAGTCGTTGCGGAGGTGAACCTCACTCCGCCTTGGCGCCGCCCAGAAACTCTTCGCACCAGCTCGGCCCGTTGGCGCGCTTGCGATCGCCGACGAGGCGGACGGCGCGGATGACGTAGTCGGAGGAGACTGTGAGTTGTACGGAGCAGCTCAAGTATTCGGTGCGGGCGGCGGAGATGCGCTTGCCGCGTTTGCCGTCCGCCGTCTTTTCATACTCGGCCGGGATCTTGCGGGTCTTATAGCCGCCTTTCCAGCTATAGACGGTATCGTCGCCGGTTTCGACGTCGGCGATCGGGGGGCCGAATTGAGCGAAGAAGATGCCCGCGGGCTTGCCGAGCCACTGTGTCTCGACGGCGTTTTTTGCCACCCCTGAAGTCGTCGTGCAGCCGGCAAGGGCCAGCACAAAGCCGGCGACCGTCATCATGCGGAAGTTCATGTTTTTGTCCCTTTGGGTCTCGTTCTGAAATGTGCGGCGCGGAAGCCCGTATCCCCCGGATTTCCAAGCTTTCCGCTGAGCCTCTAGCGCCAAAGCGCGCGAAAGAAAATCCGCCCTGGCCGCCGGGTGTCAGGAAAATATGAAGCGTTGCAGAAACGCCCTATTGCCGCTCGGCGCGAGACGGCCGTCGTTTTTTCCACTGCTCGAAATTTTGCGCCAAACGGCATTCTTTTTTGCGATGGGCGCTTGTGAAATCGAGAATGCTGTTCTATAGAGGCGCCGCTGGTCACGGAGTGTAGCGCAGTCTGGTAGCGCACCACGTTCGGGACGTGGGGGTCGCGTGTTCGAATCACGCCACTCCGACCAGCTAAATCAATCACTTACAGAACATTTTGCCGGTGCGGCCGCGAGGTCCGCGCGATTGGCGGCGCGGCGTTCATGGTCCGTAGGAACCTGATCGGCGCGGTAGGTTCGGCCGCTTCGTTCCGGCGGCCTGGGCCGACGCGACCCGCGCCTTGTTGTTCACTTTGAAATAGACCGTAAACCAAATGTTATCTATTCAGGGTGAACGATCAGCGCCACTATCCCTTCAACAAACGCATTGCCGTGAGGTCGTGATGTTGAAGGAACCAATTTTCACACTGCGCGAAATCGTCATCTGGTCGGCCATCATCGGCAGCGTCGTCGGCTATCAACTTTGGCGTAACGGCGACCCGCCGCCGCTAACGATGCAACTGGCCCCGATCGAGCGGCGCGCTTGACCAATCCGCAATGGGCTCCTCACTCCTCAGGAAGTCCATTGCGTCGCGCGGCCTTGAGCAGAACCAGTTCGGTTGCAGTGGACCCGAATTCGTCTTCCAGCCGATGGGCCTCTTCCTCATCCAGGCGGTATTTCCGCGCAAACGCTTCGATCGTCATCATGCGGCCCTCTGCAGCAGCTTTGGGCACTTCGTTCCTGTCGTTACCAAGCATGGGGCGGCTCCTCGCGTCATCTGCCGAAAAGCTAGGGCGACCTGGACGGCTTGGAAGAGATGAAGCGACGGCTGGACCAATGAAAAAGGGGCAAGGGGCCGAACGGCCCCTTGCCCCTTCGATGGTTTAGCGGTCAGCCGTCGATCGCGTCGATGATTTCGGCCGCCTTGCCGGCAGTGACGCGACGGACCTCTACGTCCTCGCGGCGACCCGCGAAGAGTTCCGTTGCCATCAACTGGTCGGCAAGCTCCGCGGGCAGCGACAGAATCACCCGGCTTTCTTCCGCATGGATGCCGCCAAGGGCGGCGCGCTTGGCGGTGATCATGCCGCCGGCAATCGTGTTGTTGGTGTCCGGATCGATCAGAATGAAGGCGCCGGTGGTGCGGTTCTGTTCGTAAGCGTCGAAGATCGCCTGTTCATCGAAGACGAGATGAACCTTGCCGATGGCGTTCATCGGCAGCTCGTCCGCATGGTTCCACTTGCCGCTCTTCAGGTCGAGCTGGCTTGCGGGTTGAACCTGCACGCGCTGACGGCGGCTGCCGGATTTCAGCCAATAACGCTTGCCGGGCTGGATACCCTCCGGCTGCAGTGCGACCAGCTGGGCGTCAAAGGCGAGCCCGGTCATCGGCTGGCTGTCGATCGACGCGATCACGTCACCGCGCGAAACGTCCACCTGACGGTCGAGCACCAGCGTGATCGCGTCGCCGGCAACGGCGGCATTACGCACGAGATCGAAGGTGATGATCTTCGTGACGTTGGCAACCATGCCGGACGGCAGGATCACGACGGAATCGCCGGGCTTCACCGATCCGCCGGCAACCGTGCCCTGATAGCCGCGGAAGCTCTCGCCCGGACGCGAGACGCGCTGCACGGGCAGGCGGAATCCGACGGTCTGCGCAGAGCGGGTCGTTGCGAGTTCGAGAACCTCGATCAGAGTCGGGCCATCATACCAGGGCATGGAGGCGCGGCCGTCGTAGACGACGTTCTCGCCCTTGAGCGCCGAAACCGGGATCGCCGTGACCTGCCGCACGCCGAGCGACAGGGCGAGTTCCTTGAACTCGTGCGAGATCTGCTCGAAGCGGGAGCGGTCGTAGTTGGTGAGGTCAATCTTGTTGACGGCAAGCACGAACTGGCGGATGCCCATCAGTGTTGCGATCGTTGCGTGACGGCGGGTCTGCTCCAGCAGGCCGACGCGCGCATCGACAAGCAGCACAGCGAGATCGGCGGTCGAGGCGCCGGTCGCCATGTTGCGCGTATATTGCTCATGACCGGGTGTGTCGGCAACGATGAAGGAGCGCTTGTCGGTCGAGAAGTAGCGATAGGCGACATCGATGGTGATGCCCTGTTCGCGCTCGGCCTGCAGCCCGTCCAAAAGCAGCGCGAAATCGGGGAGGCCGAGATCGTTCTGCTTGCCTTTGGAATCGCGCTGAAGGGTCGCGGCCTGGTCTTCCTTGACCGCCTTGGTGTCCCACAGCAGCCGGCCGATCAGCGTCGATTTGCCGTCGTCGACGCTGCCGCAAGTGATGAGGCGAAGCGGGCGGGAATCGCGGGTGGCGCGCACCGGTTCCTGCGCCGGATAGGCCAACACTGCGGTTGTGTCGTTCAGGGCGGCGTTCGCGATTGCGGGTGCGGTCATCAGAAATATCCCTCGCGTTTTTTCTTTTCCATCGAGCCGGACTGGTCCCGGTCGATGGCGCGTCCCTGCCGTTCGGAGACGGTCGCGGTTTCAAGTTCGGAAACGATGTCGTCGAGCGTCGTAGCGCCGGAGCGGATGGCGCCCGTCAGCGGGAAACAGCCGAGCGTGCGGAAGCGGATCACTTCCTCGCGCTTCAATTCGCCAGGAAGAAGTTCGAGACGCGGATCTTCGGCAAGGATCATCATGCCATCGCGCTCGACGATCGGACGCTTCTTGGCGAAGTAGAGCGGCACGATCGGGATTTCTTCCGCCTGGATGTAGCGCCAGATGTCGACCTCGGTCCAGTTGGAGAGCGGGAAGGCGCGCACGCTCTCGCCTTTGCGGATCATGCCGTTATAGATGTTCCAGAGCTCGGGGCGCTGGTTGCGTGGATCCCAGCGGTGATCCGGCGTGCGGAACGAATAGATGCGCTCCTTGGCACGGCTTGCTTCCTCGTCGCGGCGTGCCCCGCCGAAGGCGGCATCGTACTGGCCGGCATCAAGCGCCTGGCGCAGTGCTTCGGTCTTCATGATGTCGGTATAGAGCGCCGAGCCGTGCGAGAAGGGGGTCACGTTTTCTGCCGCCCCGCGCGGGTTGGTATGGACGACCAGGTCGAGATCGTATTTTTCGACCATCTCGTCGCGAAACGCGATCATCTCCTGGAACTTCCAGCCGGTGTCGACATGAAGCAGCGGGAAGGGGACGCGGCCGGGATAGAAGGCCTTGCGCGCCAGATGCAAGAGCACGGACGAATCCTTGCCGATCGAATAGAGCATCACCGGGCGCTCGAATTCGGCGGCGACCTCACGGAAGATGTGGATCGCTTCGTTTTCAAGCGCCTTCAGATGCGGGTCGAGCGGTGGCTTCGTGCTCTGCGGATTATGCAGTTCCGTTTCCGGATGGTTATGGGGCATTTCGAACTCCGGGGAGGATACTTGTCTCTTGGTGTGCCGGCCGCCCTCAGGCGGCGTTGCTGGCGATGGAGGAGGCTGTTTCCGGCACGTGCAGGCCGCATTCGCGCTTCTCGTCGTTCTCCCACCACCAGCGTCCGGCGCGCTCCGGCTCGCCGGGCTTTATCGCACGGGTGCAGGGCTCGCAACCGATCGACGGATAGCCACGGGCGTGCAGCGGATTGACCGGAATGGCCTCTGCCCCGACATGGGCGCGGATCCTCTCGATATCCCAATCCGCGAGCGGATTGATCTTGATGAGCCCGCGTTCGATGTCGGCTTCGGCAAACGGCGTGGCGGCCCGATTGCCCGACTGACCGCGGCGAAGACCGGTGATCCAGTAGCTTGCCCCCTCGAGCGCACGCGCAAGCGGCTTTAGCTTGCGCACGCCGCAACAGGCATGTCTGGCCTCCACGCTCTCATAGAAGCCGTTCATGCCGTACTGCGCCACATAGGCTTCGATATCGCTCTTTTCAGGGTAGAAACGCTTGATGAGGATGCCGTAGGTTTCCTCGGTCTTGTCGATGAGCGCCACAGTCTCGTTGAAGAGGCGGCCGGTCTTCAGCGTCGCAACATCGATTTCGAGGCGGTTGCTGCCAATCGCGGCCGTGATGACCTGATCCTCGATACCGAGCGACGTGGTGAAAACGGCCTTGCCTTCAAGACCGGCTATGAGCGCCAGGCGTCCGGCAAGATCGAGGCTTTCGAGCGCTTCGCTGAGGGCTGTCGCTTCGGCTTCGAGGGTTTGCGTGATCATGGCTACATCCCATTGCAATTTGCACGGAATATCGCAGCCGTTTGTGACAAATGACAGAAAAACGGATTTCTATTGCTCAAGGATCAGAGCAAATATCTCTCTGATCCCTAAAGTTCTAAGAAAACCTAGTAATCTGGTAGATTACTCTTGCGGGGAGGGCGCATGGTACGTTCCCCGGAGAACATCGGCCCGTGCTCGCCATTCAAGAATAGTTGAATGCTCTGTCCTTTCGTTGCGCGTGCCCCAGGTTCAGGCTGATCTCGCGATCCATTGAAAGGAGACAAGAGATGGCCAGGTCCTTACCTGCTCGCCTCGTCGTCGGGAGCGTCTTCGGGCTGCTTGTCGCGACAGGCGCCTATGCGCACCATGGCTGGTCCTGGGCGGAGGCCGAACAGATGGAGCTTTCGGGAACGATCCGTGCGATTTCCATGGCGCCGCCGCATCCGACCCTTCGGGTGGAGACGGAGAATGACGGCATCTGGCGGGTCGAGCTCGGCAATCCGCGGCTGACCGAACGCTCCGGTTTCGTCGAGGGTGTCGCGAAGGTCGGCGATCCGATCGTCGCCCTCGGCAACCGCTCGCTCGACCAAAATGAGAAGCGAATGAAAGCCGTCCGGATCACGGTCGCCGGAAAGGTCTACGACATCTATCCCGAACGAATACAGACGAATTGATGAGCGGGGCGGAGGTGCTGGAGTGGATTGGCGCCCTGCCTTTTGCGGTGGCGATACGGCGCTCGGCGACCCTGTACCTCTTCGCGAATGCTGCGCATATCCTGTCGATCGGGATAATCGTCGGTGCGATCCTGCCGCTTGATCTCAGGCTGCTGGGTTTCTTCGGGAAGGTGCCGGTTGCGGTCGTCGGGCCGTATCTGTCGCGCGCGGCGGCGGTCGGCGTGGCGCTGGCGATCATCACGGGCTTTTGCCTCTTCAGCGTTCGGCCGGTTGAATATGCCGGCAACCCGGCCTTTCTGACGAAGATCACGCTGCTCTCGCTCGGCATCGTCAACGCGGCGTTATTGCACATGACGCCGCAATGGCGCGCCGCCGTCAAAGGCGGACCGCTCTCCATGAGGGTCCGCCTTTCGGCGCTGCTTTCCATGGTGATCTGGACCGGCGCGGTGCTTGCCGGCCGCTGGATCGGCTTCCTGTTGGAATAGTGCATGTCGCCCAAAAGTGCGCAGCGGTTTTGGGGTAACGACATGCATGAAAACAAAAAGGTAAAGCGCGGTGCGTGAATACGTTTGAACGCGACGCGCTTTACCGGTCGCTTAGCGCCCAGCGCGGATTGACCCACGGCTCCTGGTTGGAGCGGGCGAGCGGCTGCTTGCCGAGGATATGGTCGGCCGCCTTCTCGCCGGTCATGATCGATGGGCCGTTGAGGTTGCCATAGGTGACATGCGGGAAGATCGAGGAGTCGGCGACGCGCAAGCCATCGACGCCGATCACCCGCGCTTCCGGATCCACGACCGCCATCGGGTCGTCCTTGGCGCCCATCTTGCAGGTGCCGCAGGGGTGGTAGGCACTTTCGAGATGCTCGCGCAGGAAGGCGTCGATCTCGTCGTCCGTCTGGACCTTGTCGCCCGGCTGGATTTCCGGTCCGCGATACTGGTCGAAAGCCTTCTGGCTGAAGATCTCGCGCGTCAGCCGCACGCAGTGGCGGAATTTCTCCCAGTCCTCCGGGTGGCTCATGTAGTTGAAGCGGATCACCGGATCGGCCTTCGGGTCGGACGAGCGAAGGGTGACGCTGCCGCGCGACTTCGAGAGATTGTAGCCGACATGCACTTGGAAGCCGTGCGTGTTGGCGGCCGCCTTGCCGTCGTAGCTGATCGCCACCGGCAGGAAATGGTACTGGATATCGGGCTGTTTGACCCCCGGCGCCGAGCGCAGGAAAGCGCAGGCCTCGAACTGGTTGGAAACACCAAGGCCTCTCTTGAAGAACAGCCATTGCGCGCCCGCTACCCCCTGCCAGAACCACGGCAGCCAGGAATAGAGCGAGACCGGTTTGGTGCTGACCTGCTGGAAATAGAACTCCATGTGATCCTGAAGGTTCTGACCGACGCCCGGCCGGTCGGCCCTCACCTCGATGCCCATCTCCTTCAGATGCGCCGCCGGGCCGATGCCGGAGAGCATCAACAGCTTCGGTGAGTTGAAGGACGAGGCGGAGAGGATCACCTCCCGATTGGCCTTCACCACCTCGGTCCGGCCGTTGCGCTCGATCTCGACGCCTGTCGCGCGACCGTTCTCGATCACGATTTTGTGGGCGAGGCAGCGGATCAGTTCAACATTCGGGCGCTTCAGCGCCGGCTTCAGATAGGCGGAAGCGGCCGACCAGCGCCGACCTCGCCAGGTCGTCTGCTCCATCAGGCCGAAGCCTTCCTGCTTCGAGCCGTTATAGTCGTCGGTGAGTTCGAACCCCGCCTGCTTTCCCGCCTGGATGAAGGCGTGAAAGAGCGGGTTCCTGACGCTGCCGCGCTGGATATGCAGCGGCCCCTGCGTGCCGCGCCAGCCATCTTCGCCACCATGCGAATGTTCCATCCGCTTGAAATAGGGTAGCACGTCGGCATAAGCCCAGCCCTGGGCGCCCAGTTCCTCCCAGCGATTGAAGTCCTCCGCGTGGCCGCGCACATAGACCATGCCGTTGATCGAGGAGGAACCGCCGATCACCTTGCCGCGCGGCGCGGTGATGCGCCGGTTGTTCAGGTTCGGCTCGGGTTCCGAAAGGTAGCCCCAATTGTAGCGGTCCATGCTCATCGGCCAGGCGAGCGCTGCCGGCATCTGGATGAACGGGCCGATGTCCGAGCCACCGAACTCCAGCACGATAACCGAATGCTTGCCGTCTTCCGACAGGCGATAGGCCAGCGCCGAGCCAGCCGAACCGGAACCGATGATGACGAAATCTGCCTGCATTCTCTTTTCTTTCTATTTGATGCCCTCGGCATGCCCCTCATCCGGCTGCCGCCACCTTTTCCCCGCTCGCGGGGAGAAGGGACTCGCGGCGGGTGAGGGGCAAGACGCCAACGTTCAGTACGGCGCCTCGACCTTCCCCATGCCGACATAGACGGTCTTGAGCTCTGTGTAGTGGTCGAGCGCCGCGACCGAATTCTCCCGTCCGAAGCCCGATTGCTTCGAGCCGCCGAAGGGGATCTCGACCGGGCAGAGGTTGTAGGTGTTGATCCAGAGCGTGCCCGCCTCGAGCTGGTCGACCACGCGGTGGGCGCGGGTGATGTCGGCCGTGAAGACGCCGGCGGAAAGGCCGAATTCGGTCGCGTTCGCCCGGGCGACGACCTCCGCCTCATCGTCGAAGTCGAGCACGCACATGACCGGCCCGAAGATCTCCTCGCGCGCGATCGTCATCTCGTCGGTGACGTCGGCAAAGACGGTCGGCTGGATATAGGTGCCGTTGGTATTGACGTCGTTCGGAATGCCGCCACCGGTCACGAGCCGCGCGCCCTCCGCCTTGCCCTTCTCGATATAGGCGAAGACCTTGTCGCGTTGCGCCTTCGAGACCATCGGCCCGAACTGCGTCGCTTCGTCCATCGGGTCGCCGATCACGATGGCCTCGGTGCGCTCCTTCAGCCGCGACAGGAAGGTGTCCTTGACTTTCCTCTGCACAAAGACCCGGGTGCCGTTCGAGCAGACTTGGCCCGTCGAATAAAAGTTGCCGAGCATGGCGCCGCCGATGGCGCTTTCGAGGTCGGCGTCGTCGAAGACGATCAGCGGCGACTTGCCGCCGAGCTCCATGGTGACGTGCTTGAGTTCGGCCGCGGCGGCCCCTGCCACTTTTTTGCCGGTCGGCACCGAGCCGGTCAGCGACACCTTGGCGACATCGGGGTGATTGACGAGCAGGGGGCCGGTCGACCGGTCGCCTTGGATCACATTGTAGAGGCCCTTGGGTAGCCCGGCTTCGACCAGGATTTCGGCGATCTTCAGCGCGCCGAGGGGCGTGTTTTCCGATGGCTTGAAGACCATGGCATTGCCGGCCGCGAGCGCCGGCGCGCCCTTCCAGCAGGCGATCTGCTGCGGATAGTTCCAGGCGCCGATGCCGACGCAGACTCCGAGCGGCACCCGCTTCGTATAGGCGAAATCCTGCCCAAGCGGGATATAGTCGCCGTTGAGTGCAGCCGCCACGACGCCGCCGAAGAACTCGAAGCTGTCGGCGCCCGAGGTCGGGTCGGCGACGATCGTTTCCTGGATCGGCTTGCCGGTATCGAGCGTTTCCAGCTCTGAAAGCTCGCGGTTGCGCTCGCGCATGATTTCGGCGGCGCGCTTCAGGATGCGGCCGCGTGCCGTCGGGCTCATCGCCGCCCATTCTGGCTGCGCCCGTTTCGCCGCGGCGATCGCCTTTTCGACGATCGCGGGCGTCGCCGCATGTAGGCGGGCGATCACCTCGCCGGTTGCCGGATACACGCTCTCGATCACGGTGCCGGCGGTGTCCTCGACATATTCGCCGTCGATGAAGTGCGAGGCTTTCGGTTGGGCTTTCATGTCATTCTCCCCGCGGATAGCGCTTGGATTCCTCGAGATTGTCGAGGTTCATGTGGTTGCGCATGTAGCGCTCGGATGCCTTCTGCAGCGGCTGGTGGTCCCAGGGATAATAGGCGCCGTTGCGGAGCGCCTCGTAGACCACCCAGCGCCGCGCCTGGCTTTCGCGCACGGCCGCGTCGAAGGCCTCCATGTCCCAGTGGGCGGCGCGCATGTCGCGGAAGGCCCGGAGCGTCGCCTGGTCGACGGGTCCGCGCGGATTTTCCGCAAGATTGGTGAGTTCCAGCGGATCGGCCTCGAGATCGTAGAGCTGGTCCGGGTCGAGCGCGCAGTGGATATATTTCCACTTGCCTTCGCGGATCGCCACGAGCGGCGCGTAGGAAGCCTCCGCCGCGTATTCCATCAGCACCGGTTCCGTGCGCTCCGCACCGTTCACCATCGGCAGAAGGCTGACGCCGTCTGTCCAGGGCTGCACCTCGTCCATGGAAATGCCGGCAAGGTCGGCAAGCGTCGGCGTCACGTCGAGGTTCGAGGTTGGCGTCAGGTGCAGGCCGGCGGTGACGCCCGGCCCGGCGATCATCAACGGTACGCGCGCCGAGCCTTCGAAGAAGTTCATCTTGAACCAAAGGCCGCGCTCGCCGAGCATATCGCCGTGGTCGGAGCAGAAGAGGATGAGTGTGTCGTCAAGCATCCTCGTCCGCGTGAGCGTGTCGATGAGTTCTCCCACTTTTTCGTCGAGATAGGAGATGTTGGCGAAATAGGCCTGCCGCGACCGGCGGATGTTCTCCTCGGTCACGTCGAAGTTTTCGTAGTCGCAGGAGAGCATGATGCGGCGCGAATGTGGGTCCTGCCGATCGAGGGGGAGGGCGCCGACCTCAGGCAGCAGATGCTCGCAATTCTCGTAGAGGTCCCAGAACTTGCGTCGTGCGACATAGGGATCGTGCGGGTGGGTGAAGGAGACGGTGAGGCACCAGGGGCGACGGCCTTCGTCGTCATTCTCGCGCGAGAGCTGGTAGAGCTTCTGGTTCGCCAGAAACGCCACCTCGTCGTCATATTCCATCTGGTTGGTGATTTCCGCCACGCCGGCGCCGGTGACGGAACCGAGGTTGTGGTACCACCAGTCGATCCGCTCGCCGGGCCTGCGGTAGTCCGGCGTCCACCCGAAATCGGCCGGATAGATATCGGTCGTCAGGCGCTCCTCGAAGCCGTGCAATTGATCCGGCCCGACGAAATGCATCTTGCCGGAAAGCGCTGTGTAGTAGCCGGCCCGGCGCAGGTGATGGGCGTAGGTGGGGATCGAGGACTGGTACTCGGCGGCATTGTCGTAGACGCGGGTGCGGCTCGGCAATTGCCCGGCCATGAAGGACGCGCGGGCAGGAGCACACAACGGCGACGACGTGTAGTTGTTGCGGAAGCGGGCCGAGCGCTTGGCCAGCGCCTTGAGGTTCGGCGCATGTAGGAAGTCGGCGGGGCCGTCCGGAAAGAGCTTTCCGTTCAGTTGGTCCACCATGATGATCAGAATATTGGGCTTCCCGGCGGTCACTTGGTTGGTTCCTTGATGGTTCGAACTGCAGTTTGTTACGTGTTGCAGGCGATCGTCCCTCATCCGGCTGCCGCCACCCTTCCCCGCTCGCGGGGAGAAGGGACATGCCGCGGCCTCCAAATCCCCTCTCCCCGCGTGCGGGAGAGGGCTAGGGTGAGGGGCGATTTCCGCCATCATCCGCCTGCAAATGCGCGGTCACATAATCCTCTGTCAGCGCGATCGAAGCTTCGATGCTGATCGGCGCCGATTTCAGACTTTGCCGGATGTAGAGCCCGTCGATCATCGCAGCCGCGCCCTCGGCAATGCGTTCCGCGTCATCGACCGGGCAGAGCGCCCTGAGGCTCGCCAGCAGGTTGGAGCGCAGCCGCCGCGCGTAGATAACGAGAAGGCGGCGGACATCTTCCGACCGTTGCGCTTCCGAATAGAAGGCGAGCCAGGCGGCGACCGTCTCTGGCGCGAACTGGTCTGCGCGAAAGCTCACGCGGATCAACGCGCTCACCCTCTCGCGCGGCGTCGCCGCCGCCCTGAGCGCAGCGACCGCGTCGTCACGCAGCTGCGCCAAAAGACTGCGGATCGTTGCGATCAACAATTGTTCCTTGCTGCCGAAGTAGTGGTGCGCCAGAGCCGGCGAGACGCCGGCGGTTCTGGCGATGTCCGACATGGTGACCGAGAGCGTGCCCTGGTCGCCGATCACGCGCAACGCCGCGTCGACCAGTGCCTTTCGGCGTACAGGCTCCATCCCGATTTTCGGCATCCGAAACTCCCTCGAATGCCTCCAGTTTATTTTTGATTGACTCATCAATCAATAAAAAATTTGTCGCTTTTTCTCTTTCTTTTTGCTGCGAAATCCGGCTCAATCACGAGGCGGCGTTCATGCTTGCCGAGGACTGGAGGTTGAAAATGGCCCACACGTTCGATCCCGCCGGTAGAGAGGCTGTCGCCGGAAAATGGGCGTGGTTCATCGCGCTCGGCGTGATCCTGATCATGTGCGGCGGCATCGCTTTCGGCAATCTGCTCATGGCGACGGTTGCTTCGGTCTATTACGTCGGCCTGATCATGCTCATCGGTGGCCTGCTCAACCTTGCCCACGCGTTTCAGGTCAAGAGCTGGGAAAGCGTCCTCTATTGGGTCTTGAGCGGCGCGTGTTATGCGGCGGCCGGCCTCTTTGCGTTCATCAACCCGGCTCTTGCTTCCTCGATCCTGACTTTCCTGATGGCCGTGGCGCTGATTGTTGCCGGCGGCTTCCGCATCTGGGTCGGCTTTAAGCTCAGGCCGCTCCCCGGCTGGGGCTGGATCGTCATCGGTGGGCTCGTCACCCTAGCTGCCGGCCTCATCATTGCTGCCGGATGGCCGGTCGACAGCCTGTGGATTCTCGGGCTGTTCCTCGCGGTCGATCTCGTCATGCAAGGGCTTGCGCTGATCGCTTTCGGCGTTCTTGCCAAGGGCTGACGAAGACCGGGCCGCTTCGGCGTTGTGCAACCATAAGCAGCGCATGCCGATACGCTCTACTCAACCCGCGAATCCTTCATCAAACTTTCACATTCGCGAAAGGTTTCGTTGACGCTTGCCGCCGATGCTGGCGCGGCCATTGTCTGTGTATGTTCCTGGAGCCCGGCATGTCCGTCGCCCCCGCCGAAATTCTTTCCCTTCGCCGCTTCGGCGACGACCAGATCGTCACGCTTGCCAAGCTCGTCATCGAGAACGCCTTCCAGCCGATCGTCGAGGCGACGACCGGTGCCGTCTTCGGCTATGAATCGCTGATGCGCGGGTTCCAGCGCCTCGGCTTTGCCTCGCCACTCGAATTGCTGGACAAGGCGGAGGAGGTGGGCCAGCTGCTCGCACTCGAACACCTTATCAACAGCCGCGCCGTTGCTGCCTTCGCGACGATTCCCGATTTTTCGGCCCGAACCCTTTTCCTGAATTTCGATTCTAGGCTGGTCGGTGGCGAGGACGATATAGTCGAGCGCCTCGTCAACCACCTGAAGCGCGCCAACATTGCCCCGTCTTCGCTCTGCTTCGAGCTTTCGGAGCGCTTCGACGGCGGCAAGATGCCGGATTTTTCCGCGCTGGTCCGGCAATTGCGGCTTGCCGGTTTCAAGCTCGCGATCGACGATTTCGGCGCGGGCTTCAACGGCTTGAAATTGCTGTGCGACCAGCCCGTCGACTACGTCAAGATCGATCGGCATTTCATCTCCGGCATCGAGCGGGACCCGCGCAAGCGCCACCTAGTGCGGCACACGGTCAACACGGCACACGTGCTCGGAACGCGGGTGATCGCGGAGGGTGTGGAGACGGAAGCCGAGTTTCTCGCGTGCCGCGATCTCGGATGCGACCTGGTTCAGGGCTATTTCATTGCGCGCCCCACCACGCATCTCAGCGAGCTGCAGCCGGTTTATCCCCATCTGGAATTGAGCGGCGCCGCACGGCGCTCCTCCGCAACGCTCGACAGCATCCTGATCAGAAAACAGATCGAACAGCTTCCGGCCGTCAGGGAAAGCGATGAACTCGAATCCGTCTTCGATCTCTTCCGGCTCAATCCGCGCCAGGCTTTCTTTCCGGTGCTGAACGCCAATGGCGAGCCGCGTGGCATCCTGCACGAGTATCACGTCAAGGAAATGATCTATCATCCCTTCGGCCGCGATCTTCTGAAGAACCGCATCTATCAGCGCCGTATCTCGCATTTCGTGAGCCCGGCCCCGATTGCCGATCTCGACACGCCCGCCGACGAGATGCTGAAAATCTTCGCCGGCATGGACGGCAGCGACTGTGTGATCCTGACGGAAAACATGCGCTACGCCGGCATTCTTTCTGCGTCGTCGCTGCTGAAGATCATCAACGAGAAACAGTTGAAGATGGCGCAGGAGCAGAACCCACTGACCGGCCTGCCAGGCAATCGCGCGATCCGCGACTATGTGCAGGATACGATCCTCGACGGCGATGAGACCCGCTATTTCTGCTATTGCGACTTCGACGACTTCAAGCCGTTCAACGACACCTATGGCTTCCAGAAGGGCGACTTGGCGATCACGCTGTTTGCGGCCCTGCTCAGACGCCACTTCATAGGCGAGGAGAAGTTCCTGGGGCATGTCGGCGGCGACGATTTCTTCGTCGGCGTCAGCGGCTTGACAGATCAGGAAATCCGCACTGTCCTCATGCGCCTTGTCGACGATTTTCGCTCGGACGTCCGGCAGCTCTATTCCGATGAGCACCAGGCGGAAGGACGGATCAGTGGATATGGTCGTGACGGCGCCAGCAAGAATTTCCCGCTGATGCGTTGTTCGATCGCCGTTCTCGTGCTGCCGCAGGGCTTCATTCTTTCGGACAGTCAGACGGTCAGCGCGAAGATTGCCGAAATCAAGGCGCGTGCCAAGGCGAGCGAAAGCGGTCTCGTGCTCGAGCTGCTCCACGGAGATTGACCGACCGGATCCGACTTTCCGGAGCCGCGAGCAGGCTATAGGTATAGTCGCAAAGACGCTCGCGAGGATGCCGCCATGACCCTTCCGACTGAAATGACCTATGTGGACCTGCCGAGCCCCGGTGGACCAGAAAACATGGTTTTGGCGCGCGGGCCGCTGCCGGACGTCAAAGCCGGCGATATCCTGATCCGTGTCGAGGCAGCCGGTATCAACCGGCCGGATGTTCTGCAGCGCAAGGGCGACTATCCGCCGCCGCCCGGCGCGAGCCCGATCCTTGGCCTTGAAGTGGCCGGCAAGGTCGTGGCTGTGGGCGAGGGCGCAACCGGCTTCTCGATCGGGGACAAGGTCTGCGCGCTCGCCAACGGCGGCGGCTATGCGGAATATTGCGCTGTGCCGGCAACGCAGGCACTCGCCTGGCCAAAGGGCTATGACGCGATACAGGCGGCGGCGCTGCCGGAAACTTTCTTCACGGTCTGGGCCAATGTCTTCGATATGGCAGGGCTTAAGGCGGGTGAAACGATCCTGGTTCACGGCGGATCGAGCGGTATCGGCACCACTGCAATCCAACTCGCCAAAGCCTTCGGCGCCAATGTTCTGGCGACGGCCGGCAGCGCCGAGAAGTGCAAGGCCTGCGAGGCGCTCGGGGCGAGGCGGGCGATCAACTATCGCGAGGAAGACTTCAAGACCATTGCGCTTGATGAGACCGGCGGGCGAGGAGTGGACGTCATTCTCGACATGGTCGGCGGGCGCTACTTCGACCGCAATATCGGCTCGCTCGCGAAGGACGGCCGCCTGTCGATCATCGCCTTCCTGGGCGGCGCGCGTGTGGAAAGCGCCAATATCGGACCGATCCTGACGAAGCGCCTGCATGTCATGGGGTCTGCGCTTCGCCCGCGCACATCCGCGGAAAAACAGGCGATCCGCGACGCGCTTGCGGCAAAGGTCTGGCCATTGCTGGAAGGAGGCGCCGTGGCGCCGGTCATCCATCAGGTTCTACCCTTCGAAAGGGTCGCCGATGGTCACCGCCTGATGGAAGAAGGCGACCACATCGGCAAGATCGTGATGACGATCGGCACATCTTAGGAAGTCTTGGCCAGTCCTCCGATCGATGCATTCGACGATGGTCGATCTTGCATTCCGGCGGGAATGACCTACGTTGGAGCCAACGTCAACGAACAGAAAGGAAGGTGATCCAATGTCTAATGAGATTTCGGACCTCGTGACAGGCATGGGAGAGGTGAAGGAGTCGAGGCAGCCCTCGGCTTGATACCCGCCTTCCTTGGGCTGGAAAAGCCCGGGCCGTCACAGGCCAAATGCTCATGGAAGGGTCGCTGACGCGGCCCTTTTCCTTTTGCGGCTCCTTTTGCGGCATGTTCTCAAGAAGCGCCGGAGCCGGATTCAGATCCCGAAGCGGCCGAGCGCCGGTATCTTGATGCCGGGCCGTGCAACGTCAAACCCAGCCACCAATCCCATGAAATGCAGTTCCAGCCCGCTTCGCCAGCCGGCGGATATACCGGCCAGCCCGTAGAGTGTTGCGTGCAGGTCGCGACCATCGGCGTCGATCTGAAAAAGTTTACCCTCAGGTAGGTAGTCGCGGCCGACGGCGGTCGGCGGCAGCACGGCGTCAAGCTCGGGCACCGAACGAAGCACGTGCGCGACGAAGGTGTTGGAGTTTGGTCCCGGCCAGAGCCGGTAAGTGCCGGGTGAGGAATAGGGGTAATCGGCAATCGCTTGTTCGACCTTAGGGATCAGGTGCCGCGCCCCCTCTCCCTTGATCATCATGACGATGCGCGGCTCGTTCGAATACCAGCGGCCATCGGCCTGATAGGCGTTCTTGCGGATTGGTTTGCCCCAGCCGACCTTTTCGTATCGGGTATAGGCCAGCGCTCCTCTTTCCTTTGTGACGATCCATGCGTGGCTGGCGACGGCGCCCTTCATACCGCCGGTCGTCGCCGAGAGGATATAGACCGCAGCCTCGGGACTTTCAGCCGGTTTGGGGAGAAGGCCGGCGGACGACCAATTCGCCTCCCGCCAGCTCTGTGGCCTCTCCTTCACGTACCACCAGCCGGCCGAGGCAAGCGCCGGAAGCAGGTAGATAAGCATAAAGGCGACAAACAGCCTGCGGATGAATTTCATCGCACACCCCGGTTCCCAGCGGTTGGATTCCTGATAAATGCAGAGGCGAAAGAGGAAATTTGAGGGCAAGCATGTCTAATCCCGTCCTGGTGGAAGTAACCCGCGGAAATCTCGTCGAAAGCCGCCATCGCGGCACGGTCATCGCCGTCGACGGCGACGGCAACACGGTGTTTTCATTGGGCGATACGGATGCTGCCATCTTCCCGCGTTCAGCTTGCAAGGCCATGCAGGCTTTGCCGCTGGTCGAAAGCGGCGCGGCGGACGCCTACGGGTTCGGCGCCAAGGCGCTGGCGCTCGCCTGTGCCTCGCATTCCGGCGAGCCGGAACATGTCGCGCTCGCCGCGGAAATGCTGGCGGCGGCTGGCCGCGATGTCGATGCGCTCGAGTGCGGCGCGCATTGGTCCTTCGATCAGAAGACCTTGATCGGGCAGGCGCGTTCGATCGAGGTGCCCAGCGCCTTGCACAACAATTGTTCCGGCAAGCATGCGGGCTTCGTTTGCGCCTGCTGTCATTCGGGCACGGAGATCCGCGGCTATGTCGGCTACGACCATCCGATCCAGCAGGAAATCCGCGGCGTCATGGAAAGCCTGACGGGTGCAATCCTTGCGCACGACAATTGCGGTGTCGACGGCTGCTCGATCCCGACCTATGCCGTGCCCTTGAAGGGGCTTGCCCATGGTTTCGCCAAAATGGCGACGGGGGCAGGGCTTGCGGCCGAGCGAGCGCGCGCTTCCCGGCGGCTGATCGAGGCCTGTATGGCCGAGCCCTTCTACGTCGCGGGTACGAAGCGTGCCTGCACGCGCCTGATGAAGACCGCGCCGGGCCGCATCTTCGCCAAGACCGGCGCTGAAGGCGTCTTCTGCGCAGCGATCCCGGAGAAAGGGATCGGCATCGCGCTCAAATGCGAAGACGGCACGACCCGCGCCGCCGAGGCGATGGTGACCGCGACGCTTGCGCGATTCTTCGCCGATGACCCGCAACTTCACGCGGCGCTGATGGCGCAAGCCAACCATTCAATGCGCAACTGGAACGGTATCCATGTGGGCGACGTGCGCGTAACCGAGGCCTTTTCCGCCTAGGCTCAATAGCAATTCCAGGAAAAGTGCGTAGCGGTTTTCCGTCCGGAATTGCGTAAGTTCAAAGCGTTAGGCAACGATCAAAGCGGTGCTGTCGCGATAGGGCGACAGGGCTTCGGCGGTCGTGTCCGCGAGCACGATGAGCCCGGCAAGTTCGCTGACGCTCATGATGCGGTAAGGCGAGGCTGCGCCGAACTTCTCGGGTGTTGCGAGCACGTAGGTGTCCGCCGCTTGGTCGGCGATCGCGCGCTTGATCGCCGTCTCCTCGTAGTCTCCGGTCG
Source organism: Sinorhizobium garamanticum (assembly GCF_029892065.1). Taxonomy (NCBI): domain Bacteria; kingdom Pseudomonadati; phylum Pseudomonadota; class Alphaproteobacteria; order Hyphomicrobiales; family Rhizobiaceae; genus Sinorhizobium; species Sinorhizobium garamanticum. Next base: position 172,013 of record NZ_CP120373.1, on the reverse strand, counting down.
AAAGCCCCTGCGCCGGATGAATGGCGGTGACCCCGAGGAAAAAGATATCGACGCGGATCTGTTTGATCGCGGCGACCGCTGCCGCACCGGTGGCCACCATTGAATGCTTGTACAGCCTGCCGCCGATCAGGATCACCTCGGCGTCGTGATGCTCGAACTCCGCGGCGATCGTTGGGCTGTGCGTGATGATCGTTACCTTCAAGTCTCGCGGCAATGCACGAGCGACTTCGGCATTGGTCGTGCCGCCGTCCAGAAAGATCGTTTGCTCGGGCTTGACGAGGTCTGCCGCTCGTCGTCCGAGCCGGCGCTTGAGGTCGCTGGCGATCGCCTGGCGTGCTGCGAAATCGGGGAGCGGCGGCGCCAGAGGCAGGGCTCCTCCGTGAACCCGCCTAAGCAGGCCCGCGGCCGCCATTTCCCTGAGGTCGCGTCGGATGGTGTCTTCCGAAAGCCCGAGTTCGTCCGCAAGCGCCTTCGCAACGATTTGCCCATCGCGCGCAAGCCTTGCCGAGATCATCGCGCGTCTCTGTGTCGTCAGCATCGATTCCTCCTTGACTTCTCACGATATTGCACGAATTATCATGGTTAGCTAGAAGCAACAGGAAATTTCGTGCAATATCGTGGAGAACGGCCATGTTGATTTTAATTGCGGGCCCCTATCGCTCGGGCACGGGTGACGACCCGGCGAAAATGGCGGAAAACTTGAGGCGTCTGGGGCAGCCGTCCTATGCGCTCTTCAAGGCCGGGCACGTGCCGATGATCGGGGAATGGGTGGCCTTGCCCGTCTGGCATGCTGCTGGCGGAAGCCGAGTGGGCGACGACCTTTATGAGGAGATCTTCCATCCCGTTGCCGGCCGCCTGCTCGCGCTCTGCGACGCAGTGCTGCGGTTACCTGGCGAGTCCAAAGGCGCGGACAACGATGTGCGCATCGCCCGTGAGCGCGGCATTCCAGTCTACCACCGGCTCGAAGACGTGCCGGGCTGCGCGGGAATCGTAGCCGCGTGACATGGACAGGCGTGTCGGATTGCGGAAGACGGTGGCGTTCAGGGCCTTGTCAACAGTAGCTATTTCATTATTTCTGCTGGCGAACTTGCGGCACCGCGCCGCAATACCATCATGGGAGGCAGAACGATGCTGAAACTGTTTTATGCGCCAGGAACCTGTTCGCTCGCCTCGCACATCGCGCTCGAGGAGGCGGGAGCGGCCTACGAAGCCCGTCGCGTCGACTTTTTGAAGGCGGAGCAGACCACGCCCGAATATCTTGCCATCAATCCGAAGGGGCGGGTGCCTGCGCTTGTGACCGACCGCGGGATCCTGACCGAAACGCCGGCCATTCTCGCCTATGTCGCCCAGAGCTTTCCCGAGAAGCAGCTTGCGCCCCTCGACGACCTATTCGAGTTTGCGCGGCTGCAGTCGTTCCTGAGTTATCTCTGCTCGACGGTGCACGTGGCCCATGCCCATGCTCGGCGCGGTCCGAGATGGGCGGATGATCCGGCAGCGCATGAGGCAATGAGGGCCAAGGTGCCGCAGAACATGAGCGATTGCTTCGCGCTGATCGAAAGCAAGATGTTTGCCGGTCCCTTCGTGATGGGCGAGAACTATTCGATTGCCGATCCCTATCTCTTCACGATCGCCAATTGGCTGGAGGGCGACGGTGTCGATCCTGGGCGTTTCCCGAAAGTTCTCGACCACCGCAACCGCATGGTCGCGCGGCCGGCCGTTGCCAAGGTTCTTGCTGTGGTGCAGGCGTAGAGCAGTTCCAGGAAAGGCGTGCAGCGGTTTTCCGTCCGGAATTGCGTAGCTTTAAAGTGTTGGAGCGTTTCAAGGTAACGGTGAAATGATCGGCGGATCAGTGCGACACCGTGGAGCCGAAGCGGCTGGCGAGACGCCTCGGCGCCTTTTCGCGCCAGGCGGCGATCAGTCTTTGCGTCAGTGCTTCGTCGTCGATTGAGGCGAGCCTGACCAACATTGCCGGCCATCCCTTGTAGTGATCGGTCTCGAAGAACAGAGACGGATCGAGTTCCATCAACATCTCCTTCTCTTCGAGTGCGCACATGACCACAAGTGTTTGCGCGTCTTTCATCCGCACAAAGCTCTTGCCTTTGACGAGCAGAGCTGGCGTCCCGTAGGACGTGCCAACGGTTGTTTCCGGTAGCCCCGCCGCCTCCGCCAGCTGCCGCACGCGCTCAAAGGAACGCTTCATTTCTTCCGCCATGGGTTTCCTCGGTCAAACGGGAAGGACAGCGCGGATAATAACTCAGCCGCCGTCGCCAATCACCTGTGGTCGCAAGGCCCGCTCGCTGCGGCGCGCGGCGATGGCCAGCCCGGAAATGGCAGGTCCGCAAGTGCCCGTTCATCCATGCGGGCGAGATCGGGATGTTGGAGGGGATCTCGCAGCCAGTCGACGGGCGCGTCCGTCGAGGAGTCAGAAGCGAGCCCTGTACGCTTTAATATAGAGAAAATCTTCAGCATGGGGCTATCCTTCTTGATGCCGCTACGGTGCCGCATCTGCGGTCGGACGAGCGGGAAAACCTTTACGGCCATTGGCTCTCCTGCCGGTGAGCCTTGCAGCAGCATCCGCCTGTCCGGCGAAATTTACAATTGAGATTGCCGGGCCTTGCGTTTAGAAAAACTATATGAAGGACCTGAACACGATCCATTTGAACGGGCTACGTGCGGCGGAGGCAGTGGGTCGCCTGGGTTCGCTCGCCGCCGCGGCCGAGGAACTCGGCGTGACGCCCGGCGCCGTCAGTCAGCAGATTGCCAAGACGGAGGCACAGCTTGGGCGTACGCTCTTCGAGCGCTCGCCGCGCGGACTGGTGGTAACGGATAATGCCCGCCCGCTCATGATGCGGCTCTCGAATGCCTTTGCGGAACTCGCCGAAGCCGTCGCCCAGGCGCGTCGTCGCGACGAGTCGGTATTGACGGTGTCGGTGGCGCCGGTCTTTGCGGCTCGTTGGCTCGTCTATCGGCTGAACCGCTTCGCCGAGCGTCATCCGGATATCCGGCTGAGGATCGACGCGACGACGAGACTCGCCAATCTCGAAACGTCGGACGTCGATCTCGCCATCCGCGTCGGGGCGGGCGGCTGGCCGGGTGTGCGTTCCGAACTGCTCCTCGAACAGGAGGTCTTTCCCGTCTGCTCACCGGCGCTCGCTGCCGGACTGCGCGTTCCTGCCGATATTTTGAAGTTGCCCGCCGTCATCGACGAGCATGCGATGTTTTCGTGGGAGGTGTGGCTGAAGGCAGCCGGTCTTTCCGGCGCCCAGATGACCGTGCGCCACACGTTCAACGATGCGTCGCTGGCGCTCGACGCGGCCATTGCCGGCCAGGGCGTGATGATCGCCTGGCAGACACTTGCGGGCTATGCGGTGATGAAGGGCAGTCTGGTGGCGCCGTTCGGCATCCGCGCCAAGACCAGCTTTGCCCATTACTTCGTCACCTCGGCCTCGCGGCGCGAAAGCAAGGCCGTCATTGCTTTCAAGCAGTGGGTGCGCGAGGAGGTGGAAGAGGGAATGCGCGAGCTTGACGCTATTCCGGTTCCTTCAGCCGTTCCTCCATCATCGCCTTGAAGGCGGGGCGCGACTGGCACCGCGCCAGCCAGGCCTTCACGCGCGGGTGCCTGTCGAAGAGAGCAGTCTGGCTCATCGTGTAGCGGAAGACTTCCGCCAGATTGAGGTCGGCGACCGTGAAGCGTTCGCCGACGACGTAGTCGTGGCCGGCAAGGTGCCTCTCAAGCACGGCGAAGGCTTTTTCGAGCGACTGCGCGCAGGTGTCGATCAGTGCCCGGCCCTCGGGCGTGTTCTCGATGCCGTTGTCATAGGCAAGGACGATCTTGACCGCATGCGGCTCTACGTCGGTCGCCGCCCACATGGTCCAGTTGCCGATCTGCCCTTCCTCGCCGATGTCGGCCGGCGCCAGCGGCCCGCCATATTTGCGGGCGAGATAGAGATTGTTGGCGAGTGACTCCGTCAGCACCAGACCGTCGTCATCGATTGCCGGGATGAGGCCCATCGGATTGATCGCGAGAAAGTCCGGCGACCGAGTGTTGAGCGGCGCATCAGCGGCGAGCGGATCGGCGACGCGGCGCGCCTGGATCACCGGTACGGATGCGAAGGGAATGCCAAGCTCGCGCGCCATCCAATAGTTGCGCGACGCGCGCGAACGATAAACTCCATAGACTGTCAGCATTCTGGCCTCCTCCCGCCCGTTGTGATGCGCATTCAATAGGCGATTGCCGAGGCCGGCAGAAGCGTCCCTGGTTGATGTCGCTCATGAAAATTCTTTATGAAACGCAGCCCCTGCGCTCGTTCAGGGTCGTGCCGTTCCGGCCATCACGCCCCTTGTCGCCCGCGATTTCGAGGCGCTGCTTGGCCGACCCGGGCCGCACGCGGACGGTATAGGAGTGGCGGCGCCGTGGCTTGCAGAGTGCGATGCCGCGATTGTGATTGGAAGTTTGCTGACATAATTTTCATTCCAGCCGTAGATGCGGTGATCGACGGAGAGGCGAGGGAAAAATTAAAACCATTCCGCTTACATTCCGACTTGAGAATCGATCGCGATGATTTTGGGTTGCTTTTAGCCAAGATCATCGTGATCCACAGCGCTGCGCGTTTTTGGGACGCGCAAAGGTCCGCTGTAGCACTTTGAATTGCTGCATGATTTTATCCTCAAATCGATTCCGATTTGAGGAATCATGCAGTAGGTCTGGTCCGGAGCGGGGAGGTGTGAGTCGCGGATGCGGATCGCGCCCCTTCTGCTCGCATACAACCCGCTAGAGTTCGATGCCTCCGATCTTTTCCCGCCGCCAGTTTCTCCGCGCATCCGGCCTCGCAGTCGTCTCGACCGGGCTTGCGAGTTGCACGTCATCAATGAACACAGACCGCTTCCGTCAGCAAACCATGCCGGTTTACCGCAATCCGGCACTGGAGGGACGTTGGATCGATCCGCGTACCGGAGCCCTCCTGGAGGGGCCGGTCGAGGAGGCGGCACTGCCGATTGGCTTGCCGCCGCAGGATCCTTACTACTCGGCAATCTATGCGGCGGTGGACGATGGGGGCTATCTGGTCCCGGCGGTGCCTTATCAGCAGATCGACGCTCGATTTTACCGCCAGGAGGTCGACGACCCGTTCGGCGAGCAGCCGGGCACGATCGTGGTCGACACCGCCGATCGCTTTCTCTATCTGGTCCAGCCAGGCGGACGGGCGATGCGTTATGGCGTCGGCCTCGGTCGTGAGGGCTTCGCCTGGTCGGGACGCGGCGTTATTCAGTGGAAACAGAAGTGGCCGCGCTGGACGCCGCCGGGTTCGATGATCGACCGCCAGCCCGAACTCGCGCGCTATTCGGAAAGCGCCGGCGGCATGCCGCCTGGCTTGAGCAACCCGCTCGGCTCACGCGCGCTCTATATCTTCCAGAACGGCCAGGACACCTTGTACCGGGTGCACGGTACACCGGAGTGGCAATCTATCGGCAAGGCTGTTTCCTCCGGCTGCGTGCGCATGCTCAACCAGGATGTGATGGACCTCTACGACCGCGTCCGCGGCAAGGCGCCGATCCTCGTGATCTAGCCAACTCAGGCGCGTTCTGCCGAAAACGGGGCGCTGTAGGTCAGCTTTCCTGCTGGCTTCCGGTCAGCCGCTGGGTCAAGCGATGCAGCGCCTCGCGTAACTCGCGGACTTCCTCCAAAGTGCATCCGGTCGCCTTGCTGATGTCGGCGAGGATGCCGAAGGCTTCGGTCTTCAGGCTCCGACCCTTTTCGGTGAGGCTGACGATTACCTGCCGCTCGTCATCGCGATCGCGGAGCCGGCTGACATAGCCGGCGGCTTCCAGCCGCTTCAACAGGGGGGAAAGCGTGCCGGAATCGAGGCCCATTTCCTCGCCGATCCGTTTCACGGTCATCTTATCCTGCTGCCAGAGCGCAAGCAGCACGAGATATTGCGGATAGGTGAGGCCAAAGCGGTCAAGCAGCGGCTTATAGGTACGGTTGAAAGCGTGGCCTGCCGAATAGACCGCGAAGCAGAGTTGCTGGCCTAGCGCCAGCGCCTCCTCGGGTGTTGCCTCAAATTTTGCCGGCTTGGTTGTCATGATCGCATTGTCGCAAATTCACGGCCGAAATGCAATTTGCAAAATTAATTTGCGTGCAATTTAATTTTGCGGTATGAAATGACCATCGACAACGACCATCCGAAGGAGACTGCCATGCCTATCCTCTATCGCACCACCGCCTCCGCAACCGGCGGCCGCGCCGGTCAGGCCAAGAGCGCCGACGGCATCCTCGACATCAGCCTCACTGTTCCGAAAGAGCTTGGCGGCGACGGCGCCCGCGGCACCAACCCGGAGCAGCTCTTCGCTGCCGGCTATTCCGCCTGCTTCCTCGGCGCGTTGAAATTCGTTGCCGGCAAGGAAAAGGTAAAACTTCCGGAAGACACGAAAGTGACAGGCACGGTCGGAATTGGTCCGCGCGAAGACGGCACGGGCTTCTACATCGATGCGGCGCTTGAAATCTCTTCGCCCGGCGTGGACAAGGCCGTCCTTGAGGACCTGGTCCAGAAGGCGCATATCGTGTGCCCCTACAGCCACGCGACCAGGGGCAATGTCGACGTGAAGCTGACGGTGGCATAAGGCAAACGTGACTGTCTACTGCATGATTCCTTAAATCGGAATCGATTTAAGGACAAAATCATGCAGCAATTCAAAGTGTTACAGCGACCTTTGCGCGTCCGATTGGACGCGCGGCGCTGTAAATGCACTGAAGCCCGGGGCATTCACCCGGGCTTCGAATATTGACAGCAGGGTCCGTGCAAACGATGCGCTCGGCGGCTTGTTCGCCCCGCCGCCTCAGGCTTTCTTGAGGAACTCGGCGCGCAGCACCAGCCCCTTGATTTTTTCGACCCGGCATTCGACCTCGTCCGGATCGCCGGTCAGGCGAATGCCCTTCACCAGCGTGCCGCGTTTCAGCGTGGTGGAGGTTCCTTTCACCTTCAGATCCTTGATCAGCGTGACGCTGTCGCCATCCTTGAGGACGGCGCCGGTCGAATCCTTGACTTCCATGGTCAATCCCTTCTGGGTAATGCAATCTGGTGCAACGCGCAGGAGCGCGCGCAGGCCACTCGCCTCGTTCGCGGCGGTACTATCGTTTCAGGCTGCCGAGGATGCCGCGCACCAGGGCGCGGCCGACCTGCGTTGCGACCGTGCGGGCAACGGACTTCATTGCCGCCTCGACGATGGTTTCGCGCTGATAGCCGGAGGAGCGCGGCCGTGCCTGCTTGCCGGAGGACGCCGCCGGTTCATCATCGCCGAAGCCGGGCAGGGTCCAGCGACTGCCGGACGTCTCTTCCGCGGGCTGTTCTTCCGCCTGTCTTGCGGCCTCGGCCTGTTCGGCAGCCTTCGCGGCGCGCTTGGCAAGCAGCTCGTAAGCCGATTCCCGATCGAAATCCTCGTCATAGAGCCCGCGCACCGGACTGACATCGATGACCTTTTGCCGTTCGGCCTCGGTCAGCGGACCGAGGCGGGATGCCGGCGGGCGGATCAAAGTCCTTTCGACTATGGACGGCGAGCCCTTGCCCTCGAGCGTCGAAACGAGCGCTTCGCCGGTGCCGAGATTGGTGATCACCTCGGCGCAGTTGAAGGCCGGGTTCGGACGGAACGTGTCTGCCGCGGTTTTCACCGCCTTCTGTTCGCGCGGCGAATAGGCGCGCAGCGCATGCTGCACACGGTTGCCGAGCTGCGCCAGCACCGTCTCCGGCACGTCGAGCGGGTTCTGAGTCACGAAATAGACGCCGACGCCTTTGGACCGGATCAGGCGCACCACCTGTTCGACGCGTTCGACCAGAACCTTCGGCGCGTCGTTGAAAAGCAGATGCGCTTCGTCGAAGAAGAACACCAGCTTCGGCTTGTGAGGATCGCCAACTTCCGGCAGCTCCTCGAAAAGCTCCGAAAGAAGCCAAAGCAGGAAGGTCGCATAGAGCCTGGGATTCATCATAAGCTTGTCGGCGGCAAGCACCGAGATCGCGCCGCGCCCGTCATTGGTCGTGCGCATGATGTCGGTGATCTTCAGCGCCGGCTCGCCGAAGAAGTGCTCCGCACCCTGCTGCTCGAGGATGAGCAGCTCGCGCTGTATCGAACCGACCGAAGACTTGGAAATGAAGCCGAACTGGTTGGAAAGCTCGCTTGCATGCTCGCCCATGTAGTTGAGCAGGGCCTGGAGATCCTTGAGATCAAGAAGCGGCAGGCCCCCTTCATCGGCGATCTTGAAGGCGATGTTCAGCACGCCTTCCTGTGCGTCGCTGGCGTTCATCAAGCGCGACAGGAGCAGCGGTCCCATCTCGGAGATGGTCGTGCGTACCCTGTGACCTTTTTCGCCGTAGAGGTCCCAGAAGATCACCGGAAATTCCTGGAAGTCGTAGGGCGCAAGTCCAATCTGTTCCGCGCGCTTGACAAGAAAATCCTTCGGTTCGCCGATCGCGCCGATGCCGGAAAGATCACCTTTCACGTCGGCGCAGAAGACCGGAACGCCGGCATTGGAGAATCCTTCCGCAAGGATCTGCAGCGTCACGGTCTTGCCGGTGCCGGTTGCACCGGTGATCAATCCGTGGCGGTTGCCGAATTTCAGCTCCAGATATTCGCCCTTGTTGATCGAATCGTCCGGCTTGCGGCTGGTTCCGATATAGAGCTTGCCTTCTTGCAGCATGTGGATTTGATCTCCGTTTTGCCAATGAAAGCGGGCGTTTCGTTGCACGGCGCCGTCACTGAAATATCGTGCGTTTCTGTTATAGGCGGTGCAACTAGGCGCGGCAACATGTTGCTGGTCGAGTGCGTTGCCAAGGGCGACGGTCCGTGAAACGATGCGCTTCAGTATGTGCCTCCGGTGGTTTCGGCGGTGCCCATGACTGCATTATGAGTCGTTCGCCGCCGCTTGTTATTTCAGGGGCGATCATTTACCTTGACGTCAACGTCAAAATTAAAACGAGGAGATTTCCATGAGTGAGCTGGTCACCCGCGTGGCGGAAAATGTCGGCATCGAACCGGCAACGGCCGAGAAGGCGGTCGGCATGATTCTCGGCTTTCTGCAGCGCGAGGCGGCGGAGGGTCCGGTTGCCAAGATGATCGAAGCCATTCCAGGTGCCCCGGAACTGGTCGCCCAGTACAATGGCGAAGGCAGCAATGGTGGCGGTCTGCTGGGCGGTCTCATGTCGGCGATCGGCGGCGGTGGCGTCATGGCGCTCGGCCAGCAGTTGATGAGCCAGGGCCTCGGCATGGGCGAGATCACCTCACTCGCCAAGGAAACGATCGCTTTCGCCAAGGAAAAGGCCGGCGACGAGGTCGTCGATGAAGTCGTCGCCTCCGTTCCGGGTCTCAGCCAGTTCGTCTGATCGATTCGGTCCCCACGCAGCAGCACCCGCCGGAATGATCCGACGGGTGCTTTTTATTGTCTTGATCGTAAGCGTCACCGATGCTGTCGCCACTGTTTCAATGAAACAATGAAATGACCTAGGCCGCTTTGTCCCATTCCGGGGCCAGACCCGCGGGGCTGACAATCCGGCCGTCCGGACGCGCAAGCTTGCGGATCTCCGCCATTTCCTCAGGCGTCAGTGCGAAATCAAAGATTGCGAAATTCTCCTTGAGCCGGGTCTCCGTCGCCGTCTTCGACAGCGCGACCACATCCTTCTGCTGTACAAGCCAGCGCAAGGCTACCTGTGCCGCCGTCTTGCCGTGGCGCGCGCCGATGTCCTTGAGCAGCGGATCGGAGGGTATCTTGCCGTTAGCCATGGCATAGTAGGCTGTCAGCGACATGCCGAGCCGGCGCGCAGCTTGCAGAACCTTCATCTGGTCGAGATAGGGGTGATATTCGACCTGATTCGTGGCGATCGGCACGCCGCTCAACAGGACTGCTTCCTCCATCTGGGCGATGTTGAAGTTGCTGACGCCGATATGGCGTACCTTGCCGGCCTTCTGCACTTCGTTCAGCGCGCCGATGCGCTCGGCCATCGGCACGTCGCTGCCCGGCCAATGGAGGAGGAGAAGATCCACGTAGTCCGTCTTCAGCTTTTTGAGGCTCTCGTCCACGGAGGCGAGGAAGGCGTCATGGTGATAATTGTCGACCCACACCTTCGTCGTCAGAAAAATATCCGCGCGCCGAACGCCTGACTGGCGGATGGCTTCGCCGACTTCCGCCTCGTTGCCGTAGATCTGAGCCGTGTCGACGTGGTGAAAGCCGAGCTTGAGCGCTTCCGGCAGGATGCGAAGAACATCGGCGCCGGGCATGCGGAAGGTACCGAAGCCGAGGGCGGGAATATTGGCGCCGTTGGAATTGACTGCGTGCATGGAAAAGCTCCTAAGTTTGGAGAGGCCCGGCAGGTGCCGGGCGAATTCGACATTCTATACTTGTGGTGGCGGGGCGAAGGTTCAAGCCGGCTGTTCGACGAGAACCGCGCGCCGGTCGAGCGCGCCGCTCCACAATGTCAGTACCAGGGCGACGGCAACCAACATCGCGCCGACGAAGGGTGTCGAACCGAGACCCAGTGGCGAGGAGACCACAAGGCCGCCGAGCCAGGCGCCGACCGCAATGCCGAGATTGAAGGCAGCAATGTTGAGCGCCGAGGCGACGTCGACGGCGCCGGGGCGGTACTGCTTGGCAAGCTGGACGACATAAAGCTGCAGGCCGGGCACGTTGGCGAAGGAGAGGAAGCCGAGCGCCGCCAGCGTGACCAGCGTCAGCACCGGAGAGGGGGCCGTAAAGGTGAAGAGCACGAGCACGGCTGCCTGGGCGAGAAAGAGGCCGATCAGCGCCTTTACCGGATCGCGGTTGGCAATCTTTCCCCCGATAACATTACCGATCGCGATGGCGATGCCATAAAGCACCAGGATGAGGCTGACGCTGCCTTCCGAGAACCCGGTGATTTCCTGCAGGATCGGCGCGAGGAACGTGAAGGCGACGAAGGTGCCGCCATAGCCGAGCGCCGTCATGGCAAAGACGATCAGCAGACGGCCGGATCCAAGCACGCGAACCTGATCGATGAGACGTGTCGCGGCGGCCTTGCTCAGCGTATTCGGCAGCAAGGCTGCGATGCCGATAAAGGCGATGGCGCCGAGCGCGGTGACCGCCCAGAAAGTGGCCCGCCAACCGAAGGTCTGCCCGATATAGGTGCCGAGCGGCACGCCGGTAACGATTGCGACCGTCAGTCCCATGAACATCATTGCGATCGCCGAGGCGCGGCGATCTTCGGGTACGAGATCGGCGGCAATCGTCGAGCCGACGGAGAAAAAGACGCCGTGGGCGAACGCCGACAGGACCCGTGCGACGAGCAGCAATTCGTAGCTCGGTGAAAGTGCCGCGGCGGCATTGCCGATGATGAAGAGGGCCATCAGGCCGAGGAGCAGTGGCTTGCGCTCGATCCGACCGGTGAGCGCGGTCAGCACCGGCGCGCCGAAAGTGACGCCGAGGGCATAAACACTGACGATGAGGCCGGCGAGCGGCAGGGAGATGTGAAGATCGGAGGCGACGGTAGGCAGGAGGCCGACGATCACGAATTCCGTTGTTCCGATCGCATAGGCCGCGATCGTCAAGGCAAAGAGAGCGATGGGCATAGAAATACTTTCCCCGCCCGCATGCAATACGGGCTGAGCTTTGCGGCCGTGCCGCGGTTGAGTGATTGGTAACCGGGAATATGGATCGATCGGGCTTGCGCGATAGTCCGGAGGAATGGATAAAGGCCTGTGAACTGAATTCAAAGGTGAAGAAAATGGACAACCGCGCGGGCGAAATGGAAGTGTTTGTTGCCGCAGCTGAACTGCGCAGCTTTTCCGCCGCTAGCCGGCGGCTGAAGCTGTCGCCCTCCGCCGTCAGCAAGCTTGTCTCGCGTATCGAGGACAGGCTCGGGACACGGCTCGTCATGCGCTCCACCCGCATGCTGCAGCTGACGCCGGAGGGAGAAATCTACCTTCAGCGCGCGCAACGCATCCTGGCGGCGATCGCCGAGACGGAACAGGTGGTTGCCGGCGGCGGTCGGGCGATGCCGCGTGGTCCACTACGGGTCAACGCATCCGTTGGCTTCGGCGAGCGCTATATCCTGCCGCTGGCCGCCGAATTCCTTGCGCGATATCCGGACGTGCAGCTGGATCTCTCCCTGACCGACGGCATCATCGACCTGATCGAGGAACGGACAGACATCGCCATTCGGTCCGGTCCGATGCGCGATTCCACGCTCAAGGCACGCAAGCTGTTGGAGAGCCGGCAGGTGATTATCGCCGCACCGGCCTATCTCGAGGCCCATGGCGTGCCGCGGACGCCGGAAGACCTCGCCCACCACAATTGCTTCACCTTCAATTTCCGCCGCAGTCTCGACGGCTGGCCTTTCCGCGACCCGGGCTCGTCCAACGTCTATGTGCGCCCGGTCACCGGCAACATGCAGGCAAACAGCGGTGCGATTGTTCGCAATCTCTGCCTTGCCGGCCTCGGCCTCGGCCGTGTCGGAGCGTTTCATGTGCAGCCGGATATCGACGCGGGCCGATTGGTACCGGTGCTGGAGGATTACAATCCGGAAGACATAGAGCGGGTGCACGCCGTCTATGCCGGGCATGAGCACCTTGCCGCCCGCATCCGCGCTTTCATCGATTTCCTGGTCGAGAAAATCTAACAAGGCTCTCCCCCCTCATTCCTGTGCAAGTACAGGAATGAGGGCGAAAAGAGCATTCGCCAAGCCCAACTACGTGTACTGTGGAATGCGTTTGAATGCGCGCTCTACAGGCTCAGATGCCGAACTGCAGGCTTTCGATCGAGGGGAGAATGAGCGCCGGACCATAGTCCTTGTACTCGTCCGGCATGTCGTGGCGGTTGATCCAGACGGTGCGGAAGCCGAATTTGGTCGCTCCCGCAATGTCCCAGCGGTTCGAAGACTGGAACGAAACCGCGTGCGGATAAAGCCGGTATTGCGTCGTCACCAGATCGTAGACGGCGGGCGCCGCCTTGAACGCCTTGACAGCATCGACCGAGAACACGTCGTCGATCACGATGTCGAGCGCAGCGTTCTTTACCGCCGATGCGAGCATGGCCGGTGAGCCATTGGAAAGAATGGCGATGCGGGCGCCGCGCTCCTTCAAGCCCCTGAGAACGGCCGGAACTTCCGGGTAGCAGTCGAGCTCCCAATATGCATCGAGCAGCGACTTCTTGAGCTTCGGATCGGCCGAGGGGAAGCGCTGAAAGGCGTAGTCGAGCGATTGCTCGGTCAGTTGCCAGAAGTCGACATAGGCGCCCATCAGCGAGCGCACCCAGGAATATTCGAGCTGCTTGGCGCGCCAGAGTTCGGAAAAGGCCTGGCCGTCAGGGCCGATCGCTTCGGCATGGCGCCGCACCGCCGCATGCACATCGAAAAGCGTGCCATAGGCATCGAAGACATAGGCCGCCAGAGACATCGAACTCTCCCGTCATCACCGTTCAGCGGCGCATCACGCATCGTGCTCGCTGAAAATCGGTCCCGACTTCGGCCCCGGTGCGGTAGGCGCAACGCTTCGTCAGTTGTTTCCCGGGATCATGTCAAAACTTTGTGCGGCGCACAATGCCATCATGCGTGGCAATGCGAATTTAATCAGCCTTTCCAGACTTTTGCCGGAAAACGCAGCGCCTGTTTTGCAAGTCTTCCCTTGAGCCCCAGGGCGGCATCACAGAGCCCGACGACATGTCGGTTCGGCTTGGCTTCCGGGCGAAGCGTATGTAGGGTCGCGGCCGCCTCCTCAGGCGCCATGTAGCGCGCCAGAATGCCGAGCGTCAGCGCGGTCGATCTGCCGCTGCCCCTGAGACAGTGAACCAGCAGATGCGCATCCTCGGGTAGCGTGTCGATGAAGCCAAAGGTTGCCTCTATCGCCTCCGCCCGCGCGGCGTCAGGCGCGTCCGGGTCGGTCGTATCGCCAAAGTAAAGCTCCAGATGCCGCTCGGGCGGCAGTTCGATCATGGAGAGCAGGCGGCTTGCAGGCGCACGGATCGAGACGAGATGCGTTGGCGCCCAAAGGTGGCGGTTGTGGCGCGCCTCGGTCTGCGAACTGACGATCACGCGTATCGGCCAGCCGCTCGGATGCCGGGCATTGCTGCCGAGAACAGGCCGATAGAGCTCACTTCCGGTGGTTTGAGCCGCAAGCGCCATGACGGGACCCCTCGTTGATTCGTCTTGCTTGCGAAAACCATAACAGCGCGCGGCGACGATCGGAATCCCTGATCAGAACCGCGTAATCACGCTGATGCCGAGATCGGTGGCGCGGTCCATGGTCACCAGTGCCGGCACGGCTTCTTCGAGCGAGATCTCGCGGCCGATCAGTTGTTTTGGGTTCAGCTTGCCGGCGGTGATCATCGCCAGCATCGCGTCATAGCGCCAGGCCTGCATGCCGTGGCTGCCGTAAATCTCGAGTTCGTGGCCGATCACCTGTGCCATCGGGATCTCAGGTGTTGCATGTTCCGCCAGCATCAGACCCACCTGCACATGGCGCCCGCGCCGGCGCAGGTTCTTGATCGAATTGAAGCAGGTGACCGGCGAACCGAGAGCGTCGATCGAGACATGGGCGCCGCCCTTGGTGATTTCTCTTACGGCCTCGGCCACGTCTGCCGTTTCTTTGCCGTTGATCGCGGCGACCGCGCCAAGTTTGCGGGCAAAGGCGAGCTTTTCCTCGGAAATGTCGATCGCGATCGGGTTGGCGCCGAGCGCCGCGGCAATCATGATCGCCGAGAGGCCGACGCCGCCGCAGCCGTGCACGGCCACCCACTCACCGCCCTTGACGCGGGCCTGGTCGGCGACCGCCCGGAAGGATGTGGCAAAGCGGCAGCCGAGGCTTGCGGCGGTCGCGAAATCCATGCTCTCCGGCAGGTGCACGAGGTTCTGGTCGGCAAAGTCGATCGCCACATATTCGGCAAACGAGCCCCAATGGGTGAAGCCCGGCTGGAACTGTGCCTCGCAAACCTGTTGGTTGCCCGAGCGGCATTCCGCGCAACGGCCGCAGCCGGAAACGAATGGAACAGTCACGCGGTCCCCGACTTTGTAGCGCAGGACACCGCGTCCGGCGGCCGCAATGGTTCCGGCGAGCTCGTGGCCGGGCACATGCGGCAAACGAATGTCCGCGTCGTGTCCCATCCAGCCATGCCAGTCGCTGCGGCAAAGGCCGGTCGCCTCGACCTTGATGACGACGCCGTTTTCGGACGGTTTCGGATCCGGCAAAACCTTGATCTCCGGCACCTTTTCGAACGCGTCGTAATACATCGCTTTCATGACTGTCTTGCTCCTTGCTCGTCAGGCTATTTTGGCATGGCGGTTCGGCCGGTTCCACAATGGACGCCATGACATTTTTTTATGTACCCATTCACCCCGGTGCTGTTTTTTTCGGCTACTGCATGTTTCCTTAAATCGTATTCGATTTCCGAACGGACGATAAAACGAGAGGAGACGCCGATGGCCGTCGATACAACCCCCCGCTCAACCACCTGGACCTATGTCGACGGTGAATGGCTTTCCGGCAATCCTCCGCTGATCGGGCCGACCTCGCACGCGATGTGGCTCGGATCAACGGTTTTCGACGGCGCCCGCTGGTTCGACGGCATCGCACCGGACCTTGATCTGCATTGCCAGCGCGTCAATCGTTCGGCCGTGTCTTTGGGGCTGAAGCCCACGATGTCCGCGGAAGAGATCGAGGCGCTGACCTGGGAGGGCGTGAAGAAGTTCGACGGCAAGACGGCGATCTACATCAAGCCGATGTATTGGGGCGAGCACGGCTCCTGGAGCGTCGTGGCGGTCGACCCGGAATCGACGCGTTTCGCGCTCTGCCTGTTCGAGGCACCGATGGGCAACGCGCATGGCGGCTCATCGCTGACCTTGTCACCCTTCCGCCGGCCGACGATCGAGTGCATGCCGACGGATGCAAAGGCCGGTTGCCTCTATCCCAACAATGCCCGCATCCTCAACGAAGCGCGCTCGCGCGGCTTCGACAACGCGCTTGTGCGCGACATGCTCGGCAATATCGCTGAGACCGGATCATCCAACATCTTCATGGTGAAGGACGGTGTCGTCTTCACGCCGGCCGCCAACAAGACCTTCCTTGCCGGCATCACCCGATTCCGCGTCATGAGCCTCTTGCGCGAGGCCGGCTTCGAGGTGGTCGAGACCACGATGACGATGGCCGATTTCGAAGCGGCGGACGAGATCTTCACGACCGGAAACTATTCCAAGGTGCTGCCCGTGACCCGCCTCGATGACCGCGACCTCCAGGCCGGCCCGATCTCCGCCAAGGCGCGCGACCTTTACATGGACTGGGCGCATTCGAGCCGGGACGTTTGACGGCACGGACACGCGTTCATCGCAGGCCCACCAAGGCGAGTGCCCGACCCATGGCGCGACGACTATTTCTCGTCGCGCCCATCGCGATAGGGCATGCGCATATAGGCGTCTCCGGCCTGAAGTTCCGCAAGCATCTGGGCGATGCGCTTCTCACGGGTTTCGTCTCGCTTTGCGCGAGCGATCCAGCCGAGATAGTCGTTGCGCTGATAGGCGGGGCGCGCGGCATAGACCGCTTCGAGCCCGCTGTCGCGCACCGTGCGGCGAGTCTTCCGGCATCGGCTGGATCGCGCGCCTGAGACTTCCCATGCCTGTTCCCGTCACGCTTCAGTCCCCGAGCGGGCGGATGACGACATCGGCGGACGAGCGCGTCGTCGGCCCATGGTAGACCGCCTCGATGTTGTTGCCGTCGGGGTCGAGGAGAAAAGCGGCGAAATAGCCGGGATGATAGGGCCGCTCGCCGGGCTCGCCATTGTCTTTTCCGCCGTTCGCAAGGCCGGCCTCGTAGAAGCGACGAACCGCGTCCGGATCGATCGCCTGAAAGGCGATGTGAACATGGCTGCGATAGCTTTCGGCCTGGTCGATGTAGAGTTCGTCGAATGCAATCGCCTGCTCGGTCTCGAAAGTCGGCTGGTGGCCGAGCGAGGCGAGAATTGCGCGATAGAAACGCTTGCTGGCGGTGAGGTCTCTTGCGCGGAGATGCACATGGTCGAGTAACCGCCCCTGATGGAATTCCATAACGTCCTCCGCTTCGTGTGTTCTGTGCATGGACGCTGGAAGACATAGGACCCTAACGCGGGATGTCGATATGGCTGGCGGACGGCGGAAACGCGGGCTCACACTGGCGGCTTCTGAATTACGGCGTCGACACCGGTATCACCTGAGCGCCGATCTCGCCACCGAGTTCCACGGCCTTGGTCTGCTTGTCGTAGACGCAAATCTGCGTGACGCTCCCGTTGCCGCCTTTCGGCTTGCCGGAGATGAGCGCCAGTCCGTAGCTTTCGGTACCGAAAGGATCAACGATCGCACTGGCGTCCTCCAGCGATTCGGCAGCGGCGATGCACTTGGCCGATACGTCCGCCCGGAATTCCTCCCATGCGTCCCCTGACGAGGCATGTGCCGCACCTGCAGCAAGGCTTGCGGCCGCAGAGAGACTTAGGATTGAGATCGGGCGTATCGGCATCGTGGTTCCTTACATGTTTTGCTGGAATGCGCGGGCAGGTAGCATGCCGATCGTGACGAGAATTTGCCAAAGACAATGGTTCGTCAGAAACGCAGCGAAAGTATTTTGCGTGTGGCAGAGAAATTTTGGCACCGCATCGGTTGCCTCGGTCTATGCCGGTGCCTATGTTCCCGCTCACAGATTTCCTTGACGAAATCCATACCAAGAGGAGATGCCACAATGGCTTTCGAATTGCCGAACCTTCCCTATGACTACGATGCGCTCGCCCCCTATATGTCGCGCGAAACGCTCGAATATCATCACGACAAGCATCACCTCGCTTACGTGACGAACGGCAACAAGCTCGCCGAGGACGCCGGTCTTTCCGGTCTTTCGCTCGAGGAAGTCGTCAAGAAGTCCTATGGGACGAACCAGCCGCTGTTCAACAACGCCGGCCAACACTACAACCACATCCATTTCTGGAAGTGGATGAAGAAGGGCGGCGGCGGCACCAGCCTGCCGGGCAAGCTCGACGCGGCTATCAAGTCCGACCTCGGCGGCTACGACAAGTTCCGCGCGGATTTCATCGCCGCTGGCACCGGCCAGTTCGGCTCCGGCTGGGCCTGGCTCTCGGTCAAGAACGGCAAGCTTGAAATCTCGAAGACTCCGAACGGCGAAAACCCGCTGGTCCACGGCGCATCGCCGATCCTCGGCGTCGATGTCTGGGAACACTCCTACTACATCGACTACCGCAACGCCCGTCCGAAATACCTCGAGGCCTTCGTCGACAATCTCATCAACTGGGATTACGTGCTCGAAATGTACGAGGCTGCCACGAAGTAAGCGGCTGCTTTTTGACTCGACAGGCAATTCGGCCCGGCGCTTGCGCCGGGCCTTTTCATTTGTGCCAGGCGGATAAGGCGCATTTCTCTACGTCGAGACACACGGATTTCCTCCCGCCTACGCATCCTCCGCCTCAAGCGGCCGCGCGGCATTGGTCTTCCAGCCGCTGATCCACAACTGCCTGAGCCGGTTCCCCTCGCCACGGAAGAAGGCGCCGACTGGCTCGCAATGTTCCACCCGGTCGGCGCGGAAGTTGCGGATGTCCTGGCGCAGTTCGCACCAGGCGACCATCATCGCGTGTTCCGAATAATAGATGAGCGCCAGCGGGCGCACCGTGCGTTCGCTCGCCCGCCCGAGTTCGTCGCGATAGTCGAGCGCGAGCTTCTGCTCGTCGCGAATCGCCCGGCGGACCATGGCGAGATCGATGGCCGGCGGCGGCGCTGCAACAGTGCCCCAGGCGTGCAGGGCCTGAGACTGGAACGCCTGACGCAGCGGCCCGGGTACGGCGCCGGTGATTTTCTGGTTCACGCGCCGCGCGGCCGCCT
The DNA here is from genome assembly GCF_029892065.1 of Sinorhizobium garamanticum. NCBI lineage: Bacteria > Pseudomonadati > Pseudomonadota > Alphaproteobacteria > Hyphomicrobiales > Rhizobiaceae > Sinorhizobium > Sinorhizobium garamanticum. The sequence goes on along the minus strand of NZ_CP120373.1, from coordinate 153,159 downwards.
TCAGTTCCTCGTCGCCTGTGCGTGCCAGCAGCGCCAACGCCAACACGATCGCCTCCGTCTCTTCGATCGTGAACATCAAGGGTGGCAGATCGAAGCCGGGTCTCAAGATATAGCCGAGACCGCGTTCGCCCTCGATCGGCACCCGCATTGCCTGCAGGGCGGCGATGTCACGGTAGATCGACCGCGGCGTCACCTCCAGCGTTTCGGCAATATCCGCGGCCGTTATCGGCTTCCTGGCAAGCCGCAGGATCTGGATGATTTCAAACAGGCGCGACGCCTTACGCACGGGAAAACTCCATCGCCTCAAAGGCTCCTGACAAATCCCTGTCAGTTGGGCAGCGATATAACACGTGTCAACGGATTGAAAAATCGACTATCCGGCCACGCATTCACATGGAAATCTCACGGACAACTGACATGAGTTACGCGGAAAACCTCTGGCTTTTCTTCACCCTTCTCTTCGGCATCATCATCGTGCCCGGCATGGACATGGTCTTCGTCCTGGCCAATTCACTGACCGGCGGGCGGGCGTCCGGTCTGTCGGCTACGGCCGGCATCATGGCCGGCGGCGTGCTGCACACGCTCTATGCCGCGCTCGGGGTCAGCGTCGTCCTGCATCTGGTGCCGCAGCTTTTCAACGTGCTGCTTGTCGCCGGTGCCCTCTATATCGCCTGGATCGGCTTCTCGTTGCTGCGCAGTGCGATCACCATTAGCGGTATCGAAAAGGCGGTGCGCCTGTCGCGCTGGGCGAGCTTTCGCCAGGGCGCACTCACAAGCCTGATGAATCCCAAGGCCTATCTTTTCATGCTGGCCGTCTACCCGCAGTTCCTCAAGCCGCAATTCGGTCCGATCTGGTCGCAGGCCGCGGTCATGGCGCTGATGATCGCGCTGACGCAGCTCGCGGTCTATGGCGGGCTCGCGCTTGCCGCCGGCCGCGGCCGTGATCTGCTTGTCGGCAGTCCGGGTGCAACAGTGGCAATCGGACGGGCGGCCGGCGTCGTGCTGGTCATAGTTGCGGTCTTGACCGTATGGCAGGGATGGGCCGGTGCCCGGTAGGACGCCGGCGGCAGATCGCTCCCAAGTATTAAAACATGGCTGTCGTGTTCACGCTGTTTTTCGGCACGCGAGAGACGGCGGTAATGCGGTTGTTGGAGCCAAATTATGCTGGAATGACAAGAACATCAAAAAAATGTTACTTCCGTCGAAAGACCAAAATGCCATCATGCCCGCGCCTCAACAGGAAGCCGCAGATGCGGGTTCGAATGACCGGGAGATCATGATGAAGATACGAGCTTTTATGCTTGCTGCCGCCCTTGCAGGCGTGGGTGTCACCGCCGTGACGGCGGCGGACGAGCCGCAGGCGGTGCGCCAGCAGCTGATGAAGAAGGTAGGCCAGGCTGCCGGTGCGTTGAACGGCATTGCCAAGGGTGAAAAGCCCTACGATGCGGAAATCGTCAAGGCATCGCTGACGACGATCACCGAGACGGTGAAGATCTTTCCGAATCATTTCCCGGCGGGCACGGAAACTGGCTTGGAAACCGAAGCTAGCCCGAAAATCTGGGAAAACATGGAAGACTTCAAGGCCAAAGCCGCCAAGCTTGGCACCGACGCGAGCACGCTGCTTGCCCAGCTTCCGGCGGACAAGGCCGGAGTTGGCGCTGCCCTGGGCATTCTCGGCAAGGACTGCTCCAGCTGTCACGAGACCTATCGTCTGAAAAAAGACTGAGAGGCGTTCCTTCATCCTGACCATTTGCGATGCGCCGGCCCTGCTGGCGCATCCTTCTTTGTCTTCCAGCATGAAGGGAGGCCCGATGGGCCGGCGAACAACGAAACTGCTGTCTGGTCTGGTCGTGCTGGCCCTTGCCGGAGCCGGTGGCTTTTGGTGGCTGACGAAACCTTCACCGTGGGCCCCAGCCCATTGGGAAGGGCTGGGCCAACCGGACCTCGCCAATGGCGAACAGGTTTTCTGGGCAGGCGGCTGCGTCAGCTGCCACGCTGCGCCGGGGGCAAAGGATGACGCGCGGCTCGTGCTTTCAGGCGGCCGGGCGCTGAAAAGCCCCTTCGGCACCTTCCATGTTCCGAACATCTCACCCGATGAAAGCGCCGGCATCGGCGACTGGACGCTCGCCGAGTTCGGCAACGCCATGACGCGCGGTGTCGGGCAAAATGGCGAGCATCTTTATCCCTCTTTTCCGTACGGCTCCTACGCGCGCATGACTGCCAAGGATATCAACGATCTCTGGGGATACCTGCAGACGCTGCCGAAGAGCGCCAACGTGGCGCCGCCACACGACTTGCCGTTTCCCTACAATATCCGCATGGCTCTCGGCGGCTGGAAGCTGTTGTTCCTCACCGACGAGCCGCGTGTCGAGGTGAACAGGGCGGATGCGAAGCTCGCGCGCGGGCAGTATTTGGTTGAAGGTCCCGGCCATTGCGGCGAGTGTCACACGCCGCGCAACGCGCTCGGCGGATTTGAGCCGGGCAGGTGGCTGGCCGGCGCGCCGAACCCCGAGGGCGAAGGGCGTATCCCCAACATTACGCCGGGCTCGAGAAGCGTCGGCAGTTGGAGCGCATCCGACATTGCCTCCTATCTGGAGACCGGTTTCACGCCGGATTTTGATTCAGTCGGCGGTTCGATGGTCGATGTACAGAAGAACCTGGCAAGGCTTTCGCCCTCTGACCGCGAGGCGATCGCCGCCTACCTGAAGGCGCTTCCGCCGCTTTGAGGGGTTCTCTGCTGATGTTGCACTATCGTGCAGCTTGGACGACTGCATGCTCCTTGCCGTAGAGCGAAAGATAGTCGTCAAGCGCTGCGGAACCGAGGCCGAGCGCGTGGAAAATCTCGGCCGTAAAGCTGACCGGGGCCGTGCCTGCAGCCGTTACCAGCCGGCCGCTGCGAAGGGCCTGCGGTTGGTCGCGGTAGTGCCGGTGACCGCGATAGCCGGCGACTGCCGAGAGACTTTCGGCCGAGTTGCCCGTGTGGTCCGCCTCATCGAGAATGCCGCTGGCGGCAAGCCCGAGCGTCGCCCCGCAAATCCCTGCGACGACGCGGCCTTTCGCATGGAAGGCATGGACCATCGCAGTGACATTGGGTGCCGCGGTGGTTTTCCAGATTGAGCCGCCGCAGAGCACAAGCGCGTCGAACTCCGTCGGCGCCAGGGTTTTCGTCGGCAGGTGAGGCGTGATGTGAAGGCCGCCCATCGACGTCACCACAGTGCCGCCGGGCGTGGCGATCAGCACGTCAAGCCCGAGCTCGGTGCGCGCCGTGGCCATCAGCAGCGCGCATTCCCAGTCGGCAAAACCTTCCGTCAGGACGATTGCGAGGCGCATGTGCCCTCCCGTTCAGCCAAGCTTCTGCATATAGCGCATGCCCGTGACAGGTCGAGGTATGAAGCGTTCGGATTCGTAGAAGCGATGCGCCTGGAAATTGCCGGTGGCAGCGCTGACGGAAAGATAGTCGCAGCCGGCCATGCGCGCCTGTTCGCGTGCCTTGGCAACGAGATGACGGCCGATGCCGGTGCCACGATGGCCTGGACGAACGAAGAGGTGATGCAGTTCCATGCCGCGCAGGCCTTCGGCCGCCCGGTAGGTCGGGACGAGAATGGCATAGCCAATCAACTGGTTGCCGGCCTCGGCGACGAGCGCCGTGATCCAGGGGGAGCGGCTGAAGAGATCTCGTTCAAGCCGTTCCGGCGTGATCGGTGCGGCGTCACCGTGATGCGCGGCGAGCTCGACGATCATCTCGTGCAACTCGGGAAGATCGCGCGGTTTGGCGCAACGGATCGTCACCATCGGTGGACGAGCCGATGGTACGGGATGAAGGGAAGGGGCGGCGGTCTGCAGCATTCTCGGCTCCTTTGGTTCTGCCGCCATCAGGTGCCGTGAAAAACAAAAGCCGCCTGATGGCGGCCTTGTTGAATATGATCAGCAGGCCGCTCCTATCGGAACAGCCAAAAATACACGCGGGAAATGGGTGCGTTCTTGATCATGCGCGTAGATTCGCCATTTCCGTGACTTTGTCAACGGGGATTCTCGCGCCTCTGGGGCGGGCCTCAGTGGTCGGTCCCGCACATCGAATGGTCGGCCAGTGCCCGGATAACGTAGCAGTCGCCAATCGTATGGTCGCCGTGGCAGGCGACGATGCGTTCCAGTTCACTTTCCAGCTTCCGCAGCCTGGTGATCTTTTCGCGCACCGCGACGAGGTGTTCGGCGGCGATGCGGTCCGCCTCGCCGCAAGGGCGCTCCGGATGTTCGCTGAGCGCCAATAGATCGCGGATCGCCCCGATCGAGAGCCCCAGGTCGCGTGCGTGACGGATGAAGGCCAGTCGTTCGAGTTCGCGCCTTTCATAACGCCGTTGATTGCCTTCCGAGCGTTCCGGCGCCTCGATCAGCCCCATCTGCTCGTAATAACGGATAGTCGGGATCTTGACGCCGGCGCGGCGGGAGAGGTCACCGATCGAATACATGCTGTCGCCTCAGATCTATAGTCGCTGGAGTATTCACATAGGGCGGCGGCATTCTCTCCTCAATAGACTAGGCCCGCAGCGCCGCGCGTCTCATCAGACGTGACTTTCCATCTCGCCCGCAAGCAGACGGCCGAACTCAGAAGGCGGTTCGCCGCGAGCACAAGGCCGCCATATTTGCCGCTTAGCGATTTGCGTCGCAATGATCGCTGGCCGCTGTCGCGTCGGCGAAAATAAATATTCACTATCAGTAATTTAGAGGTGGGCGTGGCAAAGGCCGCACGCCCCGGATGGAGGAAGAACGTGCCCCTTTTCATCAATCGCCGCACCATGCTCGTCGGCTCCGCTATGCTCTATCCGGCACTCGTTCTGCCCGGCACGGCGCGCGCCGTTTCGGGCTCAGATAACGACGTCTCGAAGCAGCTTGGCGAACTCGAAAAACGCACGGGTGGTCGCCTCGGCGTCGCCGTGCTCGACACGGAAACGAACATCTCCTTCGGCCAGCGGGAAACCGAGCGCTTTGCCATGTGCTCGACCTTCAAGGCGTTGGCCGCGGCCTGCGTGCTGGCCCGTGTGGACCGGGGGAAGGAAAAGCTCGACCGGCGCATTACGTTCGGGAAGGACGCTCTGGTTCCCTATTCGCCGGTGACCGAAAAACACGTGGAAGGTGACGGCATGACAGTCGCCGAGCTCTGTGAGGCGGCGGTGACGATCAGCGATAACGCCGCGGGCAATCTGTTGCTCGAAAGTTTCGGCGGGCCGGAAGGGTTGACGACCTGGCTGCGGTCGATCGACGATCAGACGACGCGGCTTGACCGCACCGAGCCCGAGCTTAACGAAGCGAGGCCAGGGGACCCACGTGACACGACGACGCCGACGGCCATGCTGGAAACGCTTGGCAATCTGACGCTCGGCCCGATTTTGTCGGAGAGCTCCCGGATGCAGTTCATCGACTGGATCGTCGCCAACAAGACCGGCGACGCGCGCCTTCGGGCCGGCATGCCGAAGGATTGGCGCATCGGCGACAAGACCGGGACGAGTACGACAGGCGCGGCGTCCGATATCGCCGTCGTTTGGCCGAAGGATCGCGGGCCGATCCTGGTCGCGGTCTACATCGCCGAGGCCAAGGCGCCGGTGAAGGAGCTGAATCCCGTCTTCGCCGAGGTCGGAAAGATTATTGCAGGTATGGTTTGATCACGCCGACGGCATCAGGCGTCGGCAGCGCTGTCTGCGATATCCGATGCCGTCGCGCTGGCCTGTTCCTTGATGCCGAGGCTTTCGGCGACGGCCTTGCGGATTTCTTCCTCGATTGCTGCCCGTTCCTCAGGCGGCATCGCTTCCAGGCTTTCCTCCGTCAACCCATGTGCTTCGAGATACTGTACCCGGATTTTTTCGGCAAACGACATCGTCGACCATTCAAGGAACTCGTCGGCAACGCTTGAGCCGAACGGCGACTTACCCTCGGTGATCGAGGAAGCGGCCGTTTCGTCCTCGGCGAATGACTGCCAGAGTGCGCGTGAAAGCGAGACGGAGGGCGAGGCCGGTGCAATGGTGGGCGGAGGACGACGCTGCGCTCGATCACCGCCTGCTTCGTCGAGCGAGGGAAGGCTGCTTGCGACGGAACGGCGCTGCGAAAGGTAGTAGTTGGAAAGGCTGCTTTCGATTTTCATGGGAATCCCTGGATGTAAGGTTCCGGGTGAGCCTGTCCATGGGCACTTGCGCGAGCCTTTCGATGCAACCAGCCGGCGAGTTCAGGGGAGAGTGTAGGCAATGATGTGGTCGCCATCTGACGGCTGCAGCGTGCCTTTCAATGGCCCGCACTCTGTGGGGTTGCAAAAATGCGGAGGCCGCAATGCGCCGCGAATGTCGCGACCGAGTGCGGCAGTGGGCTGCCGCTCAGGTGCCGCAGAAGGTCTGCAGCACTTCTTCGCCAGGCTCAGGCGGTGCAGCGTAAGCCGCATGCTCGGGTTGGTCTTCATAGGGTCTCGACGTGACGTCGAGAAGCGCTTCGAACAGCGAAAAATCCGCGTCGCGAGTCGCTGCCTCGATCGCCTGCTCCACGCGGTGGTTGCGCGGAATGAAAGCCGGGTTAACGGATCGCATCGCCGCGGCGCGCGCGCCGGCGTCGAGTGTTTCGCGAGCCAGGCGCCCGCGCCAATCGCGAAGCCACGGCGAAACTGCGTCCGACTCTTCGAAAAGCTCGACGAGAGCCGGGTCGGCGCCCGCGTTTTCCGCCGATTCCGCGAGGCGCCGGAAGACCAGGGTGAAATCCGCATTGCCCTTGTGCATCAGGGTAAGGAGCGATTGGATCAGATCGAGATCGCCATCTTCTTCGGTCGAAAGTCCGATCTTGCGGCGCAAGCCGTCGAGCCAATGGCTCTGGAAGATCGATCCGTATTCGGTGAGCGCATCGTTGGCGAGGTTGACCGCCGTATCGGCAACCGGGTCGAACAGCGGCACCAGTGTTTCGGCGAGACGCGCAAGGTTCCACTGGCCGATCGCCGGCTGGTTGGCATAGGCATAGCGACCGAACTGGTCGATCGAACTGAACACCTTCTTCGGATCATAGGCGTCCACGAAGGCGCAGGGGCCGAAATCGATCGTCTCGCCGGAGACTGCCATGTTGTCGGTGTTCATCACCCCGTGGATGAAGCCGATGTGAAGCCAGCGGGCGATCAATGCCGCCTGCCGTGCGGCGACCGCTTTGAACAGCGAAAAATATCGTTGTTCGCTGTCCTTCAACTCTGGGTAATGGCGTTCGATCACGTAGTCGGCCAGCGCCTTGACCGACTCCATGTCGCCACGGGCGGCAAAGAATTGAAACGTACCGACGCGGACATGGCTTGCGGCGACGCGCGTGAAGACCGCGCCGGGCAGGATCTGTTCGCGATAGACCGGCTGGCCGGTCACGGTGGCAGCGAGCGCGCGGGTCGTCGGCACGCCCAACGCATGCATCGCTTCGCTGACGATATATTCCCGCAGCACCGGTCCGAGCGCCGCCCGTCCGTCGCCGCGGCGGGAAAAGGGCGTCTGGCCGCATCCCTTGAGCTGGATGTCGCGCCTTTTTCCGTCGCGGTCGACCACCTCGCCAAGCAGGATCGCACGCCCATCGCCAAGTTGCGGGACGAAGGTACCGAACTGGTGTCCCGCATAGGCCATGGCAAGCGGCTCTGCGCCAGGCGGCACTTTATTACCCGAAAAAATCGCCGCGCCGTTGCGTTCGAGCGCTTCCGCATCGAGGCCAAGCTCTTCTGCGAGCTTTCGGTTGAACTTGATCAGCCAGGGCTCTGCAACCGGTGTCGGCTCGACACGAGCATAGAAGTTCGCGGGCAACCGCGCATAGCTGTTGTCGAACGGAAAGGGGGCCGTCTCAGAGGCCGGTTGCGGGGGCACGTAGTTCATCATTCTCTGTCCCGTTGCGCGCCGGGCAGTGCCGACGGGTCACTGCTATCGGGACAAGTCTACACGAGCGTCGATTGTTCCGCGAGGCCGAGACTTTATCCGCGTGCCCTCCGGTAGGTATCGCCGGAGGGCGAGAACGCGGTTGTCTGTGTCAGGCGCTCAGGGCCGTGCGAGGAAGGCAGGCTTCGCATATCGCCGCGATGTGACGGTGGTCGGTGCCGCAGCAGCCGCCGAGGACACGCAGTTGTGGCATGCGGCCGGTCAGGGACCGATGGCGCCGGGCGAGATCTGCCGGATCGCCCGCATCGAGCGTCTCGCTCTCGTCGAGTTCGGCGTGGCTCATCATCGAGGCATTGGCGCGAATGCCGCCGATCCGTTTGACCCAGGCCTCGCCCTGGTCGAGTGCGCCATCGAAATGGCTCGGATGCGCGCAGTTGATCATATAGTAATGCGGATAGCCGCCCGTCTCCGTATCCACCGTCTCGATCGCATCCTGCAGTGACTGGCCGGTCACCAGCCGGCCATCGGTCTCGACGGTGAAGGAGATGACGCAGGGCATGCCGTGCTTCCGGGCAGCGCGGGCAATGCCGATAGCCTCGTCGACATTAGTCAATGTAATGGCGGATACCATGTCGGCTTCGCTTGCGGCGAAGGTGGCAATCTGGACCGCATGGTAATCCTCCGCCTCGTCGGCGTTCATCTTCCCGGCTTTGTAGCCGTCACCGCGCGGGCCGATCACGCCATTGAGGACAATGGGCGCTTGCGGCCGCTCGTATTCGGTGCGCAATCCGGTCAGCAGATTGACCGCGTCGCGGTTGGCGGTTGCGAGCGCCTCCGCATCGTAGCCGAGCTTCTTGCCCCAATCGGCATTGGCTCGCCACGTGGCGGTGTCGAGAACGAAGCCGGTATCATGACGTCGGGCGACGTCGAGATAGTGCGTGTAATATTGCAGAAGCTTCCGGCGCCCCTCGGCCGACGACAAAAGCACGAAGGAAGCGAAATGCGGAAGCTCGAAGCCGTCGTGAAAGATCAGGGTTGTCTCCATGCCGCCATCGGTGAGGAATGTGCCTCCGTTCAGCAGCGGCAAGTTTTCTCGGTACTTGGCCATCTCTTGCTCCATCCTCTTCCCCCTGGTCTTCACGGATCTTCCGTGCCAGGGGATCGGATGAATTTCTGCCTTTTTATCATCTGCTAAACTAGAGGAGTTGCGGTATACTACTTGTGGGAGATCCCCATTTCGATGTGAAAACAGACACTTGCCGTTGAGATCGGGTGGCGGCGGAGGACGTGGGAGGCGTTATCCAAGCCGAAAACCGTACCGGCGGTACAGGAGCGGACCATGCGAAAGGGTGAGGAAACGCGGACGAGGCTCCTCGATGTCGCCGAAGCCGCCGTGCTGGCAAAGGGTTTTGGGGCAACCTCGATCGACGAACTGATCGCCGAAACCGGCATCACCAAGAGCGGTTTCTTCTATCATTTCCGCGACAAGAACGAGCTCGCCAAGGCACTCCTGGAACGCTACATCGAAAACGACGAACGGATCTACGACGAGATCTTCAGCCGTGCACACCCATCTCGCGGACGACCCGCTGCAGGCTTTCCTGCTCGGCCTGAAGCTGTTGTCGGAATTGCTCTCGGACCTGCCAAACGGCCATCCCGGCTGTCTGGTCGCGACCATGTGCACGCAGGAGCGTGCCTTCGACCGCGAGATCCAGGAGATCAACCGGCAGGCGGCGCTGATGTGGCGTCGGCGCTTCGGCGCCATGTTCCGCGATATCATGCGCCACTATCGCCCGCGCGAGGCGCTCGACGCCGACCAACTGGCAGATATGGTCTCGACCGTGCTGGAAGGCGGCATCGTGCTTTCAAAGGCGTTGAAGGAGCCGAAGAGCCTGCCCGACCAGCTGCTGGTCTTCCGCACCTTCGTGCGGCTGCTGTTCCAGCCTATCGCGCCCGCCTGATGGCGTTCAGGCTTCACGATCCTCGAGCTCAGCCGCGAGTTCGGCGAGTTTCCGGACGGTATTGAGATTGCGGGCGGTACCCGGTTTGAGGGCGGGCAATTTGAGCTTCGACTTTCCCGAACCGTTGGGGAAATGGACATAGATCTCCCGGCCGCTGATTTGCACTTGCTCGCCGTCCGGGGCGACGAGCTTGTCAAGCGCATCGGCAGGCGGCGGCTCAGGCAGGAACGTCACCAGCAGAAAATTCGGCTTGGCGTTCGCGAACGGCGCGTCGTCGACGATCTTTTGCAGTTCGTCGCGGCCGCGCAAGATGACGCCGGGCGCCTTGCCCATTCGTTCCGCCAGAGCATCTTCGAGCCCCTCCTGCACCTTGGCTTCGGAAAGGTTGGATCGAAAGAGCACATTGCCGCTCTGGATGTAGGTCTTCACATCGGTGAAGCCGAGGCTCTCGCAAATGGCCTTCAGCTCCGCCATCGGAAGCGTGCCGGTCCCCCCGACGTTGATCGCCCGCAGCAGTGCGACATAGACCGGCATGCTTTTTCCTCCCGGCCGCTACATCTTGCCCGCGACCTTGATGGCGAAGGCATATTCGAAGGCGATTTCCTCCAGCCGCTGGAAGCGTCCGGATGCGCCAGCATGGCCGGCATCCATGTTGGTCTTCATCAGGATCGGGGCGCTGCCAGTGGTCTTCTCCCGGAGTTTCGCTACCCACTTCGCCGGCTCCCAATAGGTCACGCGCGGATCGGTCAGGCCGCCGAGCGCCAGGATCGCCGGATAAGGCTTCGCCTCCACTTTGTCGTAGGGCGAGTAGCCGGCGATGATGTTGTAGAATTCGGCGCTCTCGATCGGATTGCCCCATTCCGGCCATTCCGGCGGAGTGAGCGGCAGCGTGTCGTCGAGCATGGTGTTCAAGACATCGACGAAGGGAACGGCGGCAATGATGCCCTTGAACTTCTCCGGCGCCATATTGGCGACCGCCCCCATAAGCATGCCGCCGGCCGAGCCGCCTTCGGCGATGATGTTCGCGTAGGACGTGAACTTCTCTTGATTCAAATAGTCGGCGGCAGCGATGAAGTCTTTGAAGGTGTTGGTCTTCTTCGCCATTTTTCCGTCTTCGTACCATTGGAAGCCCTTGTCCTTGCCGCCGCGGATATGGGCGATGGCATAGACGAAGCCGCGGTCGACGAGCGAGAGGCAGTTGGTGTTGAAGCCAGCCGGAATGGTGATGCCGTAGGCTCCGTAGCCATAGAGCAGGCAAGGGGCGGAACCGTCGAGCGGCGTATCCTTGCGGTAGAGCAGGGTGACCGGCACCTCGATGCCATCCCATGACGGCGCGAAGACACGGCGGGTCACATAGTCGTCGGGATTGTGGCCGGACGGCACTTCCTGGGTCTTCAAGAGCGTGCGCTGACGCGTTGCCATGTCGTAGTCGAAGAGTTGCGACGGCGTCGTCATCGACGAGTAAGAGAAGCGGATGACGTCGGTGTCGTATTCGGCAGCGCCCGAGAGCCCCAACGAGTAGGCTTCCTCGGCGAAGGCAATCGCGTGCTCCTCGCCGGTCTTGCGGTCACGGATGACGATTTCCGGCAATCCGTCGCGCCGCTGCAGCCAGACCAGATGGCGGGCATAGGCCATGTGATTGAGGATCAGCGTGCCTGGCTTGTGCGGCACGACCTCGCGCCAGTTTTGCTTCTGCGGCGCCTCCACAGGCGCTTCCATGATCTTGAAATCCTTGGCGCCGTCGGCATTGATCAGGATGTAGAAAACATCACCGCCTTCCGTCATCGAGTATTCGAGACCGGTTACGCGCTCCGCCACGAGCTGCGGCTCTGCCGTCAGGTCATTGGTCGTGAGCAGGCGGTACTCGCTGGTTTCGTGGTCATGGATATCGATGTAGATGAAGTCGTCGAGCAGCGACCCGCCGACCGACATGAAGAACCCCGGGTCCTTTTCCTCATAGACGAGCCGGTCGTCTTTCTGGGGCGTGCCGACGACGTGGTGGAAGATCTTCGACGGCCGATGGTTCTCGTCGAGCACGGTGTAGAAGAAGCTCTTGCCGTCCGGCGCCCATGCACCGCCGCCACCCGTATTCTCGATCACATCGGGCAGATCCTCGCCGGTCGAAAGATCGCGCACCTTCAGGGTGAAATATTCCGACCCCTTGTCATCGTAACCCCAAATGCCGCGGGAATGGTCGCTGCAATGGTCGATGCCGGCGAGGCGGAAATAGGCCTTGCCTTCGGCTTCCTTGTCGCCGTTGAGCAGCACGTGGCGGATCGCCTCATCCTTGTGGTTGCCGTCGCGCGGGATCCGGAAGTAGCGGGGCTGTTCGCCGCCTGTCACGTAAAAGGTGCCGTAAGCGAAGGCCCCATCCTTCATCGGAACGGAAGAATCGTCCTCCTTGATGCGGCCGCGCATCTCGGCAAAGAGGGTCTTCTGCAATTCCTTCGTGTCCGCCATCGCCGCGTTCATATACGCGTTTTCGGCTTCGAGATGCGTGCGGATCTCCGGATCGAGAATGGAGGGATCCTTGAACATCGCCTGCCAATTGTCCGCCCGGAGCCAGGCATAGTCGTCGGTCCGGGTAATACCGTGGCGTGTATCGGTGAGCGGCTTCTTCGGAGCGACGGGGGCGGTGGGCAGGTTCTTGAAAGCAGACAAGGTGCGTCTCCGGATTTGATGGGAGACCATGAGATAGAGAGCGCCATCGCAGCGATCAAGCAGAAAGCAGGCGAGGATTGTTCGCCGCCCCCTTTATGAGGCTAGCTTAAGGCCGATGCCCCATGGATCGACCAGGCTGTGGACGCTGCCTTCCTTGACTATCGGCATTTCCAGTTCGTCGAGTTTGCCCAGCGCCGTTGCGAGCTTCGCAGCGTCGCTGAAGCGGATCGTATAATCCGCAAGACCGGTCATGTTGCTCTGCCGTTTGGACGCGCCTCGGGAGTTCCAGATGTTGGCAGCGACATGGTGATGATACTTGCCTGAGGCGAAGAAGCTCGCCCCGGGGTAGCGCGCCATCAGATCCAGCCCGAGCACGTCACGGAAAAACGCGTCCGCTTGGGGGATGTCGGAGACCTGCAGATGGATATGGCCGATCGTCGTGCCCTCGGCGAGGCCGTCCCAGTGGTCGTTCGGTGCTTCGTCGTAGAGGGCCTGCAGGTCGAGCGGCAGTGTGCTCATCGCCACGGTACCATCGGGCTGGTAGGTCCACTCGCCGCGCGGGCGGTCGCGATAGACCTCGATGCCGTTACCCTCCGGATCGGCGAGATAGATCGCCTCGCTGACCAGGTGGTCGGATGCGCCCTGCAGGCGAATGTTGTTGTGCGCCGCGTGCGCAAGCCAGCGTCCGAGTTCGCGCCGATTGGGAACCAGAAAAGCTGTGTGGAACAGACCCGGCGCGTTGCGCGGTGCTCTTGCCGCGTTCCCTTCGGTCGTCAGCGTCAACAGGGGTCTGCCCGCGACGCCGAGGGTTTCTCCGTTGGCGCCGGTCTCGATCGGCGTCAGGCCCAGAATTCTCTGGTACCAGGCAGAAACCACAGGCAGATCCTGGACGACGAGGTGGGACCGGTCGACATAGGCCGGCATCGCGACCGCGTGGTCCGCGGGCATGCTTTTTGCTGGGCGCGACTGGGTTGTATCTTGCATTGCGTCGCCTTTCGGGGCCGGACCGGCACTCCCATGGCTGCCGGTCGCAGTTTCTTCAAACTGCATAAATATGAGCCCGTGACCGCGTTCAGGAAAGCTATTATATTACTTGATGTTGTGTTCGATGAGCGTTGACAGCCGTGACCACCGCACTACCTGATCTTTAAGTGATGCTAATACGACGGTGGCGGCCGATTTGATTTCAATCAATGCTGGAACATCGCCTCCGCGCAAATTCATGTTGGCGCGGAAACGGGAGAAGTGAAGACCGGTTTTCTCCTTGATCCGCGCTTAGGGGCTGGCCTCGCCATATGGCGACCCGGGAACGCAACAGAAGGAGTGCAGCATGTACAAAAAGATCATCGTCCCGATCGCCATGGATCAGCTGGAGCATGGCGAGTCCGTACTTAGCATCGCCGAGAAGCTTATCGACGAAGGAGGGGAAATCATCCTGCTCAACGTCGTCGAGGACCTCAACGCCTATGCGCAGGGATATATGATCGTCGATTTTCCGCTCGAGATGATCGAGGAGTCGCGCAAACATGCCGTCAAGACGTTGGAAGGGTTGAAGACCAAGCATGGGATCAAGGGACGTATCGAAATCCGCACCGGCGGAGCGGCCGGCACCATCAACGCTCTCGCCAAGGAAGAGAATGCGGACCTCGTGATTATTGCGTCGCACCGGCCGGGTTTGATCGATTATTTTATCGGTTCGACCGCCAGCCGCGTCGTCAGCCATTGCCCCTGCGCCGTTCTCGTCGACCGGTAAAACACCAAGAACAAGAAGGCGGCGTGGTTCCAACCACGCCGCGACCAAGGAGCCTTGCAAATGGATAAGTACGCGCTTGATGACTTTCGCGAACAGCTTCTCCGCCGCAAACGCGAGCTTTATGGTCGGCTGGTGAAGATCGAGGAGGATCTCGATCAACCGATGAATGCCGACGTTCCGGATCGCGTTACCGAACGAGAAAATGACGAGGTATTGGAGGGCCTCGGCCTCGCAGGTCAGGGCGAGATCCGCGCCATTAATGCCGCTCTGGACCGAATTGAGGCCGGAACATTCGGCACCTGTGTGCGCTGCGGTGACCCGATTTCGCCGGAAAGACTGCACGCGGTGCCGCACGCGCCGCTCTGCCAGACCTGTGCGGCGGAGGTAGCAGGCGCAAAATAAGCTGGGCCCACGCATTTTCGTTCGGCGTCGCTCTCACCCCGCTGACGCGCTTGAGCGCCGACGATTGTCGTTCCGACAGTCAGCCGGGTAAGGCATGCCGCGTCCGCTTTCCGGGACATTAGCCGACTGTTGTAATAGGTTGCAAAAATTGATCCTTTCGTTGTCCGACGGCTCTTTGCTGTGGCCGCGTGTTGTGGCACGTTAAACGGGTAGAACACGTGCCTGTACCGGACCGAACATCAGCCGCCGATGGGGAAATTGTGTCGATTTCCGGTCGCTGTGCGGAGCCGGGCATGAGCGGGCCCTTTTGTGCGTCCAAGGGATGTTTGGCGCTGGCGTCGAGGGGAGGGATCGCGTGGAGATCGACGGTGTTAAGTGGAACTATGACCGATCCGAATTGATTGCGGATGGAATCATTCACGGCATCGGTCTAGCGGCAGCGCTTTGCGGTGTCACGGCGCTAATTTTCTACGCGACGCTTTGGAGCACGTCCGGCCAGCTTGCCGCCGCCTGGATTTACGGCGTCGGGCTCGTCACCACCCTTTCGGTATCCTTCCTCTACAATCTCTTCCCGATCTGCCGCTTGAAGTGGCTTTTGCGTCGGTTCGACCATTCCTCGATCTTCGTGCTGATCGCGGCGACCTATACGCCGTTTCTCCAGCGCGGCTGGGACAATCCGTTCCTTTCCAGAATGCTGATTGGCATCTGGGCCATCGCCGCCCTCGGGGTAGTGATCAAATGTCTCTTCCCCGGCCGGTTCGACCGGCTTGCGCTCCTGCTCTATCTCGGTATGGGCTGGAGCGGCGTGCTCGCCGCCCGGTCGCTTTTATCCACGCTGACCGCGACGACACTGATCCTGATCCTGATCGGGGGCGTCATCTACTCGACGGGAGTGATTTTTCATGTCTGGGAACGCCTGCGCTTCCAGAACGCGATCTGGCACGGGTTTGTCGTCGCAGGTTCGGCGGTACATTATTCCGCGGTCGTGACCTGCTTCAGCGGCACGACGCTCTCCTGACTCTCTTATTCCGGCGCGGGCCGGCAGCCGTCGGACGGCCTCAACGCCGCGGCCATGCGCGATATGATCCCGTCGAAACTCGTCAGCGGGTTCTTGCGATATTGCAGGCGGAAATAGGCCGCACTGCCGTCGCAAAGGGCGATCGCCCGGGCATAGAACACTTCGCCGTTACGCGCACCGGAGAAACTGGCCCAGGCAGGCGTCACGCGCGAAAACAGCATTCTCCAATCATTCTGCGTCTCGAGGCTGATGCGGTCGGCGACATCCGTTTCGAAATCGCCATCCGGCGGATGGCTTCCGAACACAGCAAGCGTCGCTCCGTTGTCGTCCGCATGGAAACTCGCGCCGTCGCCATCGTCGGATGCGTCCTGGCGCAGCTCGAAACCCGGCGGGATCTCGACCGTGTAGCCGAAGCGAGGATTGGCATATGGGTGCCAGTCATCCTCCGCGGCTGCGGGGAACGCGAGCCCCGTAAGGAGGGCGAGGGCGAAGAAAGCGCGGCGCATGCGGGCATCCTTTTGGCTTGCTTCGATCCGCCGCTCCTCGTAGTTCGGCCCCCGAAGCCCTTGCTGTTTCTCCCGGAACAGCCGGAGCGCTGCGCGTTCAACACATACGCAGCGCTCGCGCTCATGGCACTGCTTCCTTCTCGCGCTGTCAATCCTCTTCGAAGGTGTGGCCTTGCCGTCGAGGCAACAACGCAAGCCTGTCGCCGCAGGGCCGTGGGAGGCCGAGATGGCATCCCACTCCGCGCAAGCGGATTTCAGCCCGCACGATGAAATGCGCGCGATCATATTCTCTGATCGCCTGGTCGTCGATGGGTGCGAAATGGCTCGGGCGGCCGCCGTCGGAATCGAGCTTCGCAAGACTTGCCTGCGCTTTGCATTGTATTACTGTCGCGCAACTCCGATTCGTGCCGATTCACTCTTGAGGCGGAACAGGCCTTATTTTATGTCCGGGTAACAATTTGATCGGATGGTCAAAAGGGCGAAGGAGCTTGCCAAGACGATGGATTTCGCGGCCCTGACATTTCTGGCCCTCGCTCTCCCCTTCGTCGCGGCACTTGTGGCCCCGGTGCTGACGCGTTTTCTGGGGCACAACGCCGCCTGGCTCCTGGCTCTCGCGCCGGTCGCGATCTTCGTGCATTTCCTCCGCTTCGTTCCGGAGATCGCCGACGGTGAAATCGTCACCGGCGGCTATGCCTGGATCCCCTCCTTCAACGTCAGCTTCTCCTGGCTGATCGACGGCCTGTCGCTGACTTTCGCTCTTTTGATTTCCGGCATAGGGGCGCTGATCGTCCTCTATTCTGGCGGTTATCTCAAAGGTCATCCGCATCAGGGCCGATTTCTTTCCTTCATCCTGATGTTCATGGGCTCCATGCAGGGTCTCGTCCTTTCGGACAGTTTCCTGATGCTTTTCGTCTTCTGGGAACTGACATCGATTACGTCCTTCCTGCTGATCGGCTTCGATCACGGCCGCGAAGCTGCCCGCCGTGCGGCGCTGCAGGCATTGGTCGTCACGGGGGGAGGCGGCCTGCTGCTGCTTGCCGGCCTACTGATCCTCTGGAATGTGAGCGGCATTACCCAATTCTCTTTGCTCCTCTCCTTGGGCGCTGAGTTGAAGGAAAGCCCGTTCTATCTCGCGGCACTTCTTCTCGTTCTGGGCGGTGCTTTCACCAAGTCTGCGCAGTTTCCGTTTCATTTCTGGCTGCCGAATGCCATGGAGGCGCCGACGCCGGTTTCGGCCTATCTGCATTCGGCGACGATGGTGAAGGCGGGTGTCTACCTGCTGATGCGGCTCAACCCTGTGCTCGGGGGCACGCCGGAATGGCAGATCCTGCTGCCCTTGTTCGGGGCGGCGACGCTCGTGAGCGGCGCAGTGCTGGCGGTGCGTCAAACCGACCTCAAGCTGATGCTTGCCTATACGACAATGGCGTCGCTCGGTCTTCTGGTCATGTTGATAGGCCTCGGTTCGCCGCACGCGATCGAGGCGGCGGCGCTCTATCTCGTGGCGCACGCGCTATTCAAGGGCGCACTGTTCATGGTTGCGGGCATCATCGACCACGAGACGGGCGCACGCGATCTGACAAAGCTCGGCGGTCTGCGCTCGGCCATGCCGCTGACCTTCGCGATCGCTCTTGCCGCCGCGCTTTCGATGGGCGGTCTGCCGCCCTTTTTCGGTTTCCTCGCCAAGGAAGAGATCTACGAGGCGCTATCCAGCTTCGACCGACGCTCCATGGTCTTTGCAGGGCTTACTGTTCTCGGCAACGCCCTGATGTTTGCCGTCGCTTTCGCCATTGCCTTGAAACCGTTTCTCGGATCAAAGGTAGAGACACCGAGGCTTGCCCACGAAGCGCCGGTCCTCCTCTGGCTTGGTCCGGCAATCCTGGCACTGAAGGGTCTGTCGATGGCGCTGATGTCCGGCCTTGCCCATCGCCTGATTTCGTCGCCGATGTCCTCCGCAATTGCCGGCGAGCCACGAACGGTAACGATCTCGCTTGAGCCACACATCGGCGTACCGCTGCTCCTTTCTGCTGTCACCTTGCTGGTTGGTGGCGCCTTCTATCTCAACCTCGACCGCCTCCGCGCAGCCATGGCCGTTATACTTAGCGATATCGGTTGGGGGCCCGACCGGGGTTTCGACCAGTTCATCCGCGGGCTCTTGCGGCTCGCCGTGGCCGTCACTTACCGGCTGCAGAGCGGCAAGCTCGATGTCTACATGACCGTCGTCTTCGTGCTGATCGCAGTCGTCCTTCTTGCAACTCCGGTACATTTTGGAGAACTGCCGCGCGCGCCGTTCTTCGCGGCGGACGTTCCGACGCATGAGCTTGCCATCATGGCCATTGCGGTCGCTGGGCTGTTGGCCGTGGTGCTGGCGGCCGATCGTCTGACTGCGATCGTCTCGCTCGGCATCCAGGGCTTTGCGGTCGCGGTTATCTATTTGCTCTATGGCGCGCCGGATCTCTCCTTTACGCAGTTCATGATCGAGACGCTGTCGGTGGTGGTGCTGGCGCTGGTCATGACGCGACTGCAACTTTCCCCAACGGATCGCCGACCACTACGCCAGAAGGTTCCCGATTCGATGATCGCGCTCGCTTGCGGGTTCGGTTTCGGCCTGTTTCTGCTCAGGGTCACGGGCACGCCGTTCGACGCGACGCTGACGGATTTCTACAATCTCTATTCGAAGTCGGTCGCGCACGGAGCCAACGTCGTCAACGTCATAATCGTCGATTTCCGCGGGACGGACACGCTCGGTGAAATTGCCGTCGTGATGATCACGGGCCTTGCCATCCTCTCGTTGGTGCGGCTGAGGGCGGGCTCGCTCAAGCGCGGCGCCGATGTTCGACAGGATGCGGAGGAACGCGCATGAAATCGGTGATTTTCCGTACGGTCGCGCCGTTCCTGACAAGCCTGATGACGCTGTTCTCGATCTTCGTCCTTTTGCGGGGCCATAACGAACCGGGCGGCGGGTTCATCGGCGGGTTGATCGCCGTCTCCGCCTTGGCGATCTACGGCATCGCCCACGGCGTCGAGACTGTAAGGCGCGCGATCTATTTCCATCCGATGGCGATTGCCGGCGCGGGGCTCTTTGCCGCGACGGTCGCGGGTCTGATTTCGCTCTTTGCACAGGTACCCTTCATGACCGGGTTGTGGATCTATCCGTCGCTTTTCGGTGTCGAGATCCCGCTCTCGACCGTGATGCTCTTCGATACCGGCGTTTATCTCGTGGTTGTCGGAGCGATCAGCTCGGTTGCGCTTTCGCTTGAAGAACGGGGAGGCGACTGATGGAGGCCTGGTTTGCATTGCTCGTGGGCATTTTCTTCACTGTCGCAGTCTACCTGATGCTGTCGAAGTTCATCATCCGCGTGCTCCTCGGCGTGGCGGTGCTCGGCAACGCCGTCAACCTGTTGATCTTCACCGGGGGGAGGCTCACGCGCGATGTGCCGCCGGTCATTGCCGGCGGTGCCGGCGCACTAGACGGCCCCGCCGCCAATGCGTTGCCGCAGGCGCTGATCCTGACCGCGATCGTCATTTCCTTTTCCTTCTTTGCCTTCCTGCTGGTTCTCGCCTGGCGCGCCTATGCGGATTTGTCGACCGACAACACGGACGAGATGCGTGTGGCCGAGCCGGTGAAGGAACCGATGCCGCCGCTTGGATATTGATCGACCTCATGGCTGTCCCGACCTCATCCTCCGTCGATCTTTCCGCCGCGCTCGTTCTCGGCCCGACGACCGTTGCCGATTGGCTGGTGATCCTGCCGGTCGCCTGGTGCTTCGCAATCGGCGCGCTCCTTGTCATGTTGCGCCGCGCGATCGGCCTTCAACCGATCATCGCGGTTGCAGGGCTCGCAGGACTTGTCCTGATCGATGCGCTGCTGCTTGGACATGTGGCAGCCAAGGGGCCGGTGACCATGGTCATGGGTCGATGGCTGCCGCCCTTCGGCATCGCCTTCACGGTCGATCTGACGGGGGCGCTCTTCGCTCTGGTCGCGGCAATTGTAGCGCTCGCGGGCGGTATCTTCTCGCTCGCCGATATCAACGACAGCGGCAGGCGCTACGGCTTCTATCCGTTCCTGATGCTGCTGATGGCGGGCGTCTCCGGCGCCTTCCTGACCGGGGACGTCTTCAACCTCTACGTCTGGTTCGAAGTTCTGCTGATTTCCTCTTTCGGTCTGCTGGTTCTTGGGTCCGAACCCGAGCAGATCGACGGAACGGTGAAGTATGGCTTCCTGAATCTCGTGGCAACGACGCTGTTCCTGGTCGCGACGGGCTATCTTTATGCCGTGTTCGGGACGCTGAACATGGCCGACATCGCCCGCAAGGCAGAAGGCTTGCGGGCCAGCGCGCCGTTGATGACGCTGACGGCCCTCTATGTGCTCGCCTTCGGCATGAAGGCAGCGGCGTTCCCTGTGAATTTCTGGTTGCCAGCCTCCTACCACACCCCGCGCGTCGTCGTGTCGGCACTTTTTGCCGGTCTGCTCACCAAGGTCGGCATCTACGCTCTGATCCGTGTGATGGTCATGCTTTTCCCGGTTGAAAGAGAAGAGCTGAGCTTCGTCATGGCGCTTGCGGGAGCGTTGACGATGATCATCGGCGTACTCGGCGCGCTGGCGCAGACCGACTTCCGCCGCATCCTTGGCTATCTCGTCGTTTCAGGGATCGGGTCAATGCTGGCGGGGATCGCCGTCGGCGGTCCCGGCGGTATCGGCGGCGCGATCTTCTATGCGCTCCATTCGATGCTGGTGATGACCGGCCTCTATTTCGCCGCCGGAATCGCCGCGCGGCTCGGCGGTGACTCCTCTATCGCGACCGTCTCGGGTCTCTACCGCAAGAACGTGGGATTCGCCGCGCTAACCCTGATGTTGTGCTTTGCCGTCTCCGGGCTGCCGCCCTTTTCCGGCTTCTGGCCGAAGGTTATGCTGGTCAAGGCGGCGCTCGACATCGGCGCCTGGTGGCTTGCGGCGGTGCTCCTTCTCGCCGGCTTCTGCACGGTGATTGCGACCGGCCGGCTTTTCCTGCTTGCCTACTGGCGTGACGATGCCGATGTGGCTGTCGAGACCGTGCGGCTGCCGTCGGCCGTACTCGCACCGCTTGCGGCCCTTTCCTTCCTTACGCTCGGGATCGGCCTCTATCCGGAGCCTCTGCTGGCGACGATCCAGAGTGCCGCCGCTGGGCTTGCTGAGCCGTCGGCCTATCTGAACTCGGTCTTTCCCGCGGGAGGCCTGCGATGAAGCTCCCTGTAATGAAGCTCCTTGCGATCAACCTGATCTTCACCGTCATCTGGGGTGCCATCAGTTCTAGCTTCACGCTCGCAAATCTCGTGCTCGGCTTCCTGGTCGGTGCACTGTCGCTTGCGCTTATCCGGCGCGAGCTGCGGCCGGTGACCTATCCGATAAGGCCTCTGCGCATGTTGCTTCTCATGCTGCTCTTCTTCAAGGAGCTCGCCGTTTCCGCGACTAAGGTCGCCATTCTCGTGATGCAGCCGAAGATGGTGCTGAAGCCCGGCATCTTTGCCTATCCTCTAACGCTCAAGAGCGATTTCGAGATCACCCTGCTCGCCAATCTCATCACTCTGACGCCGGGAACCCTTTCAGTCGACGTCTCCGACGATCGTAAGACGCTCTATGTCCATGCGCTTGATTGCGCCGACCCCGGTGCACTTCGACAGGACATCGCGCGCGGCTTCGAACGCCGAATCCGGGAGGCTTTTGAAACGTGATGGCTCAGACCGTGCTCTCCGCAGCGATCGGCTTCGCGCTGGTGCTCCTCTCCGCAGCCCTGTTGATGACGGTGCTGCGTATTGTTCGGGGGCCCACCTTGCCGGACCGTGTCCTTGGGCTTGATATGCTCGTGGCGATTGCGATCGGTTTCATCGCTGTGATTGCCATCAAGACTGGCTTCAGCCTTTACATAGATATCGCCATCGCTTTGGGCCTGGTCGGCTTTCTCGCAACCGTGGCCTTCGCCCGTTTCATCCTGGCGCGCGGACTGGCACCGGAACAATCCGCGGAGGCCGCGTCGGCCAAAAGGACACATCCGAAGCGCGGCAAGGCCGTTCACTCGGTGCGCCGCAAACGCAAAGGAGCACGTTGATGGAAGCGCAAGCCAATGCCGCAGTCGCGCTTGTCGTCGCGTTGATCGTCGTTGTCGGCGCCTCCTTCTCGTTGCTGGCAGCTCTGGGGATCGTTCGGTTTCCCGACCTTTACACGCGCATGCATGCGGCGTCGAAAGCAGGAACCATCGGTTCCGGCCTCTTGCTTCTGGCGGCCGGGTTGCATTCCCTCGACGGTGCAATTCTCGTCCGGGCACTCGCCGGCTTTGTTTTCTTCGTTCTGACGGCGCCGATCTCCGCCCATCTCTTGGCCAAAGGCGCGCATCAGGCGGGTTACAGACTGACGAAACTGTCGGTCATAGATCAGCTTCCACAAAAGGAAGAGCCACGTCGGCTTTGATCGACGCCGTTTCTGTCTCTGTATTTCCGAACAATTCCGCGCGCGGTGACAATTTTAGCAATTTGGAATAAAGTTGCTGCTGTTCCATAAATTTATGTTTGGACTTTTCGGCGATCAATGTTAATGCAGTAATTGCAAAGTGTCGTCGTGGAAAATACTTTGAACTGAAATTCCAGCTTGAGTTGTGAATATTATCCGTTGCTTTGAGGTGTCGGTTGTCCTGATGCCTTGGTGACGGGTTTCGCTATCCCAATTCGAGCCTTGATGTTGCGGCAGAACCTTGGTCCTTGCCGCGCAGTTATCGGTCAATTCCAAGGCAGCGGGCGCTGTTCGGCGGCATTTTCGCGAATTCCTCCCTCTGAAACGCTGTTTCAGATATGTTGCTGGATTCCGATAGGAGAAAGAAATGACAGAAACCACGCCCGGCGCGAGCCATGAACTCCTGGTTGAGTTGACGGCGGAAATCGTTGCCGCCTATGTAAGCAACCACGTGGTTCCGGTTGCCGAGCTTCCGACACTCATAGCCGACGTTCACTCGGCGCTCAACAACACGACGGCTCCTGCACCGGTGGTGGTTCCGGTCGAGAAGCCGAAACCCGCCGTTTCGGTGCGCAAGTCGGTTCAGGATGATCAGATCACCTGCCTTGAATGCGGCGGCACGTTCAAGTCGCTGAAGCGCCACCTGATGACCCATCACAATCTTTCGCCTGAAGAGTATCGCGAAAAGTGGGATCTGCCTGCGGACTATCCGATGGTGGCGCCCGCCTATGCGGAAGCCCGCTCGCGTCTCGCCAAGGAGATGGGCCTCGGACAGCGTCGCAAGCGCCGCGGTAAGTAATCCCGTCGCCGTTTGGCCGGCAAGGCTGAGCGCACGGACAAGTGCGCCCAGCGTTTAGTCTTGGAAGGAAGGTCGGGTCGAGCAATCGCTCGGCCTTCTGCGTTTTGGCAACAAGATCCCCGACCGAGCGAACCGCGCCGCCTCAGGCGGCCAGCCGGACCTCAGCCTCGCTCTTGATCCGCCGGACCATGGAGCGCAGGCCATTGGCGCGCTGCGCCGACAGATGTTCGATGAGACCGATCTTGCCGAAGACGTCGAGGGCGTCGAGCTTGGCGATTTCGGTAGCGTGCTTGCCGGAATAGAGGGCGAGAACGATTGCCACGAGACCCCGGACGATATGGGCGTCGGATTCGCCTTCAAAGGTGAGGACCGGGTTCTCTGGATCACCGCTCGTGCGGGTCACAAGCCAGACTTGGCTTGCACAGCCCTGAACCTTGTTCTCGCTCGTCCGTAGGGCCTCCGGCATCTCCGGCAGACTCTTGCCCAGCTCGATCACGTAGCGGTAGCGGTCCTCCCACTCGTCGAGGAAGGCAAAGTCGTCGATGATCTGGTCAAGTGAGGTCATAGTCCGTCCGATTCTCGGCGCTGTTTCGCAAGATGCGCCTGTCTCGATCCCGCGCATGCCGGCGTCATCGGGATCTCACCCATTCATATAGGAGATGCGGGCGGCAATGAGAACAGCCAATACCATTTCGGCCCGAACATCGTCGCGACTCTCGCCCCATTCCGTCCATAAAAGAACACCGCGAAGGATGGGCATCCTCGCGGCGGCCGGAACGGAACGGCTAATCAGGCAGTTGGAGTGTGACGATTGCAGGCGTTTGTCGAAGCCAGTTGTTACTGGGCCACGGCGGCCTTTGGGTCGAGACGCTTCTCCGGAACCGGCGTACGCTTGAAGATGGGCGCGCTGTGATTCACTTCTCCATGCGAAGTGTCCGTGGGCGTGACCGTGCCAGTCATGATCTTGGCATCCGGTGCGCCAGCACCGGTTTCAGCGAACTGCGTGTCGAGAAATTCGTAAGCGATGCGCGCGCCTTCACGGGCTCGATGGCCAAGGGCAACGAAAGTCTCGGCGCCCTTCTCACAGACGTCGGGCTTTTGCACGCAGATGGCGCTTAGATATTGGAACGCCTCGCTGGCGGCGGAAAAGGTATCGCCGATCTCCACCTTCGGTCCGTGCTGAAGCTTCTCGGTGCTTGAGGGATCCAGGAACGGCAGGAGGACCAGGACCAGAGAAAACCAGAATGCTGCCTTGACGAGAAACCACATCTTCCGCCCACCTTTGTTCGGCTGCCGCAGGTCCCGGTCTTTTAGCCGATTTTACCTTTCTCGACAGTCCCGGACGATAGGTATCGCCTGATACGCCCGCCCGCTTGCATTCGCTGCATGTCCGGAACCGGCTACTCGTCTGGTTCCTCCATGCGTTGAAGCTGAGAATAAAATGGGAATCACAAGGTCGCTTTTCCAAAACCAGTGGAATTTGTATCGAATTTTAATGAAATGCGCGATTTCGGTATCCGAGACGGCATTTGTCTCGAATTTTAGCGATTGCCGTTAAGGTTCATGGCAAGGTTCCGGCCAGCGACCGCCGATGGCGTGGGCGATGGGCGTAAAAGACGCTGCCCAAATTCTTAACAAGAACCGGAAAATCCTCGGAAATCCGACGCTTACGCCCCGTTAACCACAAGGAACGAAGCTCGCCGGAATTGCCCCAAAACAGGATTTTTCGCCAGTTTTGCGCTCGCTCAGAGGCGGCCCGTTTATTCTTTCATTAAGTCGGGGGTGCGAGATTCGGACCATCACGAGACAGCCCGGCCAACCTCCCTGCGAAAGCGAAAAAAGGCGTTCCGGATCGACTCGAAAGAAACAACAAGGCGGCAGGGCAAAGCGTGAATGTATTGCGTGACATGGCTGGCAGATGGGCATCCCGCATGGATGAAGCTGCCGCCGCGTGGCTGCCGCATCGTGACTTCAAGCGTCTGCGCGCTGTCGCGGCCGTCTCTCTGACGGCTCTGCCTGTCGTGCCACTGGCGCTTATGGCTGTGTTGCCGGTCTCCACCGCCCTGCCGGTGGGGACGGCGTTATGGGCTTCGGCATCGCTGCTGGCCTCGGCCGCTGCCATTGGACGGGACCCCGAGCGTCAGGCATATGGTGATCGCGAGCCTGCGGCTGCGCTTCCCGATCTTTCAGCGGCTTATGATCTCTTCGCGGGTCTCGTTACGGTGCACGACCTGCGCGGCAATGTCCTATCCGTGCACGGTCGCGATGCTGCCGAACACCTCATTCTGATGCGCGATCCTTGCGGCCGCGGGTTCATCGAGCAGATCCACGTCTCCGATCGGATCACGTTCCTCAGAGCTATCGATGCGCTGCGCCAGAATGGCGAGAGATCGGCGGTCGACATCCGCCTCGAGCGGCTGTCGGTACCGGCCGAGGGGACGCAGTTCGTGCACATGCGTTGCGAGATGACCCCGGTCCGGGATGCCGAGGATCGGCTGACCGCCATCGTCGTGCAATCCCGCGATGTCTCCGAGGAAGCCCGACTGCGGGCGGAAGCAACCGCCAAGGCAGCCCATGCCGAATCGGCGAACGACGCGAAGACGCGATTTCTCGCAGCCGTCAGCCATGAACTGCGCACCCCGCTCAACGCCATCCTCGGCTTTTCGGACGTGCTCGCCGGCGAATATTTCGGGAAGCTGGAGAACGACAGACAGCGCGAATACGTCTCGCTGATCCACAAATCCGGCGCTCACCTTCTGTCTGTCGTCAACACGATGCTTGATATGAGCAAGATCGAGGCTGGCCGTTACGAGCTTGTTCCGGAGCCCTTCCGTGTGGCCGATGCCGTTGCCGCTTGCGAGGCCATGCTTTCCCATCAGGCGCGCGAGAAGGGCGTGAGGCTGGCAAGCCGCGTCACGCGCGCAGTTGGCGAGATCAATGCCGATCAGCGCGCGTTTCAGCAAATATTGATCAATCTTGTCGGCAACGCGATCAAGTTTACCAATCAGGGCGGGCTGGTCATGATCGATGCCGAAACCGACGGTGCAGTCTTGAAGCTCACCGTGAGCGACACGGGGATCGGTATTGCCGAAGACAAGTTGCAGATGCTCGGCCAACCTTTTGTCCAGATTCAGAATGACTATACGCGCCGCTACGAAGGGACCGGGCTCGGTTTGTCGCTGGTGAAGGGGTTGGTCACACTGCACGGGGGCAACGTTTCGATCCGTAGTTCCGAAGGCGAGGGGACCGTAATCGTCATATCGATCCCACGCGACGGATCAGGTATTGCGAACGGCGAACAAACGAGCATTCCTGTTACAGTGGAGTTCCCTCCGCGGCTCAAGGAGCGCAGCGAGGGAGCGGCGCGTATAGGGGAGGTTGGCTTCCAGGACGAGGGAATGAACGAGGACCGGGGACATGGCTCCGCGCAAGCGCAAACAGCCTGAGCGGGAGAGAGCGGCACGAAATCGACCTGGCCTCGCACTGCGCGGCTTGGCCGTCGCCGCTCGCGGTCTTGCATTTGCCGGAAGAATGATGGCGCGCCACCCTGTCAGCGCAGGCGGATCGGCCGCCTTTGTCGTCGTCTTCAGTTTCGTCGCTGCCAATGCCATGTGGTACCAGCATGGTGCCCACCCGTCGCCACTTTTGCGCACCCGCGTTCCGCTGGTCGGACCCGAAGTTGCCGAGCGCCTGGCAGCTGCCAACGGTGAGCCGGTCGAGCCTCGCAACGTAACGACCTTTGTCATCGAACGGGAGGGCGCCGAAAGGTCCGAGAACGTCGCTGATGCGACCGCTGCACAAGGCGAACTGAGTAAGCAGGCGAAAAATGCTTGGTCCACACACGCAGCCACCTCGACGCTTATTGCGGACGTACAGAGAGAGTTGGCGCGACTGGGTCTTTACGATGGAGCGCCGGATGGGCGTACCGGCCCGAAAACGTCAGCCGCGATCCTGCGCTTCGAAAAACAGGCAGGGCGTATGCAAAGCGGCGAAGCGAGCGACGAGTTGTTGCAGGCGTTGCGTGCGACAGACGATACCGGACTTGCGGTCGCGACCCCTGGCGATCGTCCCTATTCAGACCCTAAAGCTGCGCCGGCAGAGGTCGATCCGGTCGCTGCCGCGATCCGCACTGCCGAAGACGACAGGACATTGCTTCCTCGGGCCGACATTCCTGCCTCGAGCGAAATGGTGGTGAGCATCCAGAAAGGGCTCAGCAACCTTGCCTATGCCGACATCGTGGTCGATGGTGTCGCCGGCGATCAGACACGCGCCGCCATCCGGCATTTTGAGAAGCACTACCGCCTGCCGCAGACCGGTGAACCCAATGCGAAGGTTCTCAAGAAGCTGAAGGAAATCGGTGCGCTTTGAGCCGCGCCGGCAGCCTGAGTTCGCAACCGCAGCGGCGGCGCTTTACCCGAGCAATTGCATGCCGGTGGTCTCACGTGTATCAGCCTCGAATGCGCCTGAAATCCGATATCTTCGTGTCCTCCCTGCTACGCCGCGTCTTTGCCGTCGGTGGCTATGCCGCCGTACTGCGCAAGGGTGCGCAAGAGGCCGGCACGATCTTCATTCGCCAGCGCTCGCGGTTCGGGGGCGAGACCCTCTACGCGCCCGCGCCGCAGAATTTCTTCGACGATGAAGCCGATACGAGCCGCAAGTTCGAGATACGATTGCAGAATGTGGACGCGGATCACATCGACAGCGCGCTTTCCTCCGAGATCCGCTTCGATCCTGATTGCTGGATCGTCGAAATCGAACTGGACGATTGCGATGGTCTTTTCGAGGTCGTGGCCGACAATGCCGATCCCCGGCGATAAGGAAGCCGCCATAGGGAGCCATGGGGAAACATTACAGCGCCGTGCGTCCTAAAGGACGCACAAAGGACGCTGTAACTCTTTGAATCTACGCATCGTGCTTTCCGAAAATCGGGTCCGATTTTCGGGCCGATGCGCTAGGCGGGGCGAAGCAGGGTCAGCGTCTCCCGAACCCTCGCACGGGCTCGGCGGTGCTGCGATGGGCCACGGCTGGACGAGCCTCCTGCTGGCGGGGATCGGAGGCACGATTGTCGGCGAAATGGGCCTCGTAGCGGGCCGGCTCGCCGGCTCCAGGGTCATCCGCACGAAGCCAGGCCTCCACCCGTTCGATGCTGACTTTCCTCGCAACCGTCTCAATCAGGGCTGTGGCGCGAGTGCCGCCGCCGAGCCTTTCGGAAAGGTGCGGATAGAGCGCCTCGAGCAGAGAATTGATCTCGCCGGCTGGGAACTCAAGTGCAGAAAGGGTCACGGCGAGTTGCTGACCTGAAATGTCGAGAAGGATCCGCTCCGCAAGCGCTCGGCTCGATCGCAATGCGTCGGCGAGAGCCGTCGCGAAGAGAACCGCTTCGCCACTGCGGGCAAACCGCATGAGCAACGCCTGGTGGAGCTCGTCGATTGGCTGAAGGCGCGACGTACGTTCTCGCGGCTCGGCCCGCGCCAATGCCTTTATTTCCTCGCGCAGCTTTTCTTCGCGTGCGATGCGATCGGAAGAAGCGCTGTCCCCGGCTGGTGGCGGGCTTACTGCTTTTGTCCTCGGCTGATTCGCATCGGATTGCCCGCTCGGATACATGGCCTGGTGGTGCTCGACCAGGGCATCGACGACCGAGGGCGAAAGATTTTCCCGGTGCGCGATCGCGCTGGCATGGGCCGGTCCTTGCCGACGGATGATGGAAATCAGCACCCGATCGGAAATTGCTTTCGATCGGATCAGAAAGGTAGCGGCAATGGAAATCGGCATGCTGCCGATCAGCAGCGCGACAGGCTCGGGCACATGCGCACATTGCGAAAGCGCGGCGGTCGCCTGCCGGCGCGCTTCGTCGCTTGATCCGAGGAAAAGCGGTTCGAACAGCTCGGCAAACTGCCTCATGTCCGACTTGCGCGGGATGCGAAGGCTCTCGAAGCCGGTGACGGTCGCCATCAGCACGACGTCCTTCAGTCGGCCCGTCTGCGGCCTCTCCAACTCACGAAACCGGTTCGTCACAATTTATCCTTGCACGCAAAACACGATCGCCATCGCCGATGGCCCGGAACGGCACACGTCATCAAAAATAGATCTAAAACGTTAGCGTAGCATTAACTATGGACGTTGGGGCTTTATTCAGGCTTGCGGCACTGTCGTGGCGAAACGGAATTTTCTTTGATCCACAGAGGCCGGACGCCCGAGCTGCCGTCAGCCTTAAAGACTCCACATGCACTTCTATCTGATCCGCAAATCGGTGAAGCACTGGTGCCGCCGGTCGGACAATTGAAAAGCAGACGTTCGGTCGATTGACGAATGAGTTCTGGGTCTATTGGGCCGGCGGATTGGCAATTTTTTGCAACGCGTGGAAAATTAGAAATAATGCAAGTGCAAGAAGGGCAACACTTGGCCAGAAGTAGAAGGCGTGCGCTTCATAGTAGCGGCCAGGCACATATGGGAATTCGCCTTGCAGTAGAAAGGTGCCGATTATGACAATTGGAAACGTGTAGATTGCAATCCAAATATTGGCGAGACCATCAGGGTTCGATCTTAAAAAATCTAGCCAGATAACGATTGCTCCCACGATATAGAGGGCGGGCGCAATAAATTTCATCATCATCAATAGTCTAGACAAGGCCATTCTCATGTTGTCGCCCAACGGCTAAGTTTGAGGCTATGTGGCGGCCAGACGCGGCCCACGGTGCTTCACGGTCCGCTCGAATGCGTTGTCAGAAGGCAGCACGTTTCCCCCTAACCAGTCGCGCCACTGCCCATACTGGCACCGCAAGAACAGCACCCCAAAGAATGCTGTTTCCAAGCACGACCGCCCATTGTTGCAGGGACGATAGCCCCTTGGTTTGTATATGTGAGATGGGCGAAAGGAGCGTGTCCGAAAGTGCCGTGGCCAAACTTTCGAGTTGGCTCATATCGCCACCCGAGTCGAAGCGCCCCATTCCCAAGGAAAAACTGACGAGGAGAGTGCTCAACGCCAACAATAGATGAACCACTGCCAAAACTGCGGCAATCGTGAGGTATCTCGGGCGATTCATGCGGCCTTCTGACGCCCTGGTTGACCGGCGGCAGAGCCGTCAGTGTCGAGCTGCAAGTTAAACGGGCTGACGAACATTCGTACCTT
Organism: Sinorhizobium garamanticum; assembly: GCF_029892065.1. Lineage (NCBI taxonomy): Bacteria > Pseudomonadati > Pseudomonadota > Alphaproteobacteria > Hyphomicrobiales > Rhizobiaceae > Sinorhizobium > Sinorhizobium garamanticum. The sequence goes on along the minus strand of NZ_CP120373.1, from coordinate 122,584 downwards.
TCCTTGTTTGTGGCAGTCAATAGCAGGTCGAGCAGCCGCCGATGGCGCAAATGCTAGCTCGCATGGAGCGGGACGGATTGATCCAGCGAACACCCCACTCGGAAGACGGGCGAAGCAGCCGGAGTGTGGTTTCGACGACCGTCTGTGTGAGAACGACTGAAGCGCCGTGCCTTCTGTCGGCGGCGGGCCGCTCGAAGACCAGAGCACGACACGCAGGTAGTGAGAACGGCCAGAGACGTTTTTCGAGAGGGCGGCGGCATTTGCCGTCCGCTCTTTTTGGTTCAGTCGATTTGCGTCGCTTCGCGGGAACCAATCCTCCCTAGGCGCGTTGACATCGCGCGAAGAAAAGGAGCGACGAAATGGCGGAGAAGAAGCTGGCAGCCGTCGGGGCGGAAACGGAGGCTGAAGCACGCACTGCGAGCGCGCAGGCGGAACTGGAAGCGCAGATTGCAGACCTGAGAACCGAGATCGCTCGGCTGACGGAAACGGTTTCAGCCATCGGCACCGGTGCAAGGGCCGTCGTGCAGGGAGAGGCGGAGTTGATGACAGAGCGCGTGCGGGAACGCGTTCGCGACGAACCGATCTCGACCTTGCTGACGGTCGCCGGCGTGGCTTTCCTGTTCGGGGTGCTTGCGAGGCGCTGACCACACTTCCCGATACAACTGCATGCAAGCCGAATGATCTCTCGGCGCGGGAGGCGTGTGTGCCGGTCAGGGGAATGGATCACCAAAAAGGGGGAAGCACGATGAGTTTAAGATAGTGTTAACTAGGCTATGGCTCAATCAAGATGGACCGGCTATCATCGGTCCGGCATCTGATGTGAACCGAAACAACGTCCGGGGTCGCCGGAAGAAGGAGCAGATGAGAAGGGCGCGTCTGTCCAGGGAATGTAGCCTTTGGAAAATGCGTCAGCCCCACCGCGGGCAGGGTGAAATCGGTACGGTAGTTCATCCGTCTCATGGAAATACGGAGACGAGCATGGCAGACGTAATCAGAATGCAGGATCGCAAGGTCCAAAGGCCGCGAAGGCCTCCCGTGAAGTCGGGCAGCGCCACTGTGCTGTTGTTTACAGGTATCCGCTACGAGCGTCTCGACGGTCGCGGACCACAGCCCAAGGCGCCGACGGGACCACGGATCAAGAAGCAGTAATTTAATTTGTAGCGTGCGGCACTGCTGCCTACGCGGGTGCGGCCGCGTGACTTAAGTCGTCACTTCAATGCCCGGGACACCGGGCGCCTCCACCAAATCTTCGACCATAATGTCATCGGGTACGTCCGGTCTATGTCGGACCTTCCGGTTTGCCCGGCAATCAAATATGCCCTCGACATTGGTGCGCCGCCTGCATTTTCCTTTGCGCGAGGGGTGAGACGCGCGGCGCGGTAATGGGGCGGGCAGCCCTGCGATACCAGGAAGCGGCGGTGCCGGCCGTATCGCGTTAACGCCGGAAGGGCTCGCAGCTCGATTCGGTGAGAAAATTGCGAACCTGTTCCTCGAAGCTGTCGAGCGGGGCAAGAGCCCGCAGGACTGCATAGCCCTCGTCGTCCTTCATCTCGATCATGATCGATTGAGCCAGCGTTTCGGGGGGCGATTTGCGCAATTCGACCAGTTGGATAGGCGTGGCGACGACCAAGTCGAGACTGCCGTTGACGGCCGTATGGTCGTTCATGCTGAACACTTCGTTCGAGTTGCTGTCGAAGACTGAAAGCGACCAGAACGGCACCGCGCCGCGGGCAATGAAGCGCGAGGGCGCCTCCGCGATTGAAAAGCTGCAGACGGCGGCTCGCAGATAGGGATCGCTGTTGTCGAGCCCGGTCGCCCCCGGCTCTGCCGTCAATGGGAAGAAGCTGTCCATTTCGAGGAGGCCGAGCACCCGCGTATAGGCGTCCCGGCCGGTGAATTGCGGCAGGGCAAGCACGATAATGATATGCAGCAGGGCCGCGCCAAACAGGCCGACGAGAATGGCGAACAGCGTGCTACGCATTTCCGCACCCCGTCTTGACGATCTTTGGCATCGCTAGATCGATCAATCCCGAGGAACCGGCGGTCGGTGTATCGAGCAGGGTGAGTACGAGCTTGAAGCTGCCGCTGTGGCGGATGGCGAGCCAGTTTTCCGGATGAGCGACGGGCGAGGCGTGAACGACGAAACTGCTGTCTTCGGCGCGCAGCACCGTCCAGGAGTTCGCTCCGGAGGGCAGGTCCGCTCCGGGCCGCAATGTCACGCCCTCCGACGTCGTCGCATAGAGGGTCCAGAAACGGGCGGGCGGGGTGATGCCCGAGATATCATAGGAGCAGGCGGCCGACAGGCGGGCGCCGCTGTCGTCCGTCGCAGCCGTAAAGATCAGCCCTTCCGCGCCCCCAAAGAGCAACTCGCCGGCGCGGGCGCGGTGCGCCTTGGCGTAGGGGTCCGCCGAGGCCGTCTGGGCCTCGGGGAACGCGATCCAGGGGCCGATCGCGATCGAGCCGAAGCCGACGGTCGCCTTCAGCGCCCAGACAGCTGAAGTGATCCCACCGCCAAAGGCGACGATCAGAGCGAGAGCGACGAGGAGGGGGATGCGAAACAAGGAGCGGCTCTATCGTATCTCGTTTGCCTGGCAATGTGCGAAAGCCACGCGGCGTGGGCGGTTCGTTCGTCAAGGAACGGATTTTTGACTACAAAGTCAATCGCTTGTGGCACTCGCCGGAGGCGTCTCAAGCACTGCGACCCTGCCGGAGTTCTTTTCGGGTGCTTTGAGCGGGGAGGCTTTTTCGAACGTCGCGCCGATCGCTTTCAACAGTCTGGTCACCTCGGCGGAGAGGGAACGCGGGCGAACAAGCGGCGGAAGGGCATTCTCATCGGGCTTTGCGTCCGCCACCTCTGCTGGTTTCGTGGTCGCGTCGGGAAGCGGGTTGTCGATGCCGGGGATCGCGCGGTGCTCGATGCCCTGTTCGGCATAATCCATCAGCCGTTTGAAGGTCATGGCCGGCAACGAGCCGCCGGTCATCTCGTTGGTCGATGTATAGTCGTCATTGCCGAACCAGACAGCTGTGGTGTAGTCGCCGGTGAAGCCGATAAACCAGGCATCGCGATAGGCCTGCGTGGTCCCCGTTTTGCCGCCGGTGACGATGCCGTTGTCGAGGGCTGCACGCCGCGCAGTGCCCATCACCGGAATCTGGGTGAGAATGCGGTTCATCGACGAGACTGCCTGTTCGCTCAGAACCCGTTGCGCCTGAGGCGCATCGCGGCCGAAATCGTAAAGGATGTCGCCATCATAGTTGAGGATCTGGCTGATGCCATGACGCCGCGACTGCAGGCCGCCCGCAGGAAAGACGGCGTAGGCCGTCGCCTGGTCGAGCACGGTCACTTCGGAGGTGCCGAGCGGCATGGTCTTGTCGGTGCGGATGGGGGTTTCGACGCCCATCCTCTTTGCGGTGGCGGCAATGATCTCGGTGCCAAGCTTGTCCTTGGCGAGGCGGACAGGGATCGTATTGATCGATCTCGCCAGCGCGTTCATCAAGGTAATCCGACCGGCATATTTGCGGGCGTAGTTCTGCGGCGACCAGCCGCGCCAGGTGATCGGAGCGTCGACCACCACCGTCTCCGGGGTCATGCCCTTTTCCATCGCCGCGGCGTAGGTATAGACCTTGAAGGAGGAGCCGGGCTGCCTCAGCGCCCTTGTTGCCCGATTGAACTGGCTTTCGCCATAGTCGCGGCCGCCGACCATGGCACGTACGGCACCGCCGTTTTCCACCATGACCAGAGCGCCCTGCTTCACCTCATAACTTTCGCCATATTGCCGGAGGCTCGACTCGACCGAATCCTCGGCCGCGTGTTGCAGGCCCATGTCGATCGTCGTGCGCACGATCAGAGAGTGCTGCGCGAAGGGGGCGGCGATACGTTGGACTTCTTCAAAGGCCCAGTCTAGGAAGAAGTCGGGCGCCTTGACCTGGGCTCGATCGACGACCGTTGCAGGATTGAGGCGGGCGGCAATCACCTGGCCCTCGGTCATCAGCCCACCCTGCACCATGTTGGTGAGAACCTCGTTGGCGCGGCCGCGAGCGGCCGGCAGGTTCACGTGTGGCGCATAGCGGGCGGGCGCCTTGAAAAGGCCGGCGAGCATGGCGGATTCGGCGAGACTGATGTCTGTGATCGCCTTGCCGAAATAGAACTGCGCGGCCGCAGCCGCTCCGAAAGTACCGCCACCCATATAGGCGCGGTCGAGGTAGAGGCCCAGGATTTCCTTCTTTGACAGGTTGGATTCCAGCCAGACGGCGAGGAAGGCCTCCTTGATCTTGCGCTCGATCGTACGTTCGTTCGACAGGAACAGGTTCTTGGCAAGCTGTTGGGTGAGGGTCGAGCCACCCTGGACCACGCCGCCCGCCCGGGCATTCTCGGTCATGGCGCGCGCCAGGCCGAGAAAATCGATGCCCCAGTGATCGAAGAAACGCCGATCCTCGGTGGCGAGAACCGCCTTGATGAGATGGTCCGGCAATTCGTCGATCGGGACCGAGTCTTCATGGATGATACCGCGGTGGCCGATCTCATTGCCGTAACGGTCGAGGAAGGTCACCGCAAAGTCGCTTTGGGCGCGCCAATTGCCTTTGGTTTCCTCGAATGCCGGCAGGGCCAGAGCCAGCATCAGCACCGAGCCCGCCGTTCCCCACGTCGCCGCTTCGCCAAGCACTTCGAAAACAGCTCTCTTCCAGCCGCGTACGCGAAAGCGCCGGAAGAAGATGGTCGTGTCTTCCCACCATTCAGCCAGCCGGAATCCCGCATTCCACACCGTCGAGTCGATCCAGGAATCGATTCTGAGAAAGATGTGTCGCCTCTTCGGCCGGTTGTCCTCTTTCTTCGGTTCCTGCACGGTGTTCTCGTCTCGAAGGTTCGCTTGCCCACTATGATATTTGCACGGGGCGAGTTTCCAATCTACTTGCATATCGCGCTGCCGGCCTTAAAAAACCGGCAATTTTCTGCAAATGTTCCATGTTGGCATGGAACAGACGAAAGTGTGACATGATGGGCGAAATGCCTTTCTGGAAAACCAAAAGCCTTGAAGAAATGAGCAATGCCGAGTGGGAAAGCCTCTGTGACGGCTGTGGGCTCTGTTGCCTGAACAAGCTCGAGGATTGGGATTCGGGCGAGATCGCCTGGACCTCGATCCGCTGTACTTTGCTCGATGGCGAAAGCTGTCGCTGCAAGGACTACGATAACAGGCAGGCGACTGTCCCGGATTGCATCCAACTGACGCCGAAGGTGGTGCACGAGATCTCATGGCTGCCGCCGACCTGCGCCTATCGGCTGATCGGCGAGGGAAGGGATCTCTATTGGTGGCATCCGCTCGTCTCCGGCGACCCGGAAACCGTCCATGCGGCAGGCATATCCGTGCGGGGCCGCACCGTTGCGGAGGATGGTATCGATGTCGAGGATTATGAGGACTACCTGGTTACCTGGCCGCTGGAAGTAGGATTGGAACCGGTCCGCTAGTGCATGGTTCCTTAGATCGTAGGCCGATTTAAGGATAAAACATGCAGCGATTCAAAGCGCTAACGCGTCCATTGGGCGGGGCGAAGGCTCAGGTGCCACCGTTCTTCTTCACAAGACTTTTCGGCGCGACGTTGCGCCATGCGGTTTCCATGGACTGCCGAACAAGCTCCTCGTCGGCGTCGACGAAATAGAACGATGTCCAGCCGCGTTCTCCCCAGCCGCCGGGGACCGCGGCGCAAACTCCGGGCTCCATTTCCAGTAACATGCGCTGCTGGTCGGGCGTGAACTTGAAGACCGCGCGGCCTGCCTCCGGCAGGGACATGAAAATCCGCTTGCCCACGCGAAAATCCCGCGTTCCGAAATGGGCATTCTCTTGCGTTCCCGGCAGGCTGAGCGCCAGCTTTTCCATCTCTTCGGTCAGCATTGCGGAAGAGTAGCATGGAATTGTGGATTGGTAAAAAGGCCGCAGCGGCTTCGTCGTCGACGGCCAGCAAGCGCTGTGGCGCTGTATTTTGAGGAGTGGCACCGCTGGTAGAACGGCGTTCTTTCAGCGGTGCCGGAACATCATTCTGCAGGCGGAACGGGCTTTTGCGCAGTCTCGCCAGCCGTGCGCATCTCGCGCCACTCGTGCTCGAAGCGATCGAGAAGCGATTGCGGAATCCTGGATTGCGGTAGTGCGGGCTGTTTGTTCGCGAGCGTCTGCATCCGTTTCTCCTGGTTCATGACGGTTGAAGGATGCAAGACAATTTCACATCGTAAATGCGTTGTAAATCAGTGGCTTAAATCATTTAAACGATTGAAAATTCTTTAAATCGATTAATGTTCGATTGATCCACAAAATTTTCCTTGAACCCTTTAGGCGGGATTCACCGGCTTTGGGGCTGTCGCACGGCAACCGGAAAACGATGCATTTTCAAATCTCTGAACAAGGACACGGATTCACTTCGGGACACCTTTGAACGATCGGAATCAATTCTTGAGAAAATGGTCGCAAGCGATTGAGAAGAATCGAGGGAGGCCCGGAAGGTTAAAACGGCGCGTGAGCGCCTCGCCTCCTGAGGGCGGCGGTAGCAATCTGGGCGCGGATAAACATTCTTCTGCGGAGATCCTAACAAATGACTGCCTTGGCAGTCGGCGAAAGGCTCGCCGGTTGCGCGGTGCGATCTTTCGCAACAGGAGGAATCGCTGCAATCTACGGTCGTTTTCCCGCGAGCAGATACCGCCGTCGGAAGTCGTGCCGCGTCCGACATTCATTTGCCATTCAGCCTGTATCAGTTAATGATTTTCGCCATGATGCTTCCCAAGTCGAAAGTGCGTTCATGTCTTCACCAGTGATCATAGCCGCGCTTGCCGCAGGCCTCGCAGGCTTCTCGCCGCCTGCCATCAACGTGCCTTCGGCTGTTGTCCGCGCGGCTGGCGATTGCAGCGCTGCCGCCGCGCAAGTGGTTGCCGAGACGGGTGGAGAACTGCTCTCCGCCCAGCCGACATCCGACGGTCAGTGCGTGATCACGGTGCTTATCCCGGGCAACGGTGGGCGGCCTAAGAAGGTAACGGTGAAGGTGCCGATGTAGGCTGCTTGCGGGTAGCCTACGAGCAAGGGAACTGAACGCAGATGCGCATTCTTATAGTCGAGGACGACGTCAACCTGAACAGGCAACTGGCCGACGCATTGAAAGAAGCCGGCTACGTCGTCGATCAGGCCTTCGACGGTGAGGAGGGCCACTATCTTGGTGACGCGGAACCCTATGATGCGGTAATCCTCGACATCGGCCTGCCGGAGATGGACGGCATTACCGTCCTCGAAAAGTGGCGCGGCGACGGCAAGACCATGCCGGTCCTGATTCTGACCGCACGCGACCGCTGGAGCGACAAGGTGGCCGGTATCGACGCCGGCGCCGATGACTATGTGGCCAAGCCCTTCCATGTGGAGGAGGTTCTTGCCCGCATCCGCGCATTGATCCGTCGGGCCGCGGGGCATGCGAGTTCGGAGATCGTTTGCGGTCCGGTGCGGCTCGACACCAAGGGTTCGAAAGCGACCGTTCGCGGCGTGCCGCTGAAGCTCACGTCGCATGAGTTCCGGCTGCTCTCCTACCTGATGCACCATATGGGGCAGGTGGTGTCGCGCACGGAACTGGTCGAACACATGTATGATCAGGATTTCGACCGCGACTCCAACACGATCGAGGTGTTTGTCGGTCGGTTGCGCAAGAAGATCGGCAACGACTTGATCGAAACGGTTCGCGGCCTCGGATATCGCATGCAAGCGCCCGGCAATGGCAATTAGATCGCTTACGGCCCGCGTACTGGCGGTTTCGACCGTTTGGGCCGTCGTCGCCCTCGTAGTAATTGGAGTGGTTATCTCCGCGCTGTACAGACAAGGGTCTGAGCGCGGCTTCCAGGATCTGCTGCGCGCGCAACTCTACAATGTCATCAACTCGATTTCCGTCAACGAGAAGGCCGTTCTGTCCGGAAGTCCGCAGCTCGGCGACCTTCGTTTCTCCCAGCCCCAAACCGGATGGTACTGGATCGTCGAACCGATCGGTGAATTTGACACGCCACCACTGCTGTCGACGTCTCTCGGCTCGGCAAAACTGCCGATTGCCAGTGTTGACGAGGTTCCCTTCGATATTCGCTACGAGCGCTTCTACACGACCATGGATCCGTTCGGAAACGAGGTCGAGGTGGCCGAAACCGAGGTCGTGCTCGACATCCAGGGGCATGCCGCTCGCTTCCGGGTCGCGGGCAATCGCGATGTGCTGGAGGCGGATATCGATCGCTTCACCCGTAATCTCACCATCGCGCTGTCGATCTTTGGTCTCGGCGGACTTGGCGTCAATGCGCTGACCATTCTGTTCGGTCTCCGGCCGCTGGACCAGGTGCGCCGCTCGCTTGAAAAGATCCGCGCGGGCGAGAGCGAGCGCCTGGACGGCGCTTTCCCGCGTGAGATCCAGCCGCTTGCCAACGAGGTGAACGCCCTGATCGACAGCAATCGCCGTATCATCGATCGGGCGCGCATGCAGGTCGGCAACCTTGCTCATTCCCTGAAGACGCCGATCGCAGTTCTGCTCAACGAAGCGCGTGTGCTGGAAACACCGCATGGGGAGTTGGTCAAGACGCAGGCCGACGCGATGCAGACCCAGGTGCAAATCTATCTCAGCCGCGCGCGCATCGCCGCGCAACGGGGCTCGATCCTCGCCAGAACCGAGGCTCAGCCCGCGCTCGAACGGCTTGTCCGGGTGATGCGGCGTCTCAATCCGGAAAGGCAGTTCAGCCTGTCGATCAATCCGCCGGGCCTGATATTGGCGATGGAGCAACAGGACGTCGAGGAAACGGTCGGCAATTTGCTCGAAAACGCCGCGCGGCATGCACGCGACCATGTCCGGCTAACTGTCCGGCCGGCCCCGGAAGACGTGCACGGCAAGGATCAGGGTCGTCACTGGATCGTACTCGACGTCGATGACGACGGTCCGGGCCTCGATCCCGACCAGATCGCCTTGGCAATGAAGCGTGGCAAGAGGCTCGACGAGAGCAAGCCCGGCACCGGGCTTGGACTTTCGATCGTGAGCGAAATTGTCGGAGAATATCAAGGCACGATCGAACTTTCGCGGCGCGACGAAGGAGGATTGCGGGCCCAACTCGTTCTGCCTGCTGCGGTTTAGCGGCCACACAGCGGCCGAAAATGCCGATCCCCAAGAGGGTGTGGTTGCCTGATGCGCCGGGGAGTGCAAAAAGAAAATCGACAGGGTGCCACCTGTCCGCCGCCGGATGTACGGGAGGGCGGATAAGGTGGTTTGCGGTGCAGTTGAGTTGTCGGGGGATCATGAGGAACCACGCAGTAATGACACGAGCCTTTGTCGCCAGCGGTAGGATCGCCGTCATCGCGGCTGCCGTCGCACTGGCTGGTTGCGGCACGGCGTCGAACGGCCAGCGTGGGGCCGTTTCGGGTCTTTCTGCGACCGCAACGCGAGGAGCCTCGTCGACGGCCTATATCGCCGCGCTCCAGGGTGGTGTCATTGCGCGCCTCGATGGGATCGATCTCGGCAAGTCCGATCGGCAGAGGGCGCTCGAGGCCGAGTACCGGGCGCTCGAGGCCGCACCGGGCGGGCAGCCGGTCGTCTGGGAGGGACGCGGCGTCAGCGGTTCCGTCGTCGCCGCTGCACCCTATCAGGTCGGTTCGCAGAATTGCCGGCAATATAGCCATACGGTGACCGTCAAGGGGCAGCAAACGACCGCACGCGGAGCGGCGTGCCGCAATCCCGATGGAAGCTGGACGCCGCTGACATGAGCCCGCAGCGTCACTTCGGTGACGCGCCCTCGGCCACCAAACGAGCAAAATACGCGGGCGACTTGCGGCGAAACGCCTCAAATCTCCGTCATTGCCTGTTTTCGAGTTGGAATGGCACGGGGCTCATAGTATTTCCCCTCCATGTTGTTCTGGATCCTCGTCGCTATCTTGACGGCGGCAGCCGCTGTCGTGCTCGTTCTCCCGCTGATGCGGGCAGCGGCACCGCTTTCGTCTCCCCACAGCCATGACATCGAAGTTTATCGCGACCAGCTCGAGGAAGTGACGCGGGATCAGAAGTCCGGCCTGATCAGCGGCGAGGACGCGGAACTCGCTAGGGCCGAGATCGCGCGCCGGCTGCTTGCGGCAAGCGCCGCGGACGCGCCCGCCCGGGAAAGTGGTCCGAAATCCCTGCGCTCGAACCGCATCGCGCAGCTCTTCGTTCTTCTCTGTCTTCCCGCCGTGGGGCTTTGCCTCTATCTCGTCACCGGCAGTCCCGGCGTGCCTGCGCAGCCGCTTGCGGCCAGGCTTGCCAATCCGGGTGACGACATCAACATTTTGATTGCACGGGCCGAGAACCATCTCGCGGCCAATCCGGGCGATGGCCAGGGCTGGGATCTGCTGGCGCCGATCTATATGCGCAGCGGCCGGGTCGAGGACGCTGTCGCCGCCTACGATCAGGCGATCCGCCTGCTCGGGCCGACGCCCGCCAGACTCGGGGGCTATGCAGAGGCGTTGATCGTGCAGTCCGGCGGCTTGGTGACGGCCGATGCGCAGGAAGCCTTGAAGAAGTCGCTTGCCCTTGACCCCAACGACCCGCGCTCGGAATTCTATCTGGCTCTCGGCCTCAAGCAGGAGGGTAGACAGCAGGATGCACTCGCCGCATTTCGCAGGCTTGCCGGCAATTCTCCCGCTGACGCGCCTTGGCTGCCATTGGTGAACCAACACATCGCGGAGCTGTCCGCCGGTCAGGCGCCGGCCGGCAATACGATGCCGGCAAACCCAACGTCCGAGGATATGGCGGCCGCCGCGCAGATGGATGCCGGTGATCGCCAGGCCATGATCCGCGGCATGGTCGACAGCCTGTCGAGCAAACTGAAGGAAAATCCCGCGAACTTCGAAGGATGGATGCGCCTGATCCGTTCCTACGTTGTGCTTGATCAAAGAGACAAGGCGCGCGACGCTCTACAGCAAGGGCTGAAGGCGTTCCCGGCCACCGGGGATCCAGGGAAGCAGTTGCTGGCTCTCGGCCGCGAACTCGGGATCGACGCGGACGGAGAAGAAGAATGACACGCAAGCAGAAACGGTTGGCGATCATCGGCGGTGGCGTCGGCTTCTTGATGGCCGCCGTCTTCCTGGTCATGTTCGCCTTCAGCCAGGCGGTCGCTTACTTCTATGTTCCGGGCGATCTCACGAAGGCCGGCCTTGCTCCGGGAACGCGCATTCGCCTGGGCGGCCTCGTCGAAACCGGTTCGCTCAAGCGTGGCGAGGGCAAGACAGTGACGTTCAACGTCACCGATACGCTGGGAACGGTACCGGTAACCTATACCGGCATCCTGCCCGACCTCTTCCGCGAGGGACAGGGCGTGGTGGCCGAGGGCGCCTTTGTTGCGGGCAGTCCGGTATTCGTCGCGGATACGGTGCTCGCCAAGCACGATGAAACCTATATGCCGAAAGACGTTGCAGACCGTCTGCAGGCACAGGGTGTTGCGCTCGGTGGCAAGGAAAACATTCAATGATCATCGAGCTCGGACATTATGCCCTGGTGCTGGCGCTCGCGACGGCGCTCATCCAGGCGGTCTTGCCGCTCGCCGGGGCGCGGCGCGGTGATCGCGCGCTGATGGAACTTGCATCGAGCGCCGCACTCGTCTGCGCCTTGCTCGTTGCCTTCTCCTTCGCGGTGCTGACTTTCGCCTACGTGACCTCCGACTTCTCGGTACGGAACGTCTGGGAGAACTCGCACTCGCTCAAACCCTTGATCTATAAGATTTCCGGTGTGTGGGGCAACCACGAGGGGTCGATGCTGTTGTGGCTGTTGATCCTCGTCTTCTTTTCCGCGCTCGTGGCGCTTTTCGGCCGCAACCTTCCGGAAACGCTGAAGGCAACCGTGCTCGCCGTCCAGGCCTGGATCACGGCCGCCTTTGCGCTCTTCATCCTGCTGACGTCCAACCCCTTTGCCCGCCTCATTCCGGCTCCGGGAGAGGGGAAGGACCTCAACCCCGTGCTTCAGGATGTCGGCCTCGCCATCCATCCGCCGCTGCTCTACCTCGGCTATGTCGGCTTTTCCGTCTGCTTTTCCTTTGCGATCGCGGCACTGATCGAAGGCCGCATCGATGCGGCATGGGCGCGCTGGGTACGGCCCTGGACTCTTGCCGCCTGGACTTTCCTGACCGCGGGCATCGCCATGGGCTCCTACTGGGCCTATTACGAGCTCGGCTGGGGCGGTTGGTGGTTCTGGGACCCGGTCGAAAACGCCTCGTTCATGCCCTGGCTTGCTGGCACGGCGCTGTTGCACTCGGCACTGGTGATGGAAAAACGCGAGGCGCTGAAGATCTGGACCGTGCTGCTGGCGATCATGACCTTCTCGCTGTCGCTGCTCGGTACCTTTCTCGTCCGTTCGGGCGTACTCACCTCGGTGCATGCTTTTGCGACCGACCCGACGCGCGGGATCTTCATTCTCGCCATACTCGTCGTCTTCATCGGCGGCGCGTTTTCGCTTTTCGCGCTCCGGGCCTCCCGTCTTAGGTCCGGCGGACTTTTTGCGCCGGTCTCGCGCGAAGGCGCACTCGTTCTCAACAACCTCATTCTCACGACGGCGGCAGCGACCGTGCTCACCGGCACGCTCTATCCACTGGTGCTTGAAGCTCTGACGGGGGAAAAGATCTCGGTCGGTGCACCGTTCTTCAACATGACCTTCGGCCTGTTGATGCTGCCACTGCTCTGCGCAGTTCCTTTCGGCCCGCTGCTTGCCTGGAAGCGCGGCGATCTCACAGGTGTTGCCCAGCGTTTGTTCGTCGCGGTCGCGGTGGGCCTCCTTGTCGCTGCGGTCTATTACTACGCAATGAATGGCGGCCCTGTACTCGCTCTCCTCGGCATTGCGCTCGGCGTCTATCTGGTCGTGGGCGCGCTGACCGAACTCATTCTGCGTTCCGGTATCGGCAAAGTGGCCGGCAGCATTGCCTGGAAGCGGCTTTCGGGCCTGCCGCGCTCTGCCTTCGGGACAGCACTCGCCCATGCGGGACTGGGCGTCACGTTGATCGGCATCGTCGCCGTCACCGCTTTCGAGACCGAGGCGGTCGTCGAGATGCGGCCGGGAATGATGGTGGACGCCGGCGGCTATACCCTGCGCTTCGACGGCATGCGCCAGGGGCGCGGACCGAACTATACCGACGAAACCGGGCATTTCACCGTCAGCCGGGGCGGCGTAGCGGTCACGGAAATCTGGTCGTCGAAGCGGCTCTATACCGCGCGCCGGATGCCGACGACGGAGGCCGGAATTCGGACCTTTGGCCTCAGCCAGCTCTATGTTTCCCTCGGCGATCAGATGACCGACGGCGGAATTGTCGTGCGTGTCTGGTGGAAGCCGCTGATCCTTTGCATCTGGGGCGGGGCGCTGATCATGATGGCGGGCGGCGTAGTCTCCCTCAGTGACCGCCGCTTGCGGGTTGGCGCGCCGACGCGCGCCAAGAGGGCCGCGCGGCTCGCCTTGGGGGCTGCCGAATGATCCGCTTGTTGCTTGCGCTTTTCCTTTGCCTCTCTTCCGTGGTGCCCGCCTTCGCGGTCAATCCGGACGAGGTGCTTGCCGATCCGGCACTCGAAGCGCGAGCGCGGGCGATCTCGGCCAAGCTTCGCTGCATGGTCTGCCAGAACCAGTCGATCGACGACTCCAATGCCGAACTCGCCAAGGATTTGCGGGTGCTGGTGCGCGAGCGGTTGACGAATGGCGATACGGACGAAGCGGTCATTGCCTATGTCGTCTCCCGCTATGGTGAATTCGTGCTGTTGAAGCCGCGTTTCGAGGCGAAGACTGTGATTCTTTGGGGCATGCCCGTCATTCTGCTTCTTTGCGGTGGAGTTGTCCTCGTTTTGGCTGCGCGCCGACGCAGTGCGCGTACGCTCGGCGTGCCGCTTTCCGACAAGGAAAAGGAAGAGCTGGATAAGCTCTTGAGGTCCTAGAAAGCATCATTCGCTGGATACCCGGGAGTCTGAAGATCGCGCCTTTGATATCGAACGATCGTTCAGGACGCTCAGACGAATTTCGCATATTGGAAAACGAAGTATGGCGCCGTTCCGCATGGTGCTTAACAGTCTCTCTCCGGCTTCCATGCGAACATTACCAAATATTCATCTGCCGGACAGAACTCAGTAAGGTCCCATCCGTTACACCTTTCATCATCGGCTGTTCCTCCAGTCACAGCCAGGCGAGCAGTTCCCCGGACGCCAAATACCCGTTCGGGAACTCTCGTGGTCAAGGTTTTGAAGCCGCATGCCGATTGGCGATGGCTTCAAGGAAGAGAGAAGGCAAAAGCGAATGTCCAAGATCAAACGTCCATCCCTGAAGACGGTTCTGAAAACCTCCACCGTCGCCGGTCTCGCGGCGGTCATGCTGACCAGCGGCCTGCCGGCTCAGATTTCGCAGACCTTCGCCGAAGCGGTGAAGACGGAAGCCCCAGCGGTCCCGAGCTTCGCGAATGTCGTCGACGCGGTTTCGCCGGCCGTCGTTTCCGTTCGTGTGCAGTCGCGCGTGAACACCTCCGACGATGAAACCAGCAACTTCGGCTTCGACTTCGGCGGCCGCGGCTTCGAAGATCTGCCCGATGATCATCCGCTGAAGCGCTTCTTCCGCGAATTCGGCGGTCCGCGTGGCGATGATCGCGCCGAACGTGATCGTCGTGGTCCGCACGCCGAGGGCCGCCTTCGCCCGCGCGCCCAGGGTTCCGGCTTCTTCATCTCCGAAGACGGCTACCTCGTCACCAACAATCACGTCGTTTCCGATGGCTCCGCCTTCACGGTCATCCTGAATGACGGAACCGAGCTCGATGCCAAGCTGGTCGGTAAGGACAGCCGCACCGATCTCGCGGTGCTCAAGGTCGATGACCAGCGGAAGTTCGCCTATGTCACCTTCGCGGACGACAGCAAGGTGCGCGTCGGCGATTGGGTCGTCGCGGTCGGTAACCCGTTTGGCCTCGGTGGAACGGTGACGGCCGGTATCGTCTCGGCTCGCGGCCGCGACATCGGGTCGGGTCCCTATGACGATTACTTGCAGGTCGACGCTGCCGTGAACCGCGGCAACTCCGGTGGTCCGACGTTCAACCTTTCGGGTGAGGTTGTCGGCATCAACACCGCCATCCTGGCTCCGTCGGGTGGCAATGTCGGCATTGCCTTCGCGATCCCCGCATCTGTTGCCAAGGACGTCGTCGAAGATCTCATGAGGGACGGCACCGTCTCGCGCGGTTGGCTTGGCGTTCAGATCCAGCCGGTAAACAAGGATATCGCTGATTCGCTGGGCCTCTCCGAGGCAAGCGGCGCTCTGGTCGTAGAACCGCAGGCCGGCTCTCCGGGAGAAAAGGCCGGGATCAAGAAGGGCGATGTCATAACGGCAATGAACGGCGAGCCGATCAAGGATCCACGCGATCTGGCCCGCAAGGTTGCGGCGCTGCGTCCGGGCTCTTCTGCAGACGTCACTCTGTGGCGCGACGGCAAGTCGCAGAGCGTCAAGCTCGAAATCGGCAACCTGCCGAGCGACACCAGCGACGCCACGCAGCCGAAGGACGAGCGGTCCGAGCAGGGTCCGACAGCCAGCGACGAAGCGCTTGCCGGTCTCGGTGTGACGGTGACGCCTTCCGAGGACGGCACCGGCGTGATGATCGCTTCCGTCGATCCGGACTCTGACGCCGGCGACCGTGGCCTCAAGGAAGGCGAGAAGATTGTCACCGTCAACAATCAGGAAGTGAAGTCGGCGGACGACATCCTCAAGGTGATCAACAACGCCAAGAAGGATGGGCGGACCAAGGCGCTCTTCCAGATCGAAACCGAAGACGGCAGCCGCTTTGTCGCGCTTCCGATCGATCAGGGCTGATGTCACGACACTCGAAGGATTGGAGTGGCTCGCCCGCTTCGATCCATTCTGACCGATCGCGGTGATTGATCGGCACAATCCGCAATCGCCATGATCCAAAGGGCGCCGCGACATCCAAGTGATTTCGCGGCGCTTCTCCTTCGGGCCAAAGCGATGGTTGCTGCGGCGCTGCTGCATGACTGCTCGGGTCGAAACCATGCAGCAATTCAAAGTGCTACAGCGACCTCTGCGCGTCTCATTAGACGCACGGCGCTGGAGGTGTCGGAACCGAAACCGGTTGAGACAGATAGGGATCCGGGACTATGGTCACGCGCATGAAGATTCTGATTGTTGAAGATGACCTCGAGGCAGCCGCGTATCTGGCGAAGGCGTTTCGCGAGGCCGGTATTGTTTCCGACCACGCCAGCGATGGCGAAAGCGGGCTGTTCATGGCGAGCGAGAATGCCTATGACGTGCTGGTCGTCGATCGTATGCTGCCGCGCCGCGACGGCCTGTCGCTGATCACCGAACTGAGGCGGCGGGATATCCACACGCCCGTCCTCATTCTCTCGGCGCTCGGCCAGGTGGACGACCGCGTCACGGGACTGCGGGCCGGGGGCGACGACTATCTTCCGAAGCCCTACGCATTCAACGAGCTTCTCGCACGGGTCGAGGTTCTCGGCCGCCGCAAGGGCGCGCCCGAGCAGGATATGGTCTACCGCGTCGGCGATCTCGAGCTCGACCGGCTCGCCCACTCGGTCCGACGGCAGGGCAAGGAAATCCCGTTGCAGCCGCGCGAATTCCGGCTGCTCGAATACCTCATGAAGAATGCGGGTCAGGTCGTGACGAGGACGATGCTGCTCGAAAACGTGTGGGATTACCATTTCGACCCGCAAACCAATGTCATTGACGTACACGTCTCGCGTCTGCGCTCGAAGATCGAAAAGGACTTCGACGTGCCGCTGCTGAGAACCGTGCGTGGCGCCGGCTACATGATCAAGGACGACCGGACTGAGACATGAGCAAACTCAGGGTCCTGTTCAGAACGACGGCGGTCCGGCTCTCCGCACTCTATCTTGTTCTCTTTTCCCTCTGCGCGGTCTTCCTCGTCTTTTATGTGACAGGCATGTCCGAACGCCTGCTCGAGCAGCAGACGCGCGACGCCATCACCGCCGAAGTGAGCCAGATCGAAGCCGTCTACGAGCGCGCCGGCATGAGTGGTCTGCTTCGCTCGCTCGAGCGGCGAGCACGCCAGCCGGGTGCCAATCTCTATGTGATCGCCGGTCCGAGCGGGGAAATCCTCGCGGGCAACGTCGCCGGACTGGAGCCGGGCCTGCTTGACGACGAAGGCTGGAAGTCGGAGCCGTTCCGGTACCGGCGTTTCACCGACGAAAGCCGCGGGGAGAGTCACGTGGCGCTTGCCCAGGTCCTGCTGCTCGACAATGGTCTGAGGATTCTCGTTGGTCACGACCTCCAGGAGCCGGAGAAGTTCCGCATGCTCGTGCGCCAGGCATTGGTCGTCGCCCTGGGGGTGATGGGGTTCGGCGCGCTCGTCATCTGGTTCGGCATCGGCCGCAACGCCCTGAAGCGCATTGATCGTATGTCCGAAGCCAGCACAAAGATCATGGCGGGTGATCTTTCGCAGCGGCTGCCGACAAGCGGTTCGGGCGACGAATTCGACCGGCTGTCGGAATCGCTCAACGCGATGCTAGGGCGGATCGAGAAGCTCAATGAAGGGCTGAGACAGGTTTCCGATAACATCGCCCACGACCTCAAGACGCCGCTGACGCGCCTGCGCAACAAGGCCGAAGCGGCACTCTCCGGCAAAGAGGACGGAGGCCAGAGTGGTGCGCTCGAGGAAATCATCGCCGAGTCGGACCAGTTGATCCGCACGTTCAATGCGCTTCTGATGATCTCCCGGGTCGAGGCGGGTTCAGCCGTCGCCGAAATGAGCGATGTCGACCTCTCCCAGATCGTCGCCGATTGCGTCGAGCTTTACGAACCGGCCGCCGAAGACAAGGCCTTGAAGCTGGAAGCGGATATCCTCCCGGGCGTTGTGATCTCGGGGAATCGCGAGCTGATCGGGCAGGCCCTCGGAAACCTGATGGACAATGCGATCAAATATGCCGAGGGAGCGGCAAATCCACTGATCCGGGTGGCGATGACGAAGAGTGGAAACGAGGCGGTGCTGACGGTCGCCGATCACGGTCCCGGCATTCCGGAAGACATGTACCGCGAAGTATTGAAGCGCTTTGTCCGTCTGGATGAAAGCCGCTCGAAGCCGGGGACCGGTCTTGGTCTATCGCTTGTCGAGGCCGTGATGGAGATGCATCGTGGTTCGCTCACGCTTAGTGCAACCGACCCGGACAGCAAAGATGGCAAGGGACTGACAGTGCGCATGGTTTTCCCCGCTCGTACAACCTGATAGACCGGTCATGAGATTGGGAGGAGGTGTCGATGCTGGAAACGGATAAGCGGCGTCTGTCCAATATCGAAATGGTTCCGATCCGTCCGACGAGCCAGGCGGATGCAAAGGCTGCCTTGTCCGTCTTGAAGGATGTCGCCAAGGGCCACGATCGCATAGCCGATCTGCTGGCGTCTAATACGTCCCTCAAGGACTTCGTCATCTCGGCGCTCGCGCTCTCTCCGTTTCTGCGGGATACGACTGGCAGCCATCCGGCCATCCTCGAAGATTTGCTTGCCACGCCTTTACCTGAGTTCCTGAAGCGCCGGATCGAGGCAGCCCGGTCAGCGTGGCGATCCGAGCCGACGGCCGCCGCACTGCCAGACGCGGAAATCATGTCCAGGCTGCGCAAGGCAAAGCGTGAAGTGGCCTTCACGGTCGCTCTGGCGGACCTGTCGCGGCTTTTCGACGGTCGCGAAACGACGCGTTGGCTTAGCGATTTCGCGGCTGCCGCCGTCGCGGCCACGATCGATCATCTGCTCCTTGGCGCACACGAAAGCGGCAAGTTCAGGCTGAAGGATCCATCGGCACCGAGCATCGGCTCCGGGGTCGTTGCCCTTGGGATGGGGAAACTCGGTGCTGGAGAGCTCAACTATTCCTCGGACATCGACCTGGTCATCTTCTATGATCCGCAGTCCGGCATCGTCGTCGACCGGGACGATGCTTCCGAAATTTTCGCACGTCTGCTCAGGCGGCTAGTCCGTATCCTGCAGGAACGGACCGGTGACGGCTATGTCTTCCGCACCGACCTGCGTTTGCGCCCTGACCCGGGATCGACGCCGCTTGCGATCTCGATCGAAGCGGCGATGCTCTATTATGAGAGCAGGGGGCAAAACTGGGAGCGTGCCGCCTTCATCAAGGCGCGGCCGGTTGCCGGCGACCTAGAGGCCGGCGAGCGCTTCCTGAAGGAGCTGACACCCTTCGTTTTCCGCAAATACCTGGATTACGCGGCCATCGCCGACATTCATTCGATCAAGCGGCAGATCCACGCGCACAAGGGACATGGCGAAATCGCCGTGAAAGGGCACAACATCAAGCTCGGCCGCGGCGGTATCCGCGAGATCGAGTTTTTCGTCCAGACGCAGCAATTGATCGCCGGCGGCCGTATGTCCGAGCTTCGGCTGCGCGCAACGGAGCCGATGCTGCATGCACTTGTGAAGGCAGGATGGATCGATCAGTCGACCGCCGATGAGCTCATCGAGGCTTACTGGTTCCTGCGCAATGTCGAGCATCGCATCCAGATGGTGCACGATGAACAGACTCACGTGTTGCCGGAGACGGAGGCAGAGCTCAAGCGAATCGCCTACATGCTCGGCTTCGAGGATACCGCCTCCTTCTCAACGGAGCTGTCGCGCGTCCTGCGGACGGTCGAGCGGCGCTATGCGCAGCTTTTCGAGCAGGAGGCAAAGCTCTCGACCGAGACCGGAAATCTGGTCTTCACCGGACAGGCGGACGATCCGGACACGCTGGAGACCCTGAAGAAGCTTGGCTTCCAACGCCCGTCCGATATAGCGCGGACGATTCGCACGTGGCACTACGGGCGCTACCGGGCAACGCAGTCGGTGGAGGCACGCGAGCGACTGACAGAACTGACGCCGGAACTCCTGCGCGTATTCGGCGAAAGCAGGCGCGCCGACGAAGCATTGCTACGGTTCGACCATTTCATCTCCGGCCTGCCGGCCGGCATCCAGCTTTTCTCGCTGCTCGGCAACAACCCAAGGCTTCTATCGCTGATCGTCAACATCATGTCGTCGGCCCCCAGGCTGGCGGATATTATTGCCGCAAGACCGCATGTCTTCGACGGCATGCTGGATCCGGGCCTGCTCGCGGAACTGCCGACTCGGGAATATCTGGCACCGAGAATTGCAAATTTCGTTGCCGGCGGCCGCCATTACGAGGAGGTGCTGGACCGCCTGCGCATCATCGCCGCCGAACAGCGTTTTCTGATCGGCATCAGACTATTGACCGGTGCGATTTCCGGTATCCAGGCAGGGCGCGCCTTCACCGATCTTGCCGACCTCATCATCGCCGCGGCGCTCGATGCGGTGATGGACGAAGTCCGCGCGGCGCATGGACGCTTTCCAGGCGGCCGGGTCGCCGTCGTCGGCATGGGCAAGCTTGGCAGCCATGAGTTGACGGCCGGCTCCGACGTCGATCTCATCCTGCTCTATGACTATGATGGCGACGCGGGGCAATCCGACGGTGCCAAGCCGCTCGATCACGTGCGCTATTTCACCCGACTGACGCAGCGGCTGATCGCGGCGCTCTCGGCACCGACGGCCGAGGGCATCCTTTACGCCGTCGACATGCGGTTGCGGCCGTCGGGGAACAAGGGACCCGTCGCAACCCGCATCACGGCCTTTGCCAAATACCAGCGCGCGGAAGCCTGGACCTGGGAACACCTGGCACTGACGCGCGCGCGCTGTATCTGCGGCGATGACAGTCTGATCAGCGAGGCGGAGGCGATTTTCGGCGAGGTCCTTTCCCAGAAGCGCGACATTGGGAAGGTCCGCAAGGACGTGGAGGAGATGCGCGATCTGATCGACAAGGAAAAGCCGCCGAATGACATCTGGGATTTCAAGCTCATCCCCGGCGGTCTCGTTGATATCGAGTTCATCGCGCAATACCTTGCCCTGGTTGCGCCGGCAAAAGGGGTGACGCCGCCGCCGGCGGGTACGCACACGCTTGAGGCGTTGAAGAGCCTTGGCGCGGCGATGATGAACGCCAACGACCTGGAGGTGGCCGTCGACGCGCTGACGCTTTTCACCGAAGTCTCGCAGATCGTGCGCCTCTGCATCGACGGGGACTTCGACCCGAAGGATGCCCCCGCAGGCCTGGTCGATCTCGTCTGCGGGGCAGGGGACTATCCGGATCTGAAGCACCTCGAGGCGGATATCCGAAGCCTCTCCAAGGCGGTCCGCGGGATTTTCCAGTCCGTTGTCGCTCAGTGATCTGTGATGGCGTGATTTGAAGCTGTGCGATTCCGGGGCGGGGAACCGTTCCTGAATTTCTTCAGCCGCCAACTCGGTCGGGGATGCGGACGGATATGATCGTGCCGACGTTCTCGGTGGAGTGGATCTTCATCGTTCCACCATGAAGGCGCGTCAGCGAGCGGGAGATCGCAAGCCCGAGCCCGGAACCTCCCTTGCTTTTGGCGTACTGGCTCTGCACCTGCTCGAAGGGTTGGCCGATCTTTTGCAGCGCGTCCTTCGGAATACCGATGCCGGAATCGGCGATCGTCAGCGTCACCGCTCCAGTTACCTTGCGAGCCCTTAGCGAGATCCGGCCACCTTCGTTGGTGAATTTGACGGCGTTCGAAAGCAGGTTCAGCAGCACCTGCTTCATCGCGCGGCGGTCGGCGACCATGGTGAGGCCCGAGGAAATCTGCTGAACGACGCGGATGTTCTTCTGCTCGGCTGGAATGGTGGTGAAGCGCAATGTCTCTTCGATCAGCGGCGCCAAGTCGATTTTCTCGCGCGTGATGCGCATGTGACCCGCCTCGATCTTCGACATGTCGAGAATGTCGTTGATGACGTTGAGCAGGTGTTTGCCGCTTTCGTGGATATCACGCGAATATTCGTGATATTTCTCCGACCCGAGCGGACCGAACATCTGGTTCTGCAGGATCTCCGAAAAGCCGAGAATGGCGTTCAGCGGTGTCCGCAATTCGTGCGACATGTTCGCCAGAAACTCGGACTTGGCCCGGTTCGCGGCTTCTGCACGCTCCTTCTCCGCCTGATAATTGGCGTTGGCGACGGAAAGCTCGGCCTTCTGCTGTTCCAGCGTGATGCGTGATGCAGAAAGGTCGCCGATCGTTGCCATGAGCCGACGCTCGGACTCGCGCAGGCGCACCTGGTGACGCTTGAGCAGCGTGATGTCGGTGCCGACAGAAACCAGACCCCCATCGCGGGTGCGGCGTTCGTTGATCTGAAGCCATCGCTCGTCAGCGAGTTGCACCTCGCTTGTCTGCGAATGATTGCTGCGATCCGGATCGGCGACCCGCCGCTCGACGACCGGTCGTGCGGCGGCTGCGTGCACGACTGTCCGCTCCGTGCCGGGCACGAGCACATGGTCGGGCAATTGATAGGCCTGTTGATAGTGGGTGTTGCACATGACCAGGCGATCGTGCTTGTCCCAGAGCACGAAGGCCTCCGACGTGCATTCGATCGCGTCGGCCAGCCGCTGATCCGCTTCCGCATAGCGCTGGGCAAGGCGATGTTGCTCGGTGACGTCCATGGCGATGCCGATCAGGTGGGTGCGGCCGGAGACGGTGCGAATGACCTGGGCACGTGCGCGCAGCCATACGTAATGGCCGTCGGCGTGGCGCATGCGAAATACTTGGTCGATCTGGCGCGCATTATCCCGAGCGATCGCCCGGGCCACGCAGTAAATGCCGCGGTCCTCCGGATGCATCAACCGCGCGGCATCTCCAAAGGACAGCACACTGCTGTCGCCTGGCATGCCGAGCATTTCGTACATCGACCGCGACCAGAACAGCCGTCGGTTGGCGAGGTCGAAATCCCACAATCCGCAGCGACCGCGCGAGAGCGCGGTTTCGACGCGTAGGTTCGATTCGGCGAAAACCGCATCGGCGTCACGGGCGCGCTTTGCCTGGATGTAATAGGCGTAGAGCACGACGAGCAGGATGGCCGAGATGCCTGCGAACAGGGTAACGTTGAGCGAAACTTCGTCGCGCCACGCCGTTTCGAGTTCAGCGATCGGGATTGCCGCCAGAATGACGCCGGCGGCTTCTGGGAGCTGTGTCAAGGCAACAAGGTGATTGACGTCGCCGACGGACGTCTCCATCACGCTCGATCCTTCACCGTAATATTGCAACGTGGCGAGGTCCGGAGCGATCGACGCCAGCGTGCGTCCGATGAAATGCACGCCTTCGGTCGTGCTTGCGAATATCCGGCCGTCCTTGCGAACCGTCAGCAGAAACATGCCACCGTCGAGAGTGCCCGCAGGAAGATATTCGCCGAGTCGCTGTTCGGCCTCCCATCGCCGGCCGTCGGCGAAAAGTGTCGCGCCATCGGCTTGGAAGGCGGCTGCGGCTGCAGCGGCCGCGAGGCTGACGGCCTGGCGGGAACTGCCCTCCATCCGGGCGTGTTCGCCCATGATGCCCGACATGCGGGAAATGGCCACGATTATCAGGAAAGCGATGATCAGGACGGGAATGGAGCGCTTGAGAATGGGCTCGGCGCTCGCGAGCCGCTGCGATGCGGGCTCGGCAAACAACTTTGCCTGTTCGATGAACTCCCGCTCCAAGCTGGAAAGGCCCGGAAACTTGAGTCGCAACCGCCCATCGGCTGCGCTTCCCCGTCGCGCGTCCGCCATCTTTCCCAATGTTGTCATCCTCGAAAGCGCCCGGCATTCCCAATGAATGTGCCGAAGACGCCTGATCCTCTAAACCTGAGACATGAGCCGCCCCAGCGTTTGGCCGGGGAATAATTGTCTCAGTGATTCGGCGCGCCGCTCGCCCGAATCTGACTCAATGAATCACAGGGCGATTCGCCTTGTCCAGAGGGAATGGTAAAGATTTCTTAACCAATTCTCATCGTTGGAAAATCACAGGCCGGATTGCTGTCACGGCATCGGCTCTTGCTGTGCGATGAGCTTTAATTGATTGGAATCGTTCATGGCGGCATTACAGCGCGGCGCGTCCGGTCGGACGCGCAAAGGTCGCTGCAGCACTTTGAGTTGTTGCGTGATTCGAGCCAACGCCGCCGTGACTGCGATGGCGCGAGGGCTGTCAGGCTTCCAGCATGCGGTCGACGATATCGCTGACGTCCGCGGAGAGGTTGGCTGCGCCGGCGATCTCCGTAAGCGCGTTGCGGGCATGATCGGCGCGAACTTTCTCCAGCGAACGCCAGGAGCGCATCGACGTCAAAATGCGCGCCGCGAGCTGCGGATTGCGCGGGTCGATGTCGAGAATTTGCCGTGCGAGGAAGCGATAGCCTTCGCCATCGGCCCGATTGAACCCAGTCGGGTTGGAGAAGGCGAAGGTCCCGACAAGCGAGCGCACACGGTTTGGGTTGTTACCGTTGAAGAGCGGATCGGACATCAGCGTCCTGACTCGATCGAGGGTCTCCGGTCCGGGAATCGTCGCCTGGATCGCAAACCATTTGTCGATGACGAGTGCGTTGTCCGCAAAACGTTTCTTGAATTGAGCGAGCGCCTCGGCCGTCTCTTTCGCATCCGGGAAACGTTGTGCAAGCAAAGTCAGCGCGAGGCTGAGATCGGTCATGTTGTTGGCGGCACGGAATGCCTCCGCCGCCCTTTCCGGGCCTGTGTCACCATAGACGAGGAAGGAAAGCGCGCTGTTGCGCAACGCCCGCCGACCGGCACTGGTGGCGTCCGGGCTGAATGGGCCTGACGATGCCATGTCGTCGGCCAGCTGGGTGAAGGTGTCCCGTCCGGCTGCGGCGAGACCGGCCAGAATCTGTTGACGGCCGGCGTGAATGGCATCCGGGTCATTGTCGCTGCCGATTTCCCGAGCGACATCGGATTCGCTCGGCAGCGCCAGCGCCTGCGAGCGGAACGCTGGCTCCAGCTGGTCATCTGCCGCGGCGACAATCAGGCCATTCACGAGAGCGCTGTCGCAGGTAACCGGTTGCCCATTGCGTGCCTGCGTGGTTGCCGCAACCAGATTGTCGAGCGCAATGGCATTAAGGGCCTGCCAGCGGGCAAACAGGTCGACCTCGTGGCGCGCAATCAGTGCGCGATCCTCGGCGCTCTGCTCGATGTGCAGGTTGATCGGTGCCGAGAACCCGCGGTTCAAGGACGGCACGGGGCGCGACGGAATGCCGGAGAACAAAACCGTTTGCTTGCGTTTGGTCAGATGGATGACGTCTCCCGTGACGTCGGCGCCGGAAACCGTCGCGGCTTTCGCCTCGCTGCCATCCCCCAACAAGAGCCCGAGGCGCAGCGGAATATGCATCGGCTCCTTGGTGCTCTGGCCCGGCGTCGGAGGCACCGTCTGCTCAAGCGAAAGCGAAAAGGTCTGCTTGTCGGCATCGTAGGATCCGGAAGCCGTGACGAGCGGCGTTCCCGCCTGATGATACCAAAGCGAAAATTGCTTGAGGTTGCGGCCGCTGGCGTCCTCGAAGCAGGCAATGAAATCTTCGATCGTCACCGCTTGGCCGTCATGGCGGTCGAAATAGAGATCCATGCCCTTCTTGAAGAGGTCGCGCCCGAGGATGGTGGCGATCATCCGCGTCACCTCGGAGCCTTTCTCATAGACGGTGGTCGTGTAGAAGTTGTTGATCTCACGATATTTCGTCGGGCGTACCGGATGGGCGAGGGGGCCGGCATCCTCCGGGAACTGCTCCGACTTCAGGTGACGTACCTCGGCGATGCGCTTGACGGCACGCGAACGCATGTCCGCTGAAAATTCGTGGTCGCGGAAGACGGTCAGGCCTTCCTTGAGGCAGAGCTGGAACCAGTCGCGGCAGGTGATGCGGTTGCCTGTCCAGTTGTGGAAATATTCGTGCGCGATGATCGCTTCGATATTGGCGTAGTCCGCGTCCGTCGCTGTTTCCGGGTCCGCAAGCACATACTTGTCGTTGAAGACGTTGAGCCCCTTGTTCTCCATGGCGCCCATGTTGAAGTCGGAGACCGCGACGATCATGAAGATGTCGAGGTCGTACTCGCGCCCGAAAACCTCCTCATCCCACTTCATCGAACGCTTCAGTGCGTCCATGGCGTATGAGGCGCCAGCCTCCTTGCCATGCTCGACATAGATCTTGAGCGCGACCGTGCGACCGGACACCGTCATAAACGTATCTTCCACCACGCCAAGGTCGCCGGCGACCAACGCAAAAAGATAGCTCGGCTTCGGGTGCGGATCGAACCAGGCCGCAAAATGGCGGCCGTCGCCCATGTCGGCTCCGCCGAGATAGTTGCCGTTCGAGAGCAGCAGCGGTGCGGTCGCCTTGTCGGCGATAATGTTGACCGTGTAGACGGCGAGCACGTCCGGTCGGTCCGGAAAATAGGTGATGCGGCGGAACCCTTCCGCCTCGCATTGCGTGCAGTAGACGTTGTTGGTGCGGTAGAGGCCCATCAGCTTGGTGTTGGTCTCGGGCGAGAGCAGGGTGGTTACCGTGATCTCGAAAGGGGCCGTCTCCGGCAGCCCGCGGATCGTCAACGTGTCGTCCGTGGCCTCAAAAAGCGTTGGCGGTATATCCACCTGATCGAGCAACAGGCCGGTCATGCGCAATTCGTCGCCGTCGAGCACCAGCGGCGCCGCCGGGCTTACCCCCTCGCGCCGGTGGAAAATGAGGCGCGCTTCGACCTTTGTTTCCTTCGGGTCGAGCTCGAAGGTCAGATCCACTCTCTCAAGAACGAAGTCGGTCGGCCGGTAGTTTTCCAGATGAATGGTCTGGCCCGTATTTGTCCGCATGGTCAGTCTCGCTTGCGCCTTCGTTGTAGATTCGATTTGTAGAGGGCGCCTGTGATGGTGAAAAGCCCAAGGGGCGAAAAGCGAAGTTTTGCCACACGATTGTGATGCCAGCGACCGCACCCCGACGGACAAGACGTGGCTTCCGGTATTCTTCCCGTTCCCTTATCGATCAGTGGTTTACAGAAGCGTCACTAACAAGAACTAAATCGGCAAGGACTTTTTCGCGCTTGCTAAAAAATCTCGGAGAGCCCAGGCCGCAATGGTGGTCGCATCAAGAAAAAATGCTATCCATCAAGAAATTTGATCCATATTCCGCCATGGCGCCGCTAGAGTGAGCGTGACCTTCCTGCGGCTTTTCTGCCGCGTCTTCCACCGCCGACATTCTTTTTGCATTGGCCGGCAGCATATGAAAAGTGCGTTTGATGGATGCGGACATCCAAAGCCCGATGAAGGGAATCCTGCTCAAGGTACTTTCCGTCATCATCTTTGTTTGCATGTCCACTTGCATCAAGGCTGCGGGCGACGGCATCGCTACCGGCCAGATTACCTTCTACCGCTCCGCCTTTGCGATGGTGCCGATCCTGGGTTTCCTGGCGCTTCGCGGCCAGTTGCGTGATGCGTTTAGAACCAAGAACCTGACAGGGCATATAGCGCGCGGCTTCGTCGGCATTCTTTCGATGAGCTGCGGCTTCTACGGGCTCGTCCACCTGCCGCTGCCGGAGGCGATCGCGATCGGCTACGCCATGCCTTTGCTTGCCGTCATCTTTGCGGCCGTTTTTCTCCAGGAGATCGTGAGGCTCTATCGGTGGTCAGCGGTCATCATCGGGCTCACCGGCGTGCTAATCATCACCTGGCCTCGGCTGACGCTGTTCCATGATGGAGACTTCGGCTCGTCCGAGGCGCTTGGTGCAGCCGCCGTGCTGGCTTCGGCGACGCTTGGAGCGATCGCGATGGTGCTCGTGCGCAAGCTCGTGAAGTTCGAGCGAACGCACACGATCGTACTTTACTTCTCCCTGTCGGCCTCGCTGTTTTCGCTTGCGACGCTGCCCTTCGGCTGGCCGGCAATGTCGTGGACGTCCTTTCTGCTGCTGATGGTCGCCGGTTTCTGCGGAGGCGTCGCGCAAATCCTGCTGACGGAAAGCTACCGCCACGCCGACATGTCGACCATCGCTCCGTTCGAGTACACATCGATCGTACTGGGTATTGCCGTCGGCTATTTTCTCTTCGGTGACATACCGACGCGAACCATGTTGGCGGGCACCGCAATCGTTGTCTCTGCCGGGATCTTCATCATCTTTCGCGAGCATCAGCTGGGACTGGAGCGCAAGGGCGCCCGCAAGCATGTGACGCCGCAAGGCTGACGATTACTCGTGATCCCTATTCCGGCTGCCTCTCCCAAATAGGAACGGTGTCGTCGCTGATGAGCGTATCCGCATCCGCGTGCTGAGCGATTGGGCTCGTCACGTCGGGACCGGGCGTCGGCATGACCGTGGTCGCCTGGAAGTCGGTCTTGGCGACGAGTCCCTGGTGCTGGTCGCGCCTCAGGATGCGCCAGGCGGCGTAGCCACTATAAAGCGCGAAGTAGACGGCAAGTACAACGAACAGCGCCGCGGGGCCGAAGCGGTCCATGACCGGGCCGACCATCAACGGCCCAGCAATGGTTCCGATGCCATAGGTGATCATCAGGCCCGACGAGATTTCCACATATTCGTTCGGGCGGGCGAGGTCGTTGGCGTGCGCGACATTGAGCGCATAGATCGGAAAGAGCACGCTGCCGATGCAGGCGGCGACGAGATAAAGCATCGCCGGGCTGCTGCCGATCGAAACGGACATAACGAGGCAGGAGATGACGCCGACGATCCCGCAGGCGACCATGACGATGCGCCGGTCCATCCGGTCCGAAGCGCGGCCGATCGGTATCTGCGAGAGCGCGCTGCCTGTGAGCAGCGATGCAAGCAGCGTGGCGCCCTCGGCGGTTGAAAGCCCGATCCTCTGGGTGAAGACCCCGCCGAGATTGAGCCAGGCGCCGGAAAGCGCGCCGGCGAGAACGCCGCCGACGACGGCCACCGGCGAGCGGCGGAACAGGCCCGGAATATCGAACGTCGCCTGTGCCGGCGGGGCCGGCATGGGCGATGAGGAAAGCGCCGTCGGCAGCAGCGCCAGCGAGAACAGTACGCCGCAGAGAATGAACAGCGAGGTGTTGGTCGGGTCGCCGAGCGGCACCAGATATTGGCCGCCGATCGTCCCGACCATGGTCGTGATGAGGTAGAGCGAAAAGAGCAGACCGCGGTTTGCGTTCGTTACGCGCTCGTTGAGCCAACTTTCGATGACGAGATAGCTTCCTGAAATAGCAAAACCGGAGATTGCCCGAAAGGCGATCCAGGCACGCCAGTCGACGACAAGCCCGCACATCAGGATGGCAATCGAGAGCAGAGTGATCAACGCGGTAAAGACGCGGACATGCCCGACGCGCAGCACGAATTTTGGCGTAACGATGCAGGAAAGCGTGAAGCCGAGCGTGTAGCCGGTGGCGAAGATCGAGACCGTGAGCGTTGACCAGCTTTCGGCCACGGAGCGCACGGGAATGACGTAGCTCTGCAGCCCGAAAGCCACCATCATCAGCAAGGTGGAGAGCATCAGGCTGAAAACGGAAGCGAGACTGGCCAGCATCGGCGCTCCTACTGCAACTCAAAGTACTACAGCGTCCTTTGCGCGTCTGATAAGACGCGCGGCGCTGTAGACATTGCTGGCGTCGTTTTCAGCCGTTGCGGAGAAACGCCCGGGGCACGGGAAGGAGCGGTCGATCACTTTGCTCACTCCGCGGATCGGAATGAGTGTGGCTTTATCGAAATCTTTTGACGCTGTCGATTGCGACAGTCGATGGCGAAAAGAAGCAGGAAGAAAGGATTAGTTTGGCAGCAGCGGGCTGACCGCGACACGGTGAGCGCGCCGCGAGTCCTTGACTGTGCTCAAGCGGCTGTATTCCCGCGAGGCACGCACCGCTGTGCCGATGTCGGAGATCGTGTCGAGCAGAAACCGAATGCTGTCGAGCGGATTGGACATGATCCTGTTCCTTCTCTGCAATCCAGAACGAGCGTTGCGGAGCTGAGTGCTTCGCGCGATCGTTAGCGTTGGATGAATTCGGCGTAGATCTGTGCCGGGCGGCGCGTGGTGCGGGTAAAGCCGATTGCGGTCATCTGCTCATTGGCCGCCGTGCCGAAAGTGTTGAAAGGCGTCCGCAGCGCGACGCCGGCATGGCGGAGCGTCTCAAAGCTGCTATGAATCGGACGAAAGCGGGCAGTCATGGTTCATTTCCTTTTCCATTCCTCCCACATGTACATATTGCGGTGCAGCATCGATTTTGCAACGCATTAAAACGCGGCGCTGGCATGCGCAATTCGCATGGCTTTTTTCACTATTTTTTCATGAGTTGGGCGCGGAACTGTTAGCCGTTGATCTTCGCCTTGAAGACCAGCAGATCCTGCCATGCAAAACGCTTGTTGATTGGCGCGGTCACGAGATCCTGTGGATGCAGCGTTGCCAGCGCCGGAACGCGATGGCCGCCTGCGGAAAGCTCGCGCCATTCCCCCCGCAACTGATGGATCGTATCGGCACCGCCGAAGAAGAAGCGGGCCGTGAAGTTCCCGAGAAGCAGTAATTGCTTAGGCTCGGCCAGCGCGATCTGCCGCTCGATGAAGGGGCGGCAGATATCCGCCTCGCGGCCGGAAGGCACGCGATTTCCCGGCGGGCGCCAGGGTACGACATTGGTCAGCAGCACGTCCTGCCTGGCAAGGCCGATGCCGAGAAGCATGCGTTCGAGCATTTCACCGAGTCGGCCAGCAAACGGCTGGCCATCGCGATCGTCGTCGGCATAGGGCATCGGCCCGACGATCATGATCCCGGAAGAGGGGTCGCCCTCGCAGAACACGAGATTGCGCGCGCTGTTCTTCAGGTTGCAATGGTTGAAGGATTCCATTGCCGTTCTGAGTTCCTGCAACGAGCGCGCTGTTTCCGCGGCGAATCGGGCCTCTTTGACGGCCTGCTCGTCGGGAATCGCGACAGGCGGAGGAGAGGCAGCCGGCGCTGCAGGACCGGCATTGCGCGACGGGGTGGGTGCCGCCGGCTCTGCTCGCGCACCTTGCCTCTGGCCGGTGCCTGTTGGCCCGCTTTGCGGGGCGCTGCGCGCCTCCGCGCGCTTCGCCTTCATCGCCTCGAACTCTGCGAACCGGTCGACGGCTTCGTCTTCCAACAGCCATTCGACGCCCGCATCCGCATGGAAGGCGAGAAGCGCGGCAAGCTCTGCACGGGAAAGATGGTTGGCCGGGATCATGGCGCGAACTTAGCAGATCGGCGGGAGCGGTCCAGCGGCATCAGGCGGCGTCTGCCGTCCAGGTCGCGATGTCCTGCCGCTCGCCGATCAATGCCAGCCCGTGTGCTATCGAGAGGAGTTCTCCACCGCTTTCGATCTTTGACCGCTCGAAACGGTTGTCGAATATCCGCCTTACCGCCGGTACGAAGGAGGTGCCGCCGGTGAGAAATACCTTGTCGATCGTTGCCGGTGCCGTTTCCGTTTTTTGAAGCACCTCATCGAGTGCCTGTTCGATGCGGGTAAGGTCAGGCGCGATCCAGGTCTCGAAGTCGGCGCGCTGAACCGTCCTGCGCGCCCGCTCGCCGAGCGGCGCAAAGAAGAACTCGGTTTCATCCGCCTGCGACAGTCGCATCTTGGTGGCTGAAACCGCCTGGTAGAGCGGGTAACCCTCGTCATGCTCGATCAGGTCCACAAAGGCTTCGAGCTTTTCCGGCTCAAGGCTCGCCCGGACAAGCTTCTTCAGTTCGGAAAAGTCCTTCAGCGTCTTGAAGATCGAGAGCTGGTTCCAGCGGCCGAAATTGGCGTAATAGCTCGATGGCACTTCAAGCAGCTTGTCGAAGCTCTTGAACAGACTCCCCTTTCCGATGAGCGGTGAGACGATGTTGTCGATGACGCGGAAATCAAAATGATCGCCGGCGATGCCGACGCCGGAATGCCCGACCGGCGTCGCCGTCAGCTGGCCGCCCTCGCTCTCGAAGCGGATGATTGAATAGTCGGTCGTGCCGCCGCCGAAATCGGCGACGAGCACCGTTGCGTCCCTGTCGAGGGTCCGTGCAAAATAGAAGGCGGCCGCGACCGGTTCGTAGACATAGTGGACCTCCGGAAAGTCAAAGCGTGCCAAGGCGCGATTGTAGCGTTCGAGGGCCAGCTTCTCGTCCGGGTTGGCGCCCGCGAACTGCACCGGACGCCCGACAACAATGCGTTTCAACTCGCTGCTCCAGTCGCTGCCCGCATAGTCTCTCAAGCGCGCGAGGAATGCGTACATGAGGTCTTCGAAATCGTGCCGCTTTGCGAAGACCAGCGTGCCTTGGAAGAGCGAACTCGCTGCGAATGTCTTGATCGACTGAAGGAAGCGGCATTCGCCGGGATTGTCGATAAATTCCCGGATCGCCGCCTGTCCCGCTTCGATCTGTAACGGCCCGCGGCCTGCTCCCTTCAGGAACGACAGAGCCGTGCGCGTTGTGTCCGATTTGCCGGTGGAGCTTTCGAGGACGACGGAGCGGGTCGATGTGCCCTGTGACAATGCCAGCACGGAATTGGTTGTGCCGAAATCGAGGCCGAGGGCGGATGCCATGACTTTCTCCGTGTCTTGAGCAGGGTCCAGGAAAAATGGGTGCGGTTTTCCGGCGTTGCGATGAAGGGAGGGGCGGGCCTCCTCGCATGCGGGTGCGGCAAAAGCAAGCCGTCTTGGCTACCGATTCGCGTCCATATTTACGTTTACGTCAAAGTAATATAAGGCATGTGTGGTAATCTCATGAAGTTATGCGCAAATGCGGAGATAGTCTGTCGCATCCCGGCTCGACAATTCCGACCGCATTTGCCATGACGGGATGATTTGGCTTGAGAACAGAACCGGCGGAAGACCGGCGACACTGGAGAGCATGATAATGACCGAGGCGATGGAACTGCCCGAACGCGAGAGCATGGAATTCGACGTCGTGATCGTTGGCGCCGGTCCTGCCGGACTTGCCGCGGCGATCCGGCTGAAGCAGGTCAATCCGGAACTCTCGGTCGTGGTGCTCGAAAAGGGCGCAGAAGTCGGCGCGCATATCCTCTCCGGCGCCGTCGTCGATCCTGTTGGTATCGACCGGCTGTTGCCCGGCTGGCGCGACGAGCCCGACCACCCCTTCAAGACTGAAGTCACCGACGATCATTTCCTGTTCTTGGGTCCCGCCGGCTCGATCCGACTGCCGAATTTCCTGATGCCGCCGCTGATGAACAATCACGGCAACTACATCGTCTCGCTCGGCAACGTCTGTCGCTGGCTCGCCACTCATGCCGAGGCGCTCGGGGTCGAGATCTATCCGGGCTTTGCCGCAACCGAGGTGCTCTACAACGACGAGGGCGCAGTGATCGGTGTCGCCACCGGCGACATGGGCATCGAGCGCTCGGGCGAGCCGGGGCCGAACTTCGCCCGCGGCATGGCGCTCCTCGGCAAATATACGCTGATCGGCGAGGGCGTGCGCGGCTCGCTCGCCAAGCAACTGATCGCCAAATACAAGCTCGGTGAGGGCCGCGACGTGCCGAAATTCGGCATCGGGCTCAAAGAACTCTGGGAGGTGAAGCCGGAAAACCATAAGCCGGGCCTGGTGCAGCATTCCTTCGGCTGGCCACTCGACATGAGAACCGGCGGCGGCTCCTTCCTCTATCACCTCGAGGACAACCTCGTCGCCGTCGGCTTCGTCGTGCATTTGAACTACAAGAACCCCTATCTCAATCCCTTCGAGGAGTTCCAGCGCTTCAAGACGCACCCGACGATCCGCGGCACCTTCGAAGGTGGCAAGCGTCTTTCCTACGGCGCCCGCGCCATTACCGAGGGAGGCTACCAGTCGGTGCCGAAGCTCTCCTTCCCCGGCGGCGCGCTGATCGGCTGCTCGGCCGGCTTCGTCAACGTGCCACGCATCAAGGGCAGCCATAATGCGGTGCTGTCGGGCATGCTGGCGGCGGAGAAGCTCGCCGAGGCGATCGCCAGCGGCCGCGCCAATGACGAGCCGGTCGAGATCGAAAACGCCTGGAGGGCAAGCGACATCGGTCGCGACCTGAAGCGGGTCAGGAATGTCAAGCCGCTGTGGTCGAAGTTCGGCACCGCGGTCGGCGTCGCCCTCGGCGGCCTCGACATGTGGACGAACCAGCTCTTCGGCCTCTCCTTCTTCGGCACGCTGAGACACGGCAAGACCGACGCGGCCTCGCTCGAACCGGCGGAACAGCACCAGAAGATCGACTATCCGAAGCCGGATGGGGTACTGACCTTCGATCGCCTCTCCTCGGTGTTCCTGTCGAACACCAACCACGAGGAAGACCAGCCGATCCACCTGCAGGTGAAGGATCCGGCGTTGCAGAGGCGCTCCGAATACGACGTCTATGCCGGCCCGTCGACGCGCTACTGTCCGGCTGCCGTCTACGAGTGGGTGGAAAAGGACGGCAAGCCGACCTTCGTCATCAACGCCCAGAACTGCGTGCACTGCAAGACCTGCGACATCAAGGACCCGAACCAGAACATCAACTGGGTGCCGCCACAAGGGGGCGAAGGGCCGGTCTATCCGAACATGTAGTGTTCGGGGAGGCAGGGCCGCCCGGACCCCCGCCAGAAGAAGGCGCGGCGAAGGCCCGGTCTATCCGAACATGTAGTGTTCGGGGAGGCAGGGCCGCCCGGACCCCCGCCAGAAGAAGACGCGGCGAAGGCCCGGTCTATCCGAACATGTAGTGTTCAGCAGGCCCGCCGCAGGGGTCACTCACGAAATACATGCGGCGCGGGGCCGGATCTATCGGAGCGCGCAATGTAGTCGCCGGCGTCGCTATAGACCATCAGCCGGCAGTTCTGTCGCCTTGAACAATTACGCGCAACGTGCCCGAACCTTTCGGGGCACCGGTGTTGCGGCCAGAGTCGAATCCGACATTTCAAGAAGGAAGGCGGCCATGGGCGGCCCCTTCCGATAGCCCATCAATTTTATGTGTCCGGGACGCGGGGAGTCAGCGCAATCGCTGACGCAAATGGAAAAGTGTTTGCCGGAAAGACTCGGTAGCAATGCTAAGGCCGTAAATCCGAAAAGGCATTGACGGCCGTGGTAAGCTGTTGCTTCCATTCCTGCGGATTGGGGCAGGGGCCTTGTTCCGTTCGCTGTCGGCCGCCGCGGTGAGGCTGGCAGTTCGCCATGGGTACACCGCCATAACAAAGGGAACCGAAATGAAGAAATTCCTTGCAACGACTTGTCTTGCTGCCGGCCTTCTCGGCCTTGGCAGCGCGGCGTCGGCGGCAGAATGCGGCGACGTGACGATCGCCAACATGAACTGGCAGAGCGCCGAAGTGCTGGCGAACGTGGACAAGTTCATCCTGACCGAGGGCTATGGCTGCAACGCTGAGCTCGTCGTCGGTGACACGGTGCCGACGATTACCTCGATGATCGAGAAGGGCGAGCCGGATGTTGCGCCGGAAGGCTGGGTCGACCTGCTGCCGGATGTCGTCAATCGCGGCCTTCAGGAAGGCAAGCTCGTCGGCGCGGCGGTCGCGCTGTCCGACGGCGGCGTCCAGGGCTGGTGGATCCCGAAATACATCGTCGACGCCCATCCGGAGATCAAGACGATCGACGATGTGCTGAAGCACAAGGAGCTCTTCCCCGACCCCGAGGATCCGAGCAAGGGCGCCGTTTTCAACGGCCCGCAAGGCTGGGGCGGCACCGTGGTGACGACACAGCTTTACAAGGCCTATGGCGCCGAGGCTGCCGGTTTCACGCTGGTCGACCCTGGCTCCGCAGCCGGTCTCGACGGCTCGATTGCCAAGGCCTACGAACGCAAGGAAGGTTGGGTCGGCTATTACTGGGCACCCACGGCGCTTCTCGGCAAATATGAAATGGTCAAGCTTGACCATGGCGTCCCGGCGGATCCGGTCGAGTGGAAGCGCTGCAACACGGTTGCCGATTGCCCGGATCCGAAGAAGAACGATTGGCCGAAGGACAAGGTCCAGACGCTGGTGACCAAGGCCTTCGCCGATCGCGCTGGCCCGGCAATGGACTATCTCAAGACCCGCGCCTGGCCGAACGATACCGTCAACAAGCTGATGGCCTGGATGACGGACAACCAGGCGAGCGGCGAAGAAGGCGCGAAGCATTTCCTCGAGGAAAATCCAGACATCTGGACCACGTGGGTCTCTCCGGAAGTGGCAGAGAAGATCAAGGCCGCGCTTTGATCTGTTGATTCGAATGGGCGGCGCGCATCGCATGCGCGCCGTTCATGTTTGAAGACCGGCGGCGAAAACAACAACACAAGAACTCCGCCTGGAGCAATGCGAAGGGGAATCAAATGGAATGGCTGACCAAATTTCCGCATATGGACGATGACCGGCTTCGAGAGCTGAAGAAATTGATCGACGAGGGCTTCCGGACGTTCACGCGCGCCTACGGCGACGGCATCGAGTCTTTCTTCGAACCGCTGCAATTCTTTCTTATCCAGTCCGAGCGTTTCATGACGCGGACGCCCTGGCCGATCATCCTGATCCTGGTGGCGCTGATTGCCTGGCTCGGCAGCCGCAATTGGAAGATAGTGGCCGGTTGCGTGGGCACGCTTCTCGCCATCGGCTATTTCGACATGTGGGATGACACGATGAAGACGATCTCGATGATCTTCGTCTGTACCGTCCTGTCGATCGCCATCGGCATACCGATCGGCATCATCATGTCGCGCTCCGATCGCGTTCAGAACATCGTCAATCCGGTGCTAGACGTCATGCAGACGATGCCAAGCTTCGTCTA
This sequence comes from Sinorhizobium garamanticum, assembly GCF_029892065.1. Taxonomy (NCBI): domain Bacteria; kingdom Pseudomonadati; phylum Pseudomonadota; class Alphaproteobacteria; order Hyphomicrobiales; family Rhizobiaceae; genus Sinorhizobium; species Sinorhizobium garamanticum. Next base: position 86,084 of record NZ_CP120373.1, on the reverse strand, counting down.
TCTCATTCCGGTGGTCATGCTGCTCGGCATCGGCAAGGTTCCGGGCCTCATCGCCGTCGTCATTTACGCCATCCCGCCGATGATCCGCCTCACCAATCTCGGTATCAGGCTTGTCGACAAGGATGTGCTCGAGGCCGCAGACGCCTTCGGTTCGTCGAGTTGGCAGAAGCTCAAGAACGTACAGATGCCGCTTGCCTTGCCAACGATCATGGCCGGCATCAACCAGACGATCATGATGGCACTCGCCATGGTCGTGATTGCCTCGATGATCGGTGTTCAGGGTCTGGGCCAGCCGGTTTTGAAGGCGATCGCCAACCAGTATTTCACCCTCGGCATCTTCAATGGCCTGGCCATCGTCGGCATCGCAATCATCTTCGATCGCGTCAGCCAGGCCTACGGTCATCGGTTGCAGCGGCATCGCGAGATCGTTCACGGCTAAAGCCAACGAAAGACGGCCCGGAACAACGTTTCCGGACCGTCTTCTCTTATGCGATCAGCGCTCGATCAAGGCGGCGATACTAAGCCACCGTTTGCTCCTTGAAGCGTCGCCGGCGCCGCGGGAAGGTCATTTGTTGTTTACTCAAATCCTTCCAGCACGAGCTTGCCGCGCGTGCGGCCAGTCTCGATCATTTGATGTGCCTTCCTGAGGTTGGCGGCATTGATCGGACCGAGCGTTTCAGCCAACGTCGTGCGAATCTTGCCGCTGTCGACGAGTTCCGCGACGCGGTTGAGCAGGTTGTGCTGCTCGATCATGTCGGGTGTTTTGAACAGCGGACGGGCAAACATCATCTCCCAGTGAGTCGATACCGCCTTGCGCTTGAACGGCATGACATCGAGCACCGGAAGATCGTCGATGAGCGCGAAACGGCCCTGCGGTGCGATCAGCTTGACGATTTCGCCGATATGCTTGTCGGTATTGGTGGTCGAGAACACGAAGGCGGGTGCGCCAAGCGCAAGCTGCTCGATCTCGCTGGCAAGCGGACGGCTGTGGTCAAGGACCTGGTGGGCGCCGAGTTTCAGCGCCCACTCCCGGGTTTCGGGCCGTGAGGCGGTTGCAATCACGGTGAGGTTGGTCAAGGCGCGCAACAATTGGATGGTGATCGATCCGACGCCGCCGGCGCCGCCGATGATCAGCACGGCATTAGCGGCACCCGGCACCGGATCGTTGATCTTGAGGCGGTCAAACAGCGTTTCCCAAGCGGTGATCGCGGTCAGCGGCAACGCGGCGGCCGCGGCAAAGCCGAGCGACTTCGGCTTTCGCCCGACGATGCGCTCGTCGACCAGATGAAACTCGGCATTGGTGCCGGGCCGGTCGAGAGCGCCGGCGTAGAACACTTCGTCTCCCTCTTGAAACAAGGTTACTTTCGGACCGACGGCCTTGACGACGCCGGCGGCATCCCAGCCGAGTACCTTCGGTTGGTTCGGCTCCGGCTGAACGCTGGCACGCACTTTCGTGTCAACGGGATTGACCGAAACCGCTTTGATCTCGACCAGAAGATCGCGGTCTTCCGGTGAAGGCACAGGCAGATCGACGTCGATCAGTGCGGTTTCCGCCGTGATCGGTTGCGGTGTCTTGTAAGCGACGGCACGCATGAGGCACTCCTTTCAAATTGAACAGGAGCTACATGAGCATTATAGTCGCCGAGTACAAGAATGCACAAATTTGGCCTATAGTGTCGAAAAGGATACCGTTATGTCCCGGCCGCGCGCGAAACTGACGAACACATTCCCGGGTTGCCCGGTGGAGTCGGCGCTGAGCTTCATCGACGGCAAATGGAAGGGCGTCATCCTCTATCATCTGATGGTCGAGGGCACGTTGCGCTTCAACGAACTGCGGCGGAGATTGCCGAGCGTGACGCAGCGGATGCTCACCAAGCAGTTGCGCGAACTGGAGGAGGCAGGGCTTCTTTCGCGCACTGTTTTCCCGGTCGTCCCGCCGCGTGTCGACTACGCCTTGACGCCCAGGGGAGAAAGCTTGAGGCCCGTGATCATGGCGCTGAAAGCCTGGGGCGATGAAAACGTTCTTTGCGACGGCGATCGCATGACGCTGAAGCCGCTTGAAAATCGGCCGGCTGTGCGACCCAAATTCGAGCACACCTGACCGGCTCCTCTGGAAACCCTTCCCATCGAGCTTATCTGTGACATGACATATTTGACCGAGGTCACTGGAGAAAACGACGTTTCATGAAAATCAAGGCCATCTTCAATCGAGATGGGGGAACCTTCCGTACAACGGACATGGAGGCATACGGCAGGTGGGTGGAAGAGGTCTTTCGCGCTGCCGGACATGAGATCGAAGTCGCCGCGGTCGAGGCCGGCGACATGCGGGATATGCTGGAAAGAACCTGCCGGCGGGGCGATCTCGATGCAATCGTCGCCGGCGGCGGCGACGGGACGATTTCGGCAGCCGCCGCAGTCGCGTGGAAGAATCGCATGCCGCTCGGAGTCATCCCGGCCGGCACGATGAACCTTTTCGCGCGCTCGTTGAAGCTGCCGCTCGATATCTGGAAGGCGCCGGAGGTTCTCGCTCATGGCAGGATCATCGATGGCGATATCGGCAGCGCCGATGGCCGCGCCTTTGTTCATCAGTTTTCCATGGGCTTGCATGCCCGTCTGGTGCGGTATCGCCAATCCTACCGTTTCGCTTCGCGGCTTGGAAAGATCGGTGCAAGCACACGCGCGGCGGTCGGCGTTATCTTCAACCCACCGGATTTTGAAATCGAGTTCGATGCCGACGGTCACAAGGAGCGCCGGCATGTTTCGGTGATTTCAGTCTCGAACAACCATTTCGGCCATGCCACGTTGATGTACGCGGACGACGTGACGAGCGGGCATCTCGGCTTCTACACCGCGCCGCCTCTGAAGCCTGCCGGCGTCGCGAAGCTTGCCTTCGATATCCTGCGCGGCAAGTTCCGCGCGAGCACCTTGATCACGGAGATGAGCGCCATCGCAGTCGATCTGCATTTCCCGAAGGTCGACCGGAAGATCAATTGCGTCATCGACGGCGAGCTTCTGCCGATGGGACGGGACGTGGCGCTCCGCATTCATCCTGGCGAGCTGAAGCTGCTGGTGGGAGCCTAGTGCATGGCGCCCGTAAGTGTGCAGCGGTTTCGGGACAACGACATGCATGAAAACAAAAACCTAAAGCACGTCGCATGGCTCCAATTGAATGCGACGTGCTTTAGTAGCGCCCCACTGCGGCAGTCTCACTCCGCGATCCAGATATAGCTGAAGGCGTAACGATCCGAGCCGGCCCCATAAATGTAGGGGAGGGCGAGGTGGCGCGGCGTCATCGCCGTCTCCGGGATGGTGGAAGCCTTGAGCGTGTCCTTCAGAAGGTCGGGAATGGGCGCCTCCTGGGCTGTGTCGTCGTGCCAGACAACCAGAAGCGGCCTCTTCGTCATGTCGACCGGAAGCTTATTGAGCTTAGGCATGGTGACCAGCGCGGCGCTGAGCTGCGTGCGAAGATTTCCCGCAATCTGCTTGTCATTGGTAACCACGAGCGCCGGCTGCCCGCCCTCCGCCTGAGTAACCGCTTCGACGAAGGCGCCATAGGGGATATTCAGCCTTGAATAGTCGCCGAACCATGGCCGCACGATCGCGCGCGCCGACACGATGGCGAGTGCAGTCAGTGCGAGAAAAGCCACCAATAGGAAGAAGCGCCTGAACGCGTGGGTGAGATCGATCTTCGCCGCTTCGATTTTGAGGCAAAGATAAAGCGGAACAAGCATGAGATAGAGAACAAGCCATTTTTCGCGTATATGCGTTGCTGCGACACCCAGCACGATGAGCAGCACCGCAAGCAGGCAGATCGCGATCATCCGTCCCACGATCCGGCTCCACTGGCTTTCCGCCTGCCAGATCACCCGCGCCTTGCCGCGAAAGACAAGGCCGAACACAAGCGCAGGAACGAGGCCGCCGCCGATGATCGCTGATCCGAGTGCGTAGGTTCCGCGCAAGGCCTGCATCAAACGCCCCTGCGCCTCATGTTCCCTCATCTCGTTCAAGGTACCGCCCGAAGCGAAACCGAGATTTTGCAAGAGCCAGTAGCTGTGGGGCAGAACGATGAGGCCGGCGATCGCGATCGCCGGCAGGATCCGCCAATCGAAGATGCGAGTTCGCAAGTCGCGCTCCGGCAGGACCGCTATTATCGCCGAGATCGGGATCAACACGAAGTTGTACTTCGAGATTATGCCGGTGCCGACAGCGATTCCTGTCAGCACGTATGAGAACAAGGTGGGCCGTGTGAGCGTTCTCAGGAAGCCGTAAACAAAGAGCGACACCGTGAAGAGCGCGGCGACTGTGTGCGAGAGATCGCGCTGCGCCAGCAGGAATACAGGCGGCAGCGTCAGTACGCCAAGCATAGCCATCGCCGAAAGGCGCCAGTTACTGAGGACAAGGCGTGCCGCTAGACCGTAAAAAAGGCAGGAGAAAAACAGGAGACTGTTCTTGAGAACGGACAGCGTCGCAAGCGACGTGCCGATCGATTGCGCCAGACCGTATTGCAGCCAGTTATAAAAAGGGGGCTGCGGCCCATATCCCAGTTGCAGGAACTGTGACTGGAGTGCCACGCCAGCCTCGTCGATCTCCAGAGAGTTCGACACGGCAAGACGCAAGACGATGCACAACAGGAAATAACCCGCCAGCGCGACGAAGGCCGCATTGGGGCGTCGATCGAGGGCTTCAAGCATGCGGCTCTTCCTTTTCGAAGACTTGGCGCACGATATAGCTTGTCGTCTCGTCGTCGCGGAAGTAGGCGCGGGCCATCATTTCCGAAAGGATGCCGGTGGTGATGAGCTGGATCGAAGACAGAAACAGCATCACGCCGACGGTCAGCATTGGGCGGGTGCCGATGTCGTTGCCGAGAATGAACTTGTCGATGGCCAGATAGAAGAGGATGAGTGCGCTCAAGCCGCCGGTCGCAAGCCCGATGGATCCGAAAAAATGGCCGGGACGCGCTTTGTAGCGCATGAAGAAGAGCACGGCCAAGAGATCGAGAATAACGCGGAACGTGCGCGAGAGCCCGTATTTCGACGCACCGAAGTGGCGGGCGTGATGGGTAACCGGCATCTCGCCGATCCGGCTGCTGGGCACGACACCGGCCACCCACGCAGGGATGAAGCGGTGCATTTCGCCCATCAGCTTGACTTGCTTGATGATCGACGCGCGATAAACCTTGAGGCTGCAACCATAGTCGTGGAGCCTGACGCCGGTGATCTTGCCGATGAGCCGGTTGGCGCACCAGGAAGGAATTTTCCTGAGCAGCAGACCGTCTCGGCGGTTCTTTCTCCATCCGACGAGCAGGTCTAGTTTGCGTTCTTCGATCGCCTCGACCATGCGCGGAATGTCATTGGGGTCATTCTGCAGGTCGCCGTCGAGGGTCGCGATCAATCGTCCGGACGCGGCATCGATACCGGCCTGCATGGCGGCGGTCTGACCGAAATTCTTCTGCAGTTCGATGATCTTCAGGCTCAAGTCCGCACGAAAAAGTTCGGCGCGGGCGTTGGCAAGAGTACCATCGGTACTGCCGTCATCCACAAGGATCAGTTCCCACGGCTTGGTGAAGCCGGCCAATGCGTCACGAATACGCGCAACCAGTGGCCCGACGCTGTCCTCTTCGTTGAACACGGGGACAACGACTGACAGCTCGATGACCTCGATTTTATCGGCAAGAGCCGCCATGGGTTCTTCAGTGTGACTCAAGGTTGATCTCCGGCGTACTGTCGCAGGTTTTCTTGCACAGTTAACGGTGATAACCAACGTCGAATCGTGTGGTTCAGCACAGGAAATCGGCATCGGATGAATTCGGACTGGCAGTTCAGTCAGCGATCGTGGCTTGCGCGCAACCGCATGGTGCTGATTTCCGTGGCCGCGATCGCGGCTTACGCGATCTTTGTCGAGTGGTTCTGGGGCTGGTCGACCCTGATGCGCCAGTGGGCCGAAATCGGGATATGGTCGGTGCTTGCCGCACTCGCCCTCTTGATCTCCACCTACTTCATTCGCTGCTTTCGCATCTACGATTATTTCCCGGAGCATGCCGCAGGGCGGTTCCTGCCTCTGTTTCGCGTCACGCAGGTCCACAATCTGCTCAACATCATGTTGCCGTTTCGGGCCGGTGAAACGAGCTTTCCCCTGCTGATGCGCTCCGAATTCGGGGTGCCGCTCGTGCATGGTACGTCGGCGCTGCTCGTCATGCGGCTGCTCGATCTGCATGCCTTGCTGACGGTCGCCGCGATTGGCCTCGTGATCGAAAGCGGCGATGCATTGATCGCCTGGCTCGCCTGGACACTCGCCTTCCTTTCACCGCTCGCATTCTTTCTCCTGAAGGGAAAGGTTCTCACGCTTGTGCACCGCCTGGCGCCAGCGAAACTTGCGACCGTGGTCGACGAGGTGGAAGCGGGCCTGCCGGACCACATCCCTGGCTTCCTGCGCGCATGGGCGATGACCATGCTCAACTGGGGCGTCAAGGTCGTGGTTCTTGCCTGGGTGCTTGCTATCATGGGAGTGGCGCCGCTTGCCGCCTGCTTCGGCGGTGCCCTTGGCGGCGAGCTCTCCTCGGTCCTGCCGGTCCATGCCCCGGCGGGGGCAGGCACCTATCCGGCGGCGATTGCCGCCGGAGCGATCTCCTTCGGAGCGCTGGGCGATCACGCCGCCTTGGAACTACTCGGCCGGGCCAGCGTCAACGCGCACCTGCTCGTCATCGTGTCGGCCGTCGCCGGCACGATGCTTTCACTCCTGTTGCGGCGAAAATCGTGATCTACTGGAACGAGGTTTCGTAGAAGCTTCTGAGCTTGCGCGAATGTAATTTCTCCGGCGGCATAGCCGCGAGCTTCTGCAAGGCCAGGATGCCGATCTTCAGATGCTGGCTGATCTGCGTCCGGTAAAAGGCGCTCGCCATGCCGGGCAGCTTCAATTCGCCGTGCAGCGGTTTGTCCGATACGCACAGCAGCGTGCCGTAAGGCACACGGAAACGGAAGCCGTTGGCCGCGATCGTTGCCGACTCCATGTCGAGCGCGATTGCGCGCGCTTGAGACAGACGCTTGACCGGGCCGCGCTGGTCGCGCAGTTCCCAGTTGCGGTTATCGATCGTGGCGACCGTGCCCGTGCGCATGATCTGCTTGAGGTCGTAGCCTTTGTAGCCGGTCACCTCGGCCACGGCGTCCTGCAACGCAACCTGCACTTCCGCGAGCGCCGGCAGCGGAATCCAGACCGGCAGATCGTCGTCGAGCACGTGGTCCTCGCGCATATAGGCATGCGCCAGAACATAGTCGCCGAGACGCTGGCTGTTCCTGAGGCCGGCGCAGTGACCGAGCATCAGCCAGACATGCGGGCGCAGGACGGCGATATGGTCGGTAATCGTCTTGGCGTTGGACGGACCGACACCGATGTTGACCATGCTGATGCCGCCGTGCCCCTTCTTCTTCAGGTGGTAGGCTGGCATCTGGGGCAGGCGGCCGGGGGTATAGTCGGCATCCGGCCTGTCGGCACCTGCGGGTGTCACGATGTTGCCGGGCTCGACGAAAGCGGTGTAACCGTTGCCGCCCTCTGCCATCTGTTTACGGGCCCAGGCGCAAAACTCGTCGACATAAAACTGATAGTTCGTGAAGAGAACGAAGTTTTGGAAATGCGTGGGGCTGCTCGCCGTGTAGTGGCTGAGGCGGGCCAGCGAATAATCGATGCGCTGCGCGGTGAACGGGGCAAGCGGCGAGGGTTCGCCGGGGCCCGGCTCATAGGACCCGTTGGCGATTTCGTCGTCGGTCGTCGTCAGGTCAGGCGCGTCGAACAGGTCGCGTAGCGGAATGTCGATGGTCTCGGCAGCCGATGCCTCGACATGAGCGCCCTCGCCGAAGGCGAAATGCAACGGTATCGGGGTCGACGATTCGGATACGGTGACACCCACGCCGTGGTTGCGCATCAGGTGTCCGAGTTGCTCCTTCAAATAGTGGCGAAAGAGCTTTGGTCGGGTGATCGTGGTCGTGTAGACTCCGGGCGCACTGACATAGCCGAACGAAAGCCTGGAATCGACGTGGCCGAAACTACTCGTCTCGATGCTAACCTGCGGATAGCAGGCACGGAACCGGGTGAGCGGCGCATCGCTCTTTCCAAGCCCTTCGAACGCCTCGCGGAGGAAGCGGGTGTTGCGTTCGTAAATGGCCTCCAGGCAATCGACAGCCTCGGCCGGATCCTCGAAGAGGTGCGGCTCGAATGGTTCAGGGGTTGCGGTGGAGAGAACGGAGTTTGAAGAGATTCGTTTGTTCATGTCGCATTATAGGCAGCGGCTCCTGACAAGCAAACGACAAGATGGAGCCGGAGTCGGAAAATTGTGGAGCCGTTTTCCGCCATGGCCTTGCTTTAACTATCTGGAATCGAACGCCGATTGAATCCGAAACGCCTGATCTTCCCGTTCTCGCTTGCTGGAGTCAGCGCGGACCGGCGAGTATGATCGCGCTGCCGGCGAGCGTCACCGCGACGCCGGTCACGTCCCAGCGGTCCGGGCGCACACCCTCTGCCAGCCAGAGCCAGGCGAGCGAAGCGGCGATATAGACGCCACCATAGGCGGCATAGGCGCGGCCTGCGGCGGCCGAATCGATCATCGTCAGGAGCTAGGCAAATAGCGCGAGCGACCCCATGCCGGGCACAAGCCACCAGACGGATTTGCCAAGTTTGAGCCATGCCCAGAAGGCAAAGCATCCGGCGATTTCGGCAAGTGCTGCGGCGAGATAGATTGCGAATGCTGGCATGGTTCCGAATCCTTTCATTGGGAAGGGATCGGGATTTCAGTCCGGGTGCAAGAGGCAGCGGGTCGAGAGCCCGGATGTCAGCTCATCGCCTGACGCTGAAGCGTCACGAAGAGGACGAAGCCGGCACCGTTCTTGCCGATGCCGAGGCTCGCGGCCTTGGTGTAGGCGATCGCCCCGATCGGCGCCATCAGCAGGCTCGTGAGTATGAGGACCCGGAGCGAGAGAATGGCGGAAGTGGCGAGAGCGGCCATTTTTCGGTTCCCTTGGAGCAATTCCAGGAAAAAGTGAGCAACGATTTTCCGTCCGGAATTGTGTAGATTCAAGAAGCTAGAGTTTGGCCTGGCAATATTGGGCCGTGTGGGCGGTGCAGTCGGTCAGCGAGCCGAGATAGGTGCTTTGGCGGCGGCGCTGCGTATCGGCACTGACCGCGGCAGCGAGCGTCATAGCGAAGACAACCATCAGCACGCTGATGATGGTGAGGCGCCGAGCGAGAATATCCATGGTTCTGTCCGTTGGTTGGAGGCACGTTAAAATCGATTGATTGTGTTTTCTCACAACCAAACTGAATTGATGCTGAGATGTCCGTTCATCTCCGGTTCATCTTCGTAAATGGTGCGCGGGATGTTTGCTTGGATCGGAGCCGATTTAGGGAAAAAACATGCAGCAATTCAAAGTGCTGCAGCGACCTTTGTGCGTCTGAAAAGACGCATGGCGCTGTCGTCTTGTCGGCGGCAGCGGGCGCGCCTACGTCTTAACTCTTGCAACCTCAGGAGAAACAGGATGACTGCTCCGATCGAGCTTTATTACTGGCCGACCCCAAACGGGTGGAAAATCACGATCATGTTGGAGGAACTCGGCGTTCCCTACGTGGTCAAATACATCAATATCGGGCGCGGCGAACAGTTCGCTCCGGATTTCCTGAAGATCGCACCCAATAACAGAATGCCGGCGATCATCGATCCTGATGGCCCGGGCGGTCAGCCGATCTCGGTCTTCGAGTCGGGGGCGATCCTGCAATATCTCGGGCGCAAATACGGGAAGTTCTATCCTGCCGACGAGCGATCCCGTGTCGAAGTCGATCAATGGCTCTTCTGGCAGATGGGCGGCCTCGGTCCCATGGCGGGACAGGCGCATCATTTCCGCCAATACGCGCCCGAAAAGATCGAATACGCGATCAATCGCTATACCAACGAGGCCAACCGTCTCTATGGCGTGATGAACAAGCGCCTCGCCGACCGGCCGTTCCTGGCTGGCGACTACTCGATTGCCGACATGGCCTGTATCGGCTGGGTGATCCCGCACGAGAATCAGGGGCAGGATCTGAATGACTTCCCGCATCTGAAGCGCTGGTTCGACGCGGTGCTTGCGCGGCCTGCCGTTCAGAAGGCGATCGAAGTGGGCAAGGAAGAGCGCGCCCGTCAGAAGAGTCTCGCCGAGGACGAGGAGGCGCAGAAAATCCTGTTTGGCCAACGGGCACGTTAGATCACGATGATTTTAGGTCAATCGACTGTAGTCATAAGTGATCGATTCTAATGAGTTAGAGCGGGATGCGGGCGGAAAGCCGCGCACACTTTTTCCTCATCCCGCTCGAGTGCGCCGTGTGAATGGTGTCAAAAGTGTTTGGAATCGCTCCCGCGTTTGCAAGAGATCAGGGAAGGCGCCGACTGGACTAAGGGTTCAAACCGTCAACGTTCGCCGTACCTAAGCCTAAGGCGCTTGAAAAACGCTCGGATCCGGCGCTGCAACTTTGTCGTCGCCCAAAGTTTCGCGACCTGGCGTTCCACAGCCGTGTGGCGGTTTGCGAGAACGTTGGATGCAATTAGCGCTATTGTCGCTTCGCTGAAATCCGGAAAATGGGCGCAGATGCGCTCCAGGGCGCCAGCGGGCTTGCTGACGCTCTCTTCGAAGAATTGAATGCGGCCTCGCTTCACATAGCACCGCAGCATGATTTGTTCGAAGGTCCAGTCATGCTCCACATAAATGTCGAATCGGGGTCCCGCGGCGCCGGTGAACCCACAGAGGAAGACGTTTGCATGCGGCGCCTTCTCGATCAGCCATAGGGCAACGGCAAAACCGGTCGTCGGCATGCGTCCGACCGTGTACAGCGAGCCGAACTCATAGTCGAAATCCAACGTATATTGCACGAGCGAGCTCTTGCGCGGTGCCGCTATATGAGGCGTTCCTTCCAGTGCTCCGCGCTCTGCAAGAACGCCAACCTCAGCCTTCAGGGGCCGCGAGAAGAGTGCACGTGCCCGGTCCACGTGTTTCTGTGAAGTCAGGAAGCGCGTGCCGGCGCTGATGAGGCGCTGACAAAGTATGGCGTCCTTCTCGAACGGGCGGGCCAGCACTTTTGCGCAGCCGTTGAAAAAGACATACAGCGTTCGCTCCGGAAGGGCGCGCAAGACCGCACCGATGTCTACACTTTCACTGTTGGCGATCAGCGCCACCGCTTCATATTCGGAAAGTATCGCCTCAACAGCTTTTGCTTCCATCGACGCTCCTCAGCATGCTCAATTCTCTATTCAAATCTCTGATGCTGACGGATACCGGGGAATGCTCGAAATCCTCATGAGACCACATCAGATTGCGAGTCGCTTCTACTGCATGATTCTACGAATCGGAATCGATTTGAGGAATCATGCAGCGATTCAAAGTGCGAAAGCGACCTCTGTGCGTCTCAAAAGACGCGCGGCGCTGTAGGGCATTTCAGGCCCAAACAAAATCGTTCTGTCGCGTGATTGGATTTTGTCTCGGAGACACCGCCGGGTTGCCCTTCGGCAGAGGACCCGGCAGTTCCCTTCTCGGAGCCTGGCGAGACCTAAAGCCGCGTCCAGGTCTGCGATTTGCAAAGCACCCGCAGCACGCAGCCTTTCATCTTCAGCGAATTGCCGTTGATGGCGCCCGAACCGCTATAGGTCTTGTCGCTTTCCGGATCGGTGATTTCGCCGCTATAGCTGCCGTCGGTTCCGGCGAGATTGCCGATGCGCTTGCCCGCGTGCTTCCCGGTTTTCAAAGTGATGCAGTAAGCGCCGCCGCATGGCGCGATTTCGGCCGTGGCGCCGCTCGCTGTCTTCCAATTGCCGACGATCGGTTCTGCTGCAAGGACCGAGGCCGCGGTGCTGCAGGCAATGGCCGACGCGATGAGCAATGTGCGAATCATTCAATTCCTCCAATAAGAATGCCGGCCGGCATAGTATCGTGTACCGACTCGACTGCGACTCCTCATGTAAAGCGGTCTTCCACCGCCTGGGGTGAACGTATCTTACGCGCACGTAAAGGTAAATATGTGCAGCCCCATCGGTCCGCTGGTTTCCCAGTCCTCCGGAGCCCTGCGAGAGGCAACAAAAATCGATGTGTGGTCGGTCGATGCTGATTGTATGGTTAGCAATTGGTTGAAAATCCGCGGCTGAATATTTCGTAAATTTTGAGACAAATGCGCGCTGTTCCAGGCGATCCGATGCTTAATGAAAACTCAAGTTTACCAAGCGTTTGAACTTTGTTTGCGTCAAATTAAGCATGCATTTTAAGCGAGCGTTGAAGGCCGTTGGGCATACTCGAACCCGTAAGACGAGCGGAGAGAACAACCCGCCGGACCGCCGAAAGCGACACTGCAAAAGACGGTGCACTTTTGGAAAGCCCGCAAAGAGGCGCGACTGAACAGGGACCAAATGAATGCTGATCTGGAGCAAGGTCCGCCCGGGACGGCGGGCCGCTTCAGCCGGATCAACCAGGCAAGACAGGGACAAGACAATGGCACGCTTTGACATGCAAATCGCTTCGGACGCCGCCATGGGTGGCGAAAACCGCGCGGACGCGCTTTGTGAAATGGGCCTGGCCTATGCGACGGGCCGTGGCCGTCCGGTCGATCTCGTCGCTGCCCACAAGTGGCTTAACATTGCCGCCATCAAGGGATCCGACCGCGCTGCGGACTTGCGCGCCGACCTTGCGGCAACGATGAGCAAGACCGATCTTGCCGCCGCGTTGCGTGCCGCACGCGAATGGATGACGGTACACTGAAACTCGCATCCTTTGCGCGTCTGACGAGACGCGCGGCTGCAGCGTCAGGTAGCTGCCGCGAGAATCCTGAGAACGGCGGGCAGAGCTGTTTCGAGCAGGTCCATTTCAGCTTCGGGTCCGGTGCTGATCCGAATGCAGCGATTGAGCGGGGCAACGCCCGGCATGCGGATGAAAACACCGTGGTCGCTCATCAGCCGGTCGACGATCGCCCGCGCATGGAACGCGTCCCGTCCGCAGTCGATGGCGACGAAATTTGTGGCCGATGGCAATGGCTGGAGCCCGCTGTCGCGCGCAATCTGAGAGATTCGGTCGCGCGACGCCGCTATTTTCACGACGACTTCCTGGAGATAACGCTGGTCAGCAAGGGCAGCAATCGCTGCGGCGGCGCCGACACGGTTCATCCCGAAATGATTGCGAATCTTGTCGAACGCCACGGCCGTGCCGGGCGTTGCAAGCGCGTAACCGACGCGCGCCCCGGCGAGTCCATAGGCCTTGGAAAAAGTGCGCGTGCGTATGACGTTCGGCTTGTCGATCAAGCTGTCGATCGCCGGTATCGACTCTGGCGGCGCCGTTTCGCTGTAGGCTTCGTCAAGGACGAGGAGCGTCGTTTCCGGCAGGGCTTTTGCGAATTCGACGATTCTTTCGGCGGGCCACCAGCTCCCCATCGGGTTGTCGGGGTTCGCGAAGTAGACGAGCGGTGCGTTCTCGCGCTTGACGGCGGCAAGCAATCCGTCGAGGTCTTCTCGATCGTCGGCATAAGGGACGGTAACCAGGCGCCCGCCGTGCCCGGCGACATGGTAGTTGAACGTCGGGTAGGCACCGAACGACGTCACCACCGGCATGCCGGGCTCGATGACAAGGCGGACGATCTGGCCGAGCAAGCCGTCGATGCCTTCGCCGATCGCGATGTTGGCGGGAGAAATTCCCAGATGCCCTGCGAGGGCCTGTTTAAGTTCGTAATTTTCCGGATCGGCATATTTCCAGGTTTCTCCGGCCGCTTGCTGCATGGCGAGCAGCACCGAATTTGCCGGGCCGAATCCGCTTTCGTTGGCGCCGATGCGCGCGGCAACCTTGCGGCCGCGCTGGCGCTCGATCGCTTCAGGCCCGACGAAGGGAATGGTTGCTGGCAAAGACTGGATAAGCGGTGTGAAGCGGGTGAATGCGGACATGCGAGAAGCTGGACCCCGTGGAACAAATCGCGCGGAACTTATCGCATATGTGCAAGAATCGGAATCGATTTTGCGGAGAAGACCGACCTGCCGCAGCTCTCGATCAGTGCGTCACTCGACAAAGCCCCAGTTGACTGATGCAGGACGACGCGAGGCCGTTGGCAGGTTGGACGGAGCCTTCTTGCTCTGTCCGGTGAAAAATTCGTGGCGCACGATTTCGTGCAGGAATGCCTCGTCGAGCATCTTGATGAATTGCACGCCGACGCGCTCTCCCTTGCGGTAGACCTCGGCGCAGCCGATTCTAAATTTCGTACCGACGATATGGAGATAGTAGTGCTGCGACAACCCGATTGTCGTGGTCACGGAAAAGCTCGCGCCGCCTCGGGAGATATCGATCATTTTGCAGGCGCGTATGGAGACGCCGCCAAGAGCCGGTCGCACCGACATCAGCGTGCCAGCCTGGCCTATCGAAAAGCGCTCATACTTGCGCTCGTAGAGCGGCGAGGGGACGAGCGAGTACATGGTCGACTGCAGCATGCGTCATACTCCGGAAGCGCCGCATGAAGCGGCGATTGTGATTCCACGAAGTCCGGACAAGTCATTTGCCGGTGCCGTCCAAAGCCTACATGGCAGGAAGGCTTCCTCAACAGTCTCCAGTGGGAAACTTGCAATCCCTTGAAAGCAATCGATAAGAATCTAATGAGCTCGCTTTATTTAAGCGCCGACGCAGCCGCCTCTAAAGCCCGCCGCTGGAAAACTGCAAACGGATCAGCCGGCGCAGGAAGTCTTGGGCAAGTAGCATGTTGAAGCGCACGCCGAGCTCCGTGCCGCTGCGATGGACCTCGGCGCAGCCGATCTCCTCCTTAAAGCCGTCGATCTCCAGAAAGAAGTGCTTCGGCAGCATGATCGCGGCATTGACGTCGAGCATTGCGCCGCCAATAGAGATATGCCGAAGCAGGCATTGATACTTGGTCTTCGCCTTCAGTTGCTTGCCGATGACAAGGATGCGGCACGGGCGCTCGATGAAATAATGTTGGTACACGGCCGCGGTCTGGCCGGGCTTTACTTGCGCGACATGCATGATCATCGACATCGCAGCCTCCGAAAATGCCGTTTCCTCTATCCACGGATGGGTTCACCTCGGCGGGAATCGCCGCCGCTCGACAGGGTGGCGGCTATCTTCCGCAAGTGGACTTGCTTCGGCCTTGCGAAGACGGCTATTGCGAATGTCCGGATCATCGCGAAGCCCGACATCGTTTCGTTGGCAAATCATCTGTTTCTTAGGGCGACGGCCTGCGTGAGCACTTCCGGCCGCAATGCACATCGCCGACAGAAGCACCGCCCGACGCATCGCCAGCGGATGAAAATCGTGTGATTTCCCGAAATCTGACAAAAAAATCTTGCATTGATGGCGCGGTGACACTAGTCAGGCCGTAACGGAGAGGTGGCCGAGTGGTCGAAGGCGCTCCCCTGCTAAGGGAGTATACCGGAAACGGTATCGAGGGTTCGAATCCCTTCTTCTCCGCCATTTTTGATTGCCCGATTGTAGCTGCCCGCGGATCTTCCATTCTTTGATAGCGACTTCTGCAACTGCGCTTTCTGCGCATATGCAGAATCATGCCCGCCTGTCCCATCCTTTCCCTCTCATGGTTCCCCCTGGCGACGACGAGTCCGATTCCCAGGATAGTCAGCAGGCTTTGAGGGATTCGCGAATCCAGTGCGTTGATTCTCTTGTGAATCGGCAAAAAATCTCCCCGTCGCCATTCCACCAGACGCCGTTTGCGTGGCGTCTTGTTTGTGAGAAGACAGCAAGGCGGGCCACCGATGCCCGGTTTTCCCCCAGTTTTCGGCCATTTTCTGCCCCTTTCTGAAACAGAACGTTCGCTGCTCCATTATGCTAACCCCCCGTCGCTAAAGGATTTTCTTAACCCTTTGTTAATTTCCTCGGGTGGGATGAGGCGATTTTGTGTCGTTTCAGCAACAGGGATCAGGGAAGGGCAGCGCAAAGCAGGTGATCTGGCAAGTTGGACGTTGCGTGCCCCACCCGGTTTTGTATTTTCAACTCCGGAAGCAAGGGCGGTTGATCGTCCGACTTCTTGAACGTTGGGGATGGGGCAGGGAACGCTGTCGTTCAGCAAAGAAACCCAGACCCGTTTGAAACTTTTGACTGGAGGTCAGAAATGAACATCAAGAGCCTTCTTCTCGGCTCCGCTGCTGCTCTCGCAGCAGTATCCGGCGCTCAGGCAGCCGACGCAATCGTCGCCGCCGAGCCGGAGCCCATGGAATACGTTCGCGTTTGCGACGCTTTCGGCACGGGCTACTTCTACATCCCGGGCACCGAAACCTGCCTTAAGATCGGCGGCTTCATCCGCGTTCAGGGCTCGTTCGGCCGTGACGAGGTAACCAGCCGTTTCGACTCCGGCAACGGTACGTCTGACTGGGATATGTTCTCCCGCGCTTACATCTCGACCGATGCCAAGAGCGACACCGAGTTCGGCACGCTCACCGGCTTCTTTGCTGCTGAGTTCAACGCCGACAACGACACCGACGAAGGCGACAGCTTCATCGACGTCGACGAAGCCTACATCCAGCTCGGCGGCTTCAAGGCCGGCTTCTTCTACAGCTGGTGGGATAAGGGTCTGAACGGTGAAACCGACTCGCTCGGCAACTTCACCGAATTCAACTCGCTCGCTTACCTCTATGACGGTGGCACGTTCCAGGCCGGTATCTCGGTCGACGAACTCGAAGGCACCTCCACCAAGGACAACGGCGTCGGCGTTGCCGGTATCGTTTCCGCTACGCTCGGCGGCGTAAGCTTCGACCTGCTCGGCGGCTTCGACACCGAACTCGAAGAAGGCGCGATCCGCGGCTTGCTTTCGGCTGACCTTGGCCCGGGCGTCTTCCAGCTCGCTGGTATCTGGGCATCCAACCCGAACGCTTACTGGGAACGTTCCGAGTGGACGGTTGCTGCTTCGTACCGTTGGAACATCAACGACAAGCTCGCACTCACCCCCGGCGCTCAGTACTTCGGCAACCTGTCTGAAGGCTCGCTCACCGACTTCGGCGGCGACGATGCATGGCGCGTTGGTGGTACGGTTGACTACCAGATCACCGAAGGTCTTGCGACCCGTCTGTCGGTTCAGTACGAAGATCAGGACAACGGCGACGACGAAGTCTTCGGCTTCCTCCGCTTCCAGCGTGACTTCTAATCTGACCTGACCTCGGTCAGTTAGGGAAAGCCCGGCTCAAGAGCCGGGCTTTTTCCGTTTCGGACGGTTTCCTCGCGGAAGAGACGCTTCTGCGCGGCTGTCGCGCGCCAACGTCTACTGTTGGAGAAAGGCCGCTATAGCCTGTCTCGGGCCATCGAGGTGCAGAAGCGGTGCGTGGCCTTGTCCGACCGCTGTCACGGCCGCGAGGTTCGGATGCCTACGCTTCATCTTCTCGACCGTGGCTTCCGACAGTAGCCTGGAACGCTCCCCACGAACGACCATCATCGGCAAGCCGGCGAAGGCGTCGAATTGCGGCCAAAGATCCGGCAGTGGCGTATCGGCCGTAAGCGCTTGCAGCTGTGCTGCGATCGCCGGATCGAAGTCGGCGACCGGAATGCCGCCTTCGTCGCGATAGATCGCTTGTGCCATCTCCCGCCAATCGTGCTCGCGAAGGATCGGAAAATCATCCCCATGCACGGACTGCAGGTAGCGAGGTGCCGCGGTCCAGCTCGCCGGTCGTGTGGTTGCGTTGAGATAGTCCCTGATTCGCAGCAGTCCCTGGATTTCGATGACGGGGCCGATGTCGTTGAGAATGACGCCTGCGATCAAGGCGGGGGCCAGGCCGATGAGATGATGCAGGATCAAGCCGCCGCGCGACGTGCCGATGAAGGTCGCCTTCTCGATACCAAAATGGCCGCAGGCGGCGATGAGGTCCGCGGTTTCCGCCGCGATCGTGTAGCGAGTCTTGTCGTCATCGCGCTCCGAGCCGCCGCGCCCGCGGGAATCAAGAGAGAGGATGAAATGTCCGCCTCCTGGAGGGGAGGCGAGAAAGCCCGCGAGCTCGTGGAAGTCGCGGCTGTTGCGTGTAAGGCCGGGGAGGCAGACGACTGGGATCCGTCCATGCCGCAGGTCGCCGTAGGATCTGGCATAGAGCTGCAAGCCGTCCTGTACCCGAAAGAGATGCTCGCGAAATTCACTCCGATCCATGACTACTCCGTTCGGTCGAGAGGAGATGAAATCGTAGCTTCCGGATGCGCAACGGCAAGTGGGTGAAGGCTTTAATCCAGGACGGATTGTACCCGGCGCAACGGGTTGTCATGCGAAGATTGAAATCTTTCTACGAAGCCGCGCCTCTTCGCACTTTTGCTCGGTGCGAAGAGCCGCGGATTGCCACCGTCGATGCCTTAGCTGTAGGGCGAGTAGCACGGGCGACGCGGGCCGCCATACGGCTGATAGGTGTTGTCCCACGCGCGATATGACCGATAGCGCGCATAGCACCAGCGGGTATGGGCGCTGCCGCCGCCGTAATATCTCGGGCCAGCATATCTAGGCTGGCTCAGCAGACCACCGACGATCGCACCGGTCGCCAGGCCGCCGATGAATGCGCCGAAATCGTTGTCATCATCGTAGTCGCGATGGTAACGGCGATAGTAACGGCCACGATCATAGCCGCGCCGGTAGTAACCGCGCCGTGGACAGCTGACACCCCAGCAGCGGGGCCTACTCTTCCGTTCTTCACCGCGCTCATAGGGGAACTGCGCGAGCTGCACGTCCGCAGCTTGCGGCTTTACTGCCGGAGCGATCGGAAATGCTTCTGCGGGCGGAACGCTGCTCATCGCCGTTGCCAGCGACAGGGCGACAATTGCTAACGTCTTCATTGGCTTCACCATTTCCTTTCGAGACAGACGGATTCTTTTAGGAAGGAAATGGCTGAAATGGCATTTTGTGCCGTGTTCCGATTGCCGATCACGATCATTTGATCGCCGCGTTTGCGTCGCGAAAAGCTCTGCTCGACAAGCCCGATACCATCTGGGCTTAGGGCAATTGACGCCCCGTTCTCAAGTCGGCGACGATGTCCGCGGGCTCTCCCAACCGGGCCTTGTAGACCTGGTAGTTCTCCATCACCCGCTGGACATAGTTGCGCGTCTCTTGAAAGGGGATGCGTTCGATCCAGTCCACCACGTCATCGATCGGCTTGCCGCGCGGGTCGCCATAACGCTCGAGCCATTCCGGCACCCGGCCCGGGCCGGCATTGTAAGCGATGAATGTCAGGATGTAGGAGCCGCCGAAACTGTTGATCTGCTCGCCGAGATAGTGCGCCCCGAGTGTGGCATTGTAGCCTGCATCGGTCGTCAGGCGGTCCTTGGAATACGCAAGGCCGAAGCGGCTTGCGATGCCCTTGGCCGTTCCCGGCAGAAGTTGCAGTAGCCCGCGGGCATTGGCGGCGGAGACGGCGGCAGGGTTGAAGGCGCTTTCTTGCCGGGCAATCGCATAGGCAAGCGCCTTGCCGGCGCCGGTGATATCGGCGCTGGACGGGATGACGCCGACCGGAAAGGCGAGTGCGGCGACATCGATGCCGCGGGCGAAAGCGATTTTGCCAACTTGCAGCGAAAGTTGGTGATTGCCGGTCTTTTCCGCCCGCGCTGCAAGCATCGCGAGTTCGCCGGGGCTGGTCAGCTCTTCGGCGAGCGACCGGTAAAGACTGTCCGCACGCCAGCCATGGCCTGCGGCGTCGAGCCGGGCGATAGCCCGGACGGCCTCGCGACCTTCGAATCGTGTTCGATCCTCCGGCGTCGGGGAGGGGTAGCCTACGTCAAGCGTCGGGCGGCCGAGCCTAGCTGCGGCAAGTTGCCCGTAGAACGTGCCCGAGTAGCGCGCCGCGTTGCCAAAATATTCGCTCGAATTGCCAGGTCGCCCCGCTTCGGCGGCGCGTCCGAGCCAGTACCAGGCGCGCGAGGCCGAGATCGGTCGGCCCGACGCCTCCAGGATCTTCTGGAAATGGCCTGCCGCAGTTGCCGGATCTTCCAGGCCCCGGAGTGCGTACCAGCCGGCATGAAACTCGGCATCGACAATATCCGCCGCTTCGGTTGCCGTGTGATTGGCGGCGATGCGGTAGGCGCCGCGGAAATCGCCCGCGTCGAGCAGTCCGCGGCTTACGATGCGCTGCTCGATCCACCATTCGCCCGGATTGACGAGGGCGTCGCTGTCCCTCGGCCTTTGGGCGAGAAGCTTGGCCGCCTCCTGGTATTTCTCCTGCTTGCGCAGATGCTCGATGCGGACAAACAGAAAGGCGGGGTCGTCCCGCCACGACGGGTCGACGGCCTCGATCAGCGATGCCGCATTGCCGGTGCCACGGATAACCGCGGCCCAAGCGCGGTATAGCGATTGCGCTTTACCGAGGTCGCCGAAGCGCCCCGCCTGCTCGATGCGGCCGCGATGGAGAAGCATCTCCATACGGCGCTTGTGATCGGCGGTCGTCAGCAGGCCGGAAAATTCCGAGAGGATCTTTGCTTCGGTGTCCTTATCGAGCGCCTCTTTCCACCATACGGCGCGTAGATGTCTTGCCGCGACGGCCTCTTGCCCTTGTGCCGCGAGCGCCCGCGCCAGGATGATCGCTCCCTCTGCGGTTTCGGGCCGGGTAGCTCCGAAGGCGGCGATCACATCTGCTGCAGGCGGATTTTCCCGATAGAGCGCCCTTTCCGAATGCAGCCGCAGCGATTTCAGACCGGGCCAGCCTTGAAGCTCCCTCTGTGCCTCAGCGATTTCGTAGGATGGAATGCCCTTCTGCCCAGAAACGGCGATGGCCCAGGTGAGGATGTGGCGCTCCAGAGTTCCGGAGGGCATGCCGTCGCGAACGGCGATTGCTTTGGCGGGCTGGCGATTGGAAAGCGCGTCGAGGCCCGTTTTCAAGTCTGCGCCGATCGGCGTGACGGCCGCGGGTACTGTGCTGGTGAGGTCCTTGCTCGCGACCCGTCCGGCTTTGCCGGCCGAGCCAGGCTTGTTCGCCGGTACCGGTGCCCGCGCCTCGCTCCCCGCAACCGAGGAAGCCAGCATCACGGCACCGACCATGGCTGCGACAGGCAGAAGGAGTGGTCCGCGCATCAAGAGCCCCCGAGTTTCCCCATTCATTCTCCGCCGGACAGCCTGCCGAAAAGTTAGCGGCATTTATCGATCGCCGCAAATCATGGGTGCGGTATTCTCAAGGGGTCCGCTCCGGCATTGCTCCGAGCTGGCCGAACCGCCTCTCGCGCTATCGCTTGGATGAAACCGACATGAAATGCGTCTTCACGACGCTTGCCGCAACCACGTCACATGATTATGGTGCGGCAGTTTTTTAACCGTCGATTGCGGCCAAAGCGTGGGAGTTTCCTGCTCCTTGCGGCCGTCAGGAGTTGTGCATGTTCAAGGGTTCCATTCCCGCACTCGTAACACCGTTCACCGCCACTGGCTCGGTGGACGCGGATAGTTTCGTCGCGCATGTGGAATGGCAGATAAAAGAGGGCAGCCACGGCCTGGTGCCGGTGGGCACCACGGGGGAGTCGCCGACCTTGTCTCACGATGAACACAAGAAGGTCGTCGAACTCTGTGTCGAAGCGGCGGCCGGCCGCGTGCCCGTCATTGCCGGTGCCGGCTCCAACAATACGACCGAAGCGATCGAGCTTGCACAGCATGCCGAGAAGGCGGGCGCCGACGCCCTTCTGGTCGTGACGCCCTATTACAACAAGCCGACGCAGAAGGGTCTCTTTGCCCATTATGGAGCAATCGCCGAAAGCGTGAAGCTGCCGATCGTAATTTATAATATTCCCGGTCGTTCGGTCGTCGACATGAGTGTCGAGACCATGGCCGCGCTGGCAAAGGCTTATCCGACGATCATCGGCGTCAAGGATGCGACCGGCAAGATCGAGCGTGTCTCCGAGCAACGCATGGCCTGCGGCAAGGAGTTCGTGCAACTCTCCGGGGAGGATGCGACGGCCCTTGGCTTCAACGCACATGGCGGTGTTGGCTGCATTTCCGTGACCGCCAATGTTGCGCCGCGCCTTTGCGCGGAATTTCAGGAAGCGACACTTGCCGGCGAATTCGCAAAGGCGCTCGAGTATCAGGACAAATTGATGCCGCTTCACAAAGCTATTTTCATGGAGCCTGGCCTCTGCGGCGCAAAATATGCCCTGCATCGCCTGGGGCGGATGAGCCGTGCCGTTCGTTCGCCGCTCCTGGCGACGCTTGAGCCGGGCACGGAAGCGGCGATCGATGCGGCGCTCCGGCATGCGGGATTGATGAACTGATGGCCCCCAAAGGCAGCCAGAGCACGGTCAAGAAGGTCGTGGCGGAGAACCGCAAGGCCCGCTTTAACTACGAGATCGTCGATACCTACGAAGCCGGTCTTGTGCTGACCGGCACGGAGGTCAAGTCGCTGCGTGAAGGAAAGGCCAACATTTCGGAGTCCTACGCCACCGACGAAGGCGGCGAGATCTGGCTGATCAACTCCTATCTGCCGGAATATTTGCAGGCCAACCGCTTCAATCATGAAACGCGGCGGCGTCGCAAATTGCTGTTGTCGAAGCGGGAAGTGAACCGGCTGCAGGGTGCCGTCAACCGCGAAGGTATGTCGCTGATCCCGCTCAGGATCTATTTCAATGACCGCGGGCGGGCGAAGCTGGAGCTTGCACTGGGTAAGGGCAAGAAGCTGCACGACAAGCGTGAGACCTCCAAGGAACGCGATTGGAACCGGCAGAAGAACCGCCTGCTCAAGGAGCGCGGCTGAACTGGTCGGTGAGGGGCGCTCGCGCCGGCCCTGCCTGGATTTCCTGATCTTAGAGCTCGACGTCGTCGGCGACCGGCTCGACCGCACGCGGCGTGCGTTCCGAGGGTTCCCGGCCGATCTCGTTTCTAAGTGTGACGAGGTCGATGAAGTGATCCGCCTGGCGTCGCAGATCGTCGGCGATCATGGGCGGTTGGGTCGACATGGTCGAGACCACCGAGACCTTGCGGCCCTTGCGCTGCAGTGCTTCGACGAGCGTGGTGAAGTCGCCGTCGCCCGAGAAGATGACGAGATGATCGACTGTTTCGGACTGCTCCATGGCGTCGATCGCCAGCTCGATATCCATGTTGCCCTTGATCTTGCGTCGTCCGAGCGAGTCGGTGAATTCCTTGGCCGGCTTGGTGATGACTTTGTAGCCATTGTAGTCCAGCCAGTCGATCAAGGGACGGATCGACGAATATTCCTGGTCTTCGATAAGCGCGGTGTAATAGTAGGCCCGAAGCAGGTATCCGCGTTTCTGGAACGCTTTCAGCAGCTTGCGATAGTCGATGTCGAAACCGAGACTTTTCGATGCGGCGTAGAGATTGGCGCCGTCTATGAAAAGTGCGATTTTCTCGCGGGGATCGAACATCGTAATTTCCTTTTCATGCCCGGCGCATTTTCGACCTCCCGAAGGAAGCGTGCGCAGAAAATAGGTGGATTACATTAATAATTGCTGATATTGCAAATAATGTAGGTTATACCACGCATTAATCCAAGCAGCGCACGGCGCCTATAGCTAGTTTTAGCAGTTGCTGCAGTTCGTCCACACTTCAATTTCCGATTGCTGCTGCACATTCGACCATTGCATCATGCAATGCAATCGGCATGTGTGGCCACAGTTGCGGCGCGTAATACGCCATATTCTATCATGTGTCATTGGTTGATGTGAGCACCGAATGCAGGAAAAACTTGAACTTATGCTGTTTTGATTGTATCCGAGCGGCTAATTCCTGAAATCGGAGCTGATGAGGCCGTCAAGCGACGGCTGTTCCGGTCTCGGGTCGTTTAATCCGTGCAGCGGCAACGCCGCCGCGCTTTGAGTTGCAAAGGACAGGCTATGGCCCGCGTCACCGTCGAAGACTGCATTGACAAAGTCGACAACCGTTTCGAACTTGTTTTGCTCGCCAGCCACCGCGCGCGCCTGATTTCGCAGGGTGCTGCTATCACCGTTGATCGCGACAACGATAAGAACCCTGTCGTGGCGCTGCGCGAGATCGCTGACGAGACCCTTTCGCCCGGCGACCTGAAGGAGGACTTGATCCACTCGCTGCAGAAGCACGTCGAGGTGGACGAGCCCGAGCCAGATCCGGCTTCGCTGACCCAGCCGGAAGCGGCGGCCGCTTTCGCGGATGCGGCGGAAGAGGAAGATCAGCCGGAAGCCCTGACATTCGACCGCATGTCCGAAGAGGAACTGCTTGCGGGCATCGAAGGTCTTGTGCCTCCGGAAAAGAGCGACGACTACTAAGATCCGCTCCGGAACGCATGTTCCGACGTGTTTTCAAAGCAGTGCGCCACTCCTATGATTGGCGCACTTTTTTGTTTGCTTTTTCCCACGGAGCCGCCAGCGGATGATGCGCCAATACGAGCTCGTTGAGCGCGTGCAGAAATACAAGCCCGACGTCAATGAAGCCTTGCTGAACAAGGCTTACGTCTATGCCATGCAGAAGCACGGCCAGCAGAAACGGGCAAGCGGCGATCCTTACATCTCTCATCCCCTCGAAGTGGCGGCCATCCTTACGGAAATGCATCTGGACGAGTCCACGATCGCGGTTGCCCTGCTGCACGATACGATCGAGGACACGACCGCGACACGGCAGGAGATCGACGATCTCTTCGGCGAAGACATTGGTGCGCTGGTCGAGGGCCTGACGAAGATCAAGAAGCTCGATCTCGTCACCAAAAAGGCGAAGCAGGCGGAAAACCTGCGCAAACTTTTGCTTGCCATCTCGGATGACGTCCGCGTTCTGCTCGTCAAGCTTGCCGACCGGCTGCACAACATGCGCACGCTTGACCATATGTCGCCGGAGAAGCGCGCACGCATTTCCGAAGAGACGATGGACATCTATGCGCCGCTGGCCGGGCGCATGGGCATGCAGGACATGCGCGAGGAGCTCGAGAACCTCGCTTTCCGCCATATCAACCCCGAGGCCTACGAGACGGTCACCAGGCGGCTGCAGGAACTGTCCGAGCGCAACGAGGGCCTGATCAAGAAGATCGAGGAGGAACTGAGCGAACTGCTGCAGGCCGAGGGCCTGAAGGAGGCGCTGGTCAAGGGGCGTCAGAAGAAGCCCTATTCGGTCTTTCGCAAGATGCAGTCGAAATCGCTTTCTTTCGAGCAACTGTCGGACGTCTGGGGCTTCCGCATCATTGTCGATGATATTCCCTCGTGCTACCGGGCGCTCGGCATCGTGCACACGCGCTGGCGTGTCGTCCCGGGTCGCTTCAAGGACTATATTTCGACGCCGAAGCAGAACGACTACCAATCGCTGCACACGACGATCATCGGCCCGTCGCGCCAGCGCATCGAGCTGCAGATCCGCACGAAGCGTATGCACGATATCGCAGAATACGGCATCGCCGCGCACGCGCTCTACAAGGACCGCGACGCCGTGGCGGCGGATGCGCCGCGATCACCGACGTCGAACGCTTATTCCTGGCTTCGCCGCACGATCGAAGCGTTGGCGGAAGGCGACAATCCCGAGGAGTTCCTGGAACACACGAAGCTCGAGCTGTTCCAGGATCAGGTATTCTGTTTCACACCCAAGGGGCAGCTGATCGCCCTGCCGCGTGGCGCCACGCCGATCGATTTCGCCTATGCCGTGCATACGAATATCGGCGATACCTGCGTCGGTGCCAAGATCAACGGCCGCATCATGCCTTTGGTCACGCGCCTCAACAACGGTGACGAGGTCGAGATCATCCGCTCCGGCATTCAGGTGCCACCGCCCGCGTGGGAGGAAATCGTGGTCACCGGCAAGGCGCGCGCTGCGATCCGTCGTGCGACGCGGGCGGCCGTCCGCAAGCAATATGCCGGTCTCGGCTACCGCATTCTGGAGCGGACCTTCGAGCGCGCCGGCAAGAGTTTTTCGCGCGAGGGGCTGAAGCCGGCCTTGCACAGGCTCGGGCAGAAGGAAGTCGAGGACGCTATCGCCGCCGTCGGGCGGGGCGAACTGTCCTCGCTCGACGTCCTGCGCGCCGTATTCCCAGATCATCAGGACGAGCGCGTCACGGTAAAGCCCAGCGCAGATGATGGCTGGTTCAATATGCGCAGCGCCGCAGGAATGGTCTTCAAGCTTCCCGGCCGCACGAAAGAGATGGTTGATGCGCAACAGGCCGAAGGGCCGGAAGCGTTACCGATCCGCGGGCTTTCCGGCAATGCCGAGGTGCATTTCAGTCCGGCTGGCGCTGTTCCGGGCGACCGCATCGTCGGTATCATGGACCGCGACAAGGGGATTACCATCTATCCGATCCAGTCGCCGATCCTGCAAAAGTTCGATGACGAGCCGGAGCGCTGGATCGATGTGCGCTGGGATCTCGACGAGGCGAACAACAGCCGGTTCATAGCCAGGATCGCGGTCAGTGCGCTGAACGAGCCCGGCACCCTGGCGGAGATCGCCCAAGCGATCGCGACGACCGATGTCAACATCCGTTCGCTCTCCATGGGACGGGTAGCGGCGGATTTCAGCGAGCTGCAATTTGACCTGGAAGTCTGGGATCTGCGTCAGTTGAACCATCTGATCGCCCAACTCAAAGAGTTGCCGAGCATTTCCATGGTCAAGCGGCTGTTCGAATAGCCACGTCAGGAAACTGCGAGGAGAGGTCCACCAGCCATCGCCATTCTTCAGCGGCGAGGTTGGCGGTTCGTGTCATTGAGTCGCGCCCTACTGCATGATTGCGGCGCATGCCGATCGACGGGGGCCGGCGGCGGAGGTGGCCGATACGGCCTTGGGTAAGGCGGTCCACGTAGTTGAAGCAGCTCCTCCTGGCATCTTTCCTGCTCGAAAGAGCACCTCAAGAGTGTCGCGGATATCGAGGACGCAGAGCGGCCTCGAGTCAACGCTGAGCGCCGGGGCACCGTTCCGCGGGCGAGAGCGTCTACTCTTTCATACCAGCCTCTTCACCATCAAATCTTTGCTGCGGTCGATGGAGAGCACAGGCTACCCCATACTCAGGTGTAGCTCGTGCGCCAACACGCTTCAACATAGAGTCCGCGACGTGGCTCGTGACCGACACGTCTCGATCACGCAAGACAGGAGCGCATCATGTCGCAGGCAGAAGCAAAACGCCGTACGATTGGTCAGCAGGAGACAAACATGAGCTTGGACAACACCTTACACCCGGGTAGAACGGTACCCGAAGAGTTGGTTCCTTCGCGCTATGCGGTGCGGGTCGGCGAGATTGACGTGCTGGTGGTCAGCGATGGGGTGCTACCGCTCCCAACCGCGATGTTGGCCCACAACGTCGACCCGGCCGTCCGGGCGGCCTGGCTGGACGACATGTTCCTGCCGCCGGACGCTTACGATTGGGCGCTGAACGTGGTCGTGGTGCGTAGCGGCAGCCAGACCATACTCGTCGACGCTGGGCTAGGGTTCGACCCGGACTTGAACTTGCCGCGGGCCGGGCAGTTGATCAAGCGGCTGGATTCCGCCGGCATCGATCTTGCGTCCGTGACCGACGTGGTGCTTACCCACATGCACATGGACCACATTGGCGGGCTGCTCGTCGACGGGATGAAGGAGCGACTGCGTCCGGACCTGCGGATCCACGTGGCGGCCGCAGAGGTCAAGTTCTGGGAGACGCCCGATTTCTCCCGCGTCTCCATGCCGCCGGGGTTCCCGGACGCGCTTCGGTCGGCGGCCAAGCGGTTCGTGAAAGAGTACCAGAGCCAGCTGCGGCTGTTCGATGAGGAGTCCGAGGTGGCGCCGGGGGTTGTTGTCCGTCGCACCGGCGGCCACACCCCCGGACACAGCGTGGTCCGCGTGGCGTCGGGCGGCGACGGGCTGACGTTCGCCGGCGACCTCGTGTTCCAGGTCGGGTTCGAACACCCCGAGTGGTACAACGGCTTCGAACACGACCCCGAGGAGGCGGCCCGCGTCCGGGTCCGTCTTTTGCGGGAGCTGGCGGCGACCGGCGAGCTGCTGGTGGCCACTCACCTGCCGTTCCCGTCCGTCGGCCACGTGGCGGGCGACGGCGACCACTTTCGTTGGGTACCTGTTTTCTGGGACTACTGACCGTTTGTTGGGTGAGTGCCGAACGAGAACCGTCGCGCCATGATCGTCTGTTCGTGCAATGTGTTGAGTGATCAGGATGTCCGCTCCGCCGTCGAGGCGGGGCGGACGCGCTCGACCAGCCGAGTCTATGGCTGTCTCGGCTGCAGTGCCCAGTGCGGGCGCTGTGCGCGCACCATCCAACGCATCATGGACGAGGTGCTCGGCAGCGCCCGTGCAGCACCTGCAATAGCAGCGCGCGGTCCTCGCAACCCTGACTAGGCCGGTCCGCGGCGGCGCAACAATTGGGATGCCGAGTCCCGAACGTATGTTCTCTATGCATCTGCCCACGGAATGGGCACGTAACAGGATGGAACGTCGCATGTTATGCGTCTCCTGCATGGCTGCCGCCTCATCCTGACGCTGGTGGTGCAGCGGTCGCTAATCTATCTTTCGCTCGGGAGGTAAACGAAGAGGTTTGCCATGTTCAAGCACTTGAAGAAACTTACCCGTGCCCTGCACGTTCCGACCATTGAAGAGCGTGAGGTCGCCTATCTGAACGGCTCCGTCGATCGCATCGACCTGGAATACCGCCAGCGCCAGATCGATCGTGGCCTGTTCCGCAACAGCTTCTGATTTGTTGCGCTGCCTTCAGGACGCACTTCGCAATAAGCTATGCGTCAAGCGAATAGCTCCGTTGCAAATTTCCGCGGCGCCGCACGTGACTTGCCTGTGACAGACATGACGCCTATCTTGCGGCCCACAACGGGGCGGAGGCGCTTTGGGGCGTGCCCATGGCCGCTTCGACACGCGATCATGACGGCATAATGTTATTCAGGCGCAGAAAACCGGTTACGATTTCCGAAAGGCTTCGCGCGCTGTTGTGGCCGCGCAAGGGCCTTTCGCGCGGGCTGCGTTACGTTGCCCTGCGCATTCTGCGCCTGTCGTCGTCTCCGCACTCGATCGCGGTCGGGGTTGCGGCCGGCGCCGCATCATCGTTTACGCCGTTCTTCGGCCTTCACATCTTCCTGGCAGTTGCCCTCGCGTCGATTTTTTCCGGCAATCTGCTTGCGGCCGCTATCACGACGGCGCTCGCCAATCCGGTCACTATTCCGATCATCCTGACGGCATCCTACGAAATCGGCAGGGTGCTGACGGGGCCGCAGGATGGCGCAGCCGTCAGCGGCGCTGAGATCGGCGATATGGTCGAGCGCCTGGAACTCGCGGAACTCTGGGGACCGGTCGTCAAACCGATGCTCATCGGCTCACTTCCGCTCGCCATCGTCGGCGCGCTTGTTTTCTACCCGCTTGCCTACCAGGCGGCGCGCTTTTTCCAACAGCGGCGTCGGCGCGCACGTTCCCAAACGATCGGGCACTCATCATGATCATCGGCATCGGCAGCGATCTCATCGATATCCGCCGAATAGAGAACTCGCTCGAGCGTTTTGGCGAACGCTTTGTCAATCGGTGCTTCACAGACATAGAGATTGCAAAATCGGACGGCCGCAAAAACCGCGCCGCCTCCTATGCCAAGCGCTTCGCCGCCAAGGAGGCCTGTTCGAAGGCACTGGGCACCGGCTTGGCTCAAGGGGTCTTCTGGAAGGATATGGGCGTCGTCAACATGCCCGGAGGGAAACCGACGATGCAACTGACCGGCGGCGCAGCCGAGCGGCTCCAGAAAATATTACCCGCAGGTCATCGTGCTGCCATCCACTTGACGATCACGGACGACTTCCCGCTCGCACAAGCCTTCGTGATTATCGAGGCGCTGCCCGTTGCCCCGGTGGAGGGAACGGTTTAGAGCATTCTGCTGAAAGACGGACCGGCGGTCGCTTGAAGCGCAGAGTTCCGGCAACATATACGATCGAATTGCGTGGCGACGCGCAGCACGGAGCCTGAAGCGCAGGTATCGGGCATCCGAAGCAGGATGACAAAGGAAGACAGCAGCGTGCGAGAAAAGACAGAAACGAAGCAGAGCGGCCTCTGGGAGAATGTCAAGGTCATCATCCAGGCGCTGCTTTTGGCGGTCGTCATCCGAACAGTCTTCTTCCAGCCCTTTACGATCCCGTCGGGTTCTATGATGCCGACTCTGCTTGTGGGCGACTACATTTTCGTAAACAAGTTCGCCTACGGCTATTCGAAGTACTCGCTGCCGTTCTCGCCTGACCTTTTTAACGGGCGAATTTTCGCGAGCGAGCCAAAACGCGGCGATATCGTGGTCTTCCGCTTTCCGCCGAATCCCGACATCGACTACATCAAGCGTCTCGTCGGCCTCCCGGGTGACCGGATCCAGGTGAGGAACAGCATCCTCTACGTCAACGACAAGCCCGTCGATCGCGTTCCGGCCGGCGCATTCCGCGCCGACGACCAGTACGACACCGGTGGCGATGTGCCGGTCTACCGTGAGACGATGGACGACGGGGTTTCCTACGACACGCTCGACCAGTTTCCGGATTCGCGCGGCGACAACACGCGTGAGTTCATCGTCCCCGACGGCCACTATTTCATGATGGGCGACAACCGCGACAATTCCGCCGACAGCCGCTTCGACGTCGGCTTCGTACCGGCCGAGAACCTGGTGGGCCGGGCTAGCCTGATCTTCTTCTCGCTCGGCAACGACACGTCGTTCCGCGAGGTCTGGAAATGGCCGGCAAACCTGCGTTATGACCGCCTGTTCAAGGTGGTCGACTGATGAAGGGGCGATCGCTGAGCGCGGAGGATCGGGCGAGGCTCGAGGCCGTGATCGGTTATCAGTTCTCCGAGAAGGAACGTCTGGACCGGGCGCTGACGCATTCCAGTGCCCGCAGCGCCAAGGGCAGCAACTACCAACGTCTCGAATTCCTGGGGGATCGGGTCCTCGGCCTGTGCGTTGCCGAACTGCTGTTTCAGACTTTTCGCGATGCGAACGAGGGTGAACTTTCCGTCCGACTGAACCAACTGGTCAGCGCCGAAAGCTGCGCGAAGGTCGCCGACGATCTGTCGCTGCACGAGTTCATTCGCACCGGTTCGGACGTGAAAAAGATCACCGGCAAGCACATGATGAATGTGCGCGCCGATGTGGTAGAGTCGCTGATCGCCGCCATCTATCTCGACGGCGGTCTGGAGGCGGCGCGCCGCTTCGTGCTGCTTCACTGGACGGACCGGGCGGCCAGCGCCGACGGAGCCCGTCGCGATGCGAAGACCGAATTGCAGGAATGGGCGCACGCCAAATTCGGGGTTGCGCCGAAATACAGGACGGATGATCGCTCTGGCCCCGATCACGACCCGCGCTTCACAGTGACGGTCGAGGTTGCGGGCCTTCAACCGGAGACGGGAACCGATCGCTCCAAACGCGGCGCCGAACAGGTTGCCGCGACACGATTGTTGGAGCGTGAAGGGGTTTGGCAGCAGAAATCTGCTGGAAATTGACGGAAGCTATGACGAATATTGAACATGATACGGCCGCCACCGGCGCGCCGACCCGCTCGGGTTTCGTGGCGCTGATCGGCGCCACCAATGCCGGTAAATCGACGCTCGTCAACCGCCTCGTCGGTGCGAAGGTATCGATCGTCAGTCACAAGGTGCAGACGACGCGCGCCATCGTGCGCGGCATCGCGATCCATGACAACGCGCAGATTGTCTTCATGGATACGCCCGGCATCTTCAAGCCGCGGCGCAGGCTCGACCGCGCCATGGTGACGACCGCCTGGGGTGGTGCCAAGGATGCCGATGTGATCACGCTACTGATCGACAGCGAACGCGGATTGAAGGGCGACGCGGAGGCGATCCTCGAAGGCCTGAAGGAAGTGCATCAGCCGAAGATCCTGTTGCTCAACAAGATCGATCAGGTTCGCCCGGAAGATTTGCTCAAGCTTGCGGCTGCCGCAAACGAAGTGGTCAAGTTCGAACGCACTTTCATGATCTCGGCGCTTTCCGGCTCCGGTTGTGACGATGTCATGGATTATCTTGCGAAGGCGCTGCCGGAAGGCCCCTGGTACTACCCGGAGGATCAGATTTCGGATCTTCCGATGCGCCAGCTTGCCGCCGAGATCACCCGCGAGAAACTGTTCCTCCGGCTGCATCAGGAGCTCCCCTATGCCTCCCACGTCGAGACGGAGAGATGGGAGGAGCGCAAGGACGGTTCCGTGCGCATCGAGCAGGTGATCTATGTCGAGCGCGATAGCCAGAAGAAGATCGCGCTCGGCAAGGGAGGAGAGGCGATCAAGGCGATCTCGACCGCCGCGCGCAAGGAAATCTCTGAAATCCTCGAGCAACCCGTGCACCTTTTTCTGTTCGTAAAAGTGCGCGAGAACTGGGGCGACGATCCGGAGCGCTTCCGCGAGATGGGGCTCGAATTCCCGCGATGACCGCTGATTACAGCGCCGCGCCTCTTATCAGAACGCTGTAATACTTTGAATTGCTGCATGTTTTTATCCTTAAATCGAGTACGATCTGAGGAACGTGCAGGAGGCTGCGGCTATTCGTTGTTGGCTTGGTGGTTCGTGGCCGCCATCCGTTTGCCGAGAAGCGGGGCAATCGTCTCCGCCCGGTTGGTCCAGACGTAGCCGGCGAAATTCTTGGGTACGAGCGTCAAGTCGTCGGCACTGTCGATGCCAGAGGTAAAATCGCCGCCACCATAGCGCCCGAGAAGGATGACCTCACTTCCGGCGTCTCTCATGCGCGCGGCAAAGCGGTCGGGCCAGCCCCAAAGGAACGGCGCGTAGTTGGCCGGCACGGCGACAAGTGTATCGCGGCAGGCTTCCGGTACGATGCCGGTCCATCCGTAGGCGGCATAGCGGCCAAGGCAGGCAAGCGTGGTTTGCTTGTCATAGCCGCGCAAGCCAGGAACCAGCCGCAGGGTTTCTTGCGTCGGCGCGCTGCCGCCATAGACGCCGAAGACGGATTTCCGCCATTCGGGATGGGCGCGCAGCAGGACCGCCAATGTCGCGCCTTCCGCCCGCCGCTCGCTCTTGAAATTGATGAGGAAACGGCCCTGGGGCAGGGCGTTGAATACTTCCGTCAAGGTCGGCATCTGGCCTTGCGCGCGGCCGCGGAAGGGAAAGCTCTTGCCGCCGTCGGCGGTGTAGCCGTAGCCGATGTCGAGCGTCTTCAGTTTCGACATCGGCGTTTGCTCGGTCACGCCCGTTCCATCCGTGCGGCAGTCGAGCGTCCAGTCGTGAAACACAGCAAACTCGCGATCGGGAGTGAGGTGAACATCGAGTTCCACCACCTCCGCGCCGCTGTCCATAGCCGCTTGCATGGAGGCGATCGTGTTTTCGAGATAGGCGTGGCGTGGCGGCTCGATCCGCTCGGCCGTGCATGTATCGTTTTCAACGCCGTCCGGTTTGAACACCTGATGAATGCCGCGATGCGCAAGGATTTTCACCGCGCCGGACGGCGGCGTCACGAGCATGGATGTATTTAGAAACCAGAGGGCGGCAACAATGGCAAACACCGCAACGATGAGCTTCTTCATCGTGACTTCTCCTCTGACGCCGCTTCACCCGGCAATGGGGCCTGAGGATGATGCGAACGCAGGCACGGATTGCGAACGATCTGTCACCTCCGCGCGCAATTGACCGGAAATCAACCCTGTGGAACCTAAGCCATCGGTGCCGGTTTAGGCAACGCCTGCAGGAGGACTCAAATGCCGCAGCTCGTCGATGGAAAATGGGTCAAGGGTGACGTCGCCGCGAGCGAGATGAAGGACGGTGCCTTCCATCGTGAACCGACCCGGTTCCACAGCTGGGTCACGCCCGACGGACGGTCGGGCCCAGATGGGCAACCGGCGCTGCCCGCGGAAACAGGGCGGTACCGGCTGTTCGTCGCTTACCCGTGTCCCTGGGCTTCACGCACGATCGCCATGCGCAACCTCAAAGGCCTCGAAGCCATAGTTGGCGTGACGGTCGCCGAACCCGTTCTGGATGAAGATGGCTGGACCTATGGCCAGCCTGTCGACGCCGGCGTGCGTGTTGGGGAGATTCGATACCATCATCAGCTCTACACGGCGAGCGATCCGCACTATACCGGCAAGGTGTCGGTACCGGTGCTGTGGGACATGAAGGAAGGCCGCATCGTCAACAACGAATCGGCCGACATTATTCGCATCCTCAATTCGGCATTCGACCATCTGACCGGCAATCGGCTGGATTTCTATCCCGCCGCCCTCCATGCGGAGATCGATCGTTGGAACGAGCCGATCTATGCCCGCGTCAACAATGGCGTCTATCGCGCCGGTTTTGCCAAGACGCAGGCAGCCTATGACGAGGCGGTTTTCAGCCTATTCGACATGCTCGACGAACTCGAGCGGCATCTTGCTGCAAATCGATATCTCGCCGGCGCCTATCTCACCGAGGCCGATATCCGGCTCTTCGTCACCTTGATCCGTTTCGATGTTGCCTATCACGGCGTCTTCAAGTGCAACATCCGCCGGATCGAGGACTACCCGTCGCTGTCGAACTATATGCGCGAAATCTATCAATGGCCGGGCATCCGCGAGTCTGTGCGCATCGATCACATCAAACGTGGCTACTACGGCATCCGCCATGTCAATCCGACCGGAATCGTTCCGGCGGGACCGGTGCTTGATTTCGACCGCCCGCACGATCGCAATCGTCTTCGCGGCCTCGGCGTGTTCGGCAGGTAAAGCGGATGGGTGACATACGCGCAGCGGACAGTTCGCCTTTCTTCGAATTTACTAAGGAAGCAGATCTTTGAGGGGCCACAGAGAGCCCCATTGATAAACTGTGGAACGCCGCTAAGTTAATGGAAGTTCTGATGGATAGGAGCCCGGTGGGCCAGCCTGACGAAATTCCCGGTGCGCGGCGACCTTGCGGTGCCTGCCAGCCGGAAGCCGTGGGGCTGCTGCCAAGTCGGTTCTCGCTTTTCAGGATGCGTCGGCGCCGTCTCTTGAAGTGCATGCCGGCGCGCAATCCTCCAAAAGCCGATCGAACCGCCCGAGCATCTCCTATGCGGAAGAACGTTATGTCCGTGTAGGTCTGATGCTGAGGTAGGATATGAATGCGGGATTATTGAACATGCTCCGCCGTCTTGTCCAAAAGGGCAAACTGACGGTTGTTTTCTCATCGGGCGAAGAGGTCGTCCTCGGGGATGGCAGGGGCAAACCCGCCACCATACGGATCGCCGATGCCGAGGCTGAAAAAGCCATCGTACGGGACCCCGGTCTCAAGTTCGGTGAAATGTACATGGACGGTCGCGTCCTCGTCGAGGAAGGCGATATTTTCGACGTGCTGTCCATCGTCAAGAGCAACGATCTCGGAAACGCTGCGACCTTCCGAAATTCGATCGTGGCGCTGCTGCATGTGCTGCGTCAGCAGCTGAAGAGCCGGCTCCCCGTCAACCGCAATCGCTACAATGTCGCGCACCACTATGATCTCGACGGGAAGCTCTTCAATCTCTTCCTCGATGAGGATTGGCAATATTCCTGCGCCTATTTCCATCCGCCGGGAATTTCGCTCGACGAGGCGCAGCGCGCCAAGAAGCGGCACATCGCGGCGAAGCTCTTGCTCGAGCCCGGCCAGAAGGTGCTCGAAGTCGGTTCCGGCTGGGGCGGCATGGCGATGTATCTTGCCGAAGCGTCCGACGTCGAAGTCACCGGCATCACGCTCAGCGAGGAGCAACTGAAGGTCTCGCGCGAACGAGCGGAGCGGCGCGGGCTCGCGGATCGCGTGCGCTTCGAGCTGCAGGACTACCGTACGATGCAGGGGCGGCAGTTCGACCGCATCGTTTCCGTCGGCATGTTCGAGCACGTGGGCATCGGCAACTACGGCAACTTTTTCCGTAAGATGAAAGAGCTGCTGACGCCCGAAGGGGTGATGCTGCTTCACTCCATCGGCCAAATCTACAAGCCCTGGGCCACCAATCCGTGGATCGAGAAATACATCTTCCCCGGCGGCTACATCCCGGCGCTCTCCGAAGTGCTGCCGCCCGTCGAGAGCACTCGGCTGCTCGTCAAGGATATCGAGATTCTGCCGATGCACTATGCCTGGACACTAAGGGCCTGGCGTGAGCGCTTCGTGGCGAAACGGGAGGAGGCGGTCAGGCTCTACGACGAACGCTTCTTCCGGATGTGGGAATTCTATCTCGCGGCCTCGGAAACCGCCTTTCTCTACGACAAGCACTTCGTCTTCCAGCTGCAGCTTTCGCCATCGTTGGGATCGGTGCCGGTATCGCGGGACTATATCGCTCAAAAGGAGCGCGAACTGCTCGAATTCGAGAGAACGCGTCGGCGATTGGAACTGGTTGCGGTCTAGAGCCGGCATAGGAACCACCCCTGATCCTGCTGCCCCTTCTCCTCCAGGCTGGAGAAGGGGGAAAGCCCGGCGCTTCCGCTGAGTGAAGCGGCAGGCATCCTCTGCCATCTTCTGTGGAGTTCGGCCGCGATAGCATCGGCCTTCACTTGGCCTTGATGGTCTGCGCCAGTATGGTCCGCACGGAAACAGAATACGGAACGCAGAATGACCGCGAAGCCCATTGCCGCCATCATCGCCAGCGAGATCAAGGCAAGCGCCGCCCAGGTTGCCGCTGCCGTCGACCTGCTCGACGGGGGAGCAACGGTGCCTTTCATTGCCCGCTATCGCAAGGAGGTCACCGGCGGCCTCGACGATACGCAGTTGCGCGTGCTTTCGGAACGGCTCACTTATCTGCGTGAACTCGCGGCGCGTCGGAACTCGATCCTCGAATCGATCCGCGGCCAGGACAAGCTCACCGGCGAGCTCGAAGCCAAGATTGCGGCTGCCGTC
This sequence comes from Sinorhizobium garamanticum, assembly GCF_029892065.1. NCBI lineage: Bacteria > Pseudomonadati > Pseudomonadota > Alphaproteobacteria > Hyphomicrobiales > Rhizobiaceae > Sinorhizobium > Sinorhizobium garamanticum. The sequence continues at coordinate 49,419 of NZ_CP120373.1, read as the reverse complement.
ACAAAGGCGGAGCTTGAAGACATCTATTTGCCCTATAAGCCGAAGCGGAGAACCAAGGCCGAAATTGCCCGGGAGCGGGGCCTTGGACCACTGGCGGAGGCGATTCTTGCCGATCGGTCGGTCGCAGCGTCTGACCGCGCTGGCGCGTTCCTGTCGGCCGACGTAACGGACATCAAGGCGGCGCTCGACGGCGCACGCGACATCATTGCCGAAGGCATGACTGAAAATGCCGACCTTTTGGGGCGTCTGCGCAATTACATGAAGGATGCGGCCTACCTGCGCGCCAGAGTGGTCGACGGCAAACAGGAAGCGGGTGCGAAATTCTCGGACTATTTCGACCATTCCGAACGCTGGGCGACGGCACCCGGCCATCGGGCGCTTGCGATGTTGCGCGGCTGGAACGAGGAGATCCTCTCCGTCGATATCGTCATTGACCAGGACGACGTGTCGCCGATGAAACCGGTCGAGCGCATGATCGCGGCCGCCTACAATGTCGGCGCGCACCTGCCCGGCGACAAGTGGCTCGCGGACGTGATCGGCTGGACCTGGCGCGTCAAGCTTTCCATGTCGCTCTCGCTGGACCTGATGCGTGAGTTACGGGAACGGGCGGAAGAAGAGGCAATCCGCGTCTTCGCGCGCAATCTCAAGGATCTGCTGCTTGCCGCGCCTGCCGGCTCGCGCGCGACGATGGGCCTTGATCCGGGCATCCGCACCGGGGTCAAGGTCGCGGTTGTCGACGGCACCGGCAAGTTGCTCGACACGACAACGGTTTATCCGTTTCCGCCGAAGAACGACATTCGCGGCACGCAGGCGGAGCTCGCGTCGCTCATCCGCAAGCACAAGGTCGAACTGGTTGCCATCGGCAACGGCACCGGCAGCCGTGAGACCGAGAAGCTTGTGGCCGACATGCTTCAGCAGCTCCCGGCGCCGAAACCCACAAAGGTCATCGTCTCCGAGGCTGGGGCATCGGTATATTCCGCGTCCGAGACCGCGGCAGCCGAATTTCCCACGCTCGACGTCTCGCTACGCGGTGCCGTTTCGATCGCCCGGAGATTGCAGGATCCGCTCGCCGAGCTCGTCAAGATCGAGCCGAAATCGATCGGCGTCGGTCAATACCAGCACGATGTCGACCAGTCGAAGCTCAGCCGCTCGCTCGACGCGGTCGTCGAAGATGCGGTGAACGCCGTCGGCGTCGATCTCAACACCGCTTCGGCATCGCTGCTGGCGCGCGTATCTGGTCTCGGCAAATCCTCTGCGGAAGCGATCGTCGCGCACCGTGACGCGACCGGGCCCTTTTCCAGTCGTCAGCAACTTTTGAAGGTACCGCGTCTTGGTGCCCGCACCTTTGAGCAATGTGCCGGCTTTCTGCGGATACCGAACGGAACGGAGCCGCTCGATGCGTCCTCGGTGCACCCGGAGGCCTACGGGGTCGCGAAAAAGATCGTCGCCGCTTGCGGTCGCGACGTCCGGTCGCTGATGGGCGACAGCGCTGCTCTGAAGAAACTCGATCCGCGTGCCTTTGTCGACGAGCGTTTCGGCCTGCCGACGGTCAAGGATATTCTCGCGGAGCTGGAAAAACCGGGTCGCGATCCGCGCCCGAGCTTCAAGACGGCGACCTTTGCCGAGGGCGTCGATGACATCAAGGATCTGAAAGTCGGGATGCAACTCGAGGGTACCGTCACGAATGTCGCCGCCTTCGGTGCATTCGTCGACATCGGCGTACATCAGGATGGCCTTGTCCATGTGTCGCAACTGGCCGACCGCTTCATCAAGGATCCGCATGAGGTCGTGAAGGCGGGCGACGTCGTGCAGGTGCGTGTCACCGAAGTCGACGTTGCCCGCAAGCGTATCGGGCTTTCGATGCGCAAGGACGGCGGCGCAGACAGGGGCCGAGAGGCGAGGGGATCGGCATCGAATGGTGGCGGCGCCCGCAACGCAGCCGAGCGTCAGCCGCGATCGCAACCGCCCGCTCAGGGCGCGCTTGGCGCCGCATTGATGGCGGCAATGAAAGAAAAGTGATCGGGAACGTGGAACGGCCAGTGCCAACGATCGTTTCTCCAACATCGACTGTTGGCATGGCGGCTTTCAGGTGAACGATTTATATATTAGTGAATTGAAATATACCCTGCTCTCCGCCATACTCCTCTCGTGGCGACACCGGTCTCGGGTCGCGAGCAGGTGTCGACCATAGAATGCCGGTCCACGGCGGAACAGGTCAGCGGAAATCCTCTTCCGCCGGGAGCCCCCGGCGAAAGGAGGTGCCTCATGGTAGGCAATGTGATCCGCGGCCTCACGAGAGCCATCATATTGGCTGTAGCGGTGATGGCACATCCCTATCCGGCGGACTCGCAGGCGATCGCGAATTGTGCCGAGCGATCCCAGGTGATCGAGTTTCTAGCGCAGAAATACGACGAGAAGCCCGCGGCGATCGGATTGATCAACCCGCAGGCTGTCATGGAAGTTTTTGCCGCCGACAACGGCAGTTGGACCCTGATCGTGACGGATGTCTCGGGCCGAAGCTGCGTCATTCTCGCAGGAAAGAGCTGGGACCCGATGCCGCAGGTAGGTCCGAAGGCGTGAGGACGAGGGTCCCGCCTGACGGCTCCTCGCAGCTGCACTGTCACGTGACGGCGCGATAAACCCGCCGTCACGTGAAGACTTCTCTATCCCAGTTTTCCGGAACGCACCCTATCGGTCAATCCGGCCGGCCGATGCTGGCATAGCTGAAACCGTGCCGCGTCACTTCGTCCTTGCGGTAGATGTTGCGCAAGTCGACAAGCAACGGCGTCTTCATCACGGTCTTGAGCCGCGCGAAATCGAGCGCCCGGAATTCGTTCCACTCGGTGACGATGACCAGTGCGTCGGCGTCGGTCGCTGCATCGTAGGGGTCGGTCGCATAGTCCATGCCGTCGATCACCTTGCGGGCATTCTCGATCCCCTCCGGATCGTAGCCGACAACCTTGGCGCCGACATCCTGCAGCGTCTGTACGATCGCGATCGCGGGGCTGTCGCGCATATCGTCCGTGTTCGGCTTGAAAGTGAGGCCGAGGACGGCGACCTTGCGCCCGCGCACATCACCACCTGCGGCGGCAACCACCTTGCGGCCCATCGCGCGCTTGCGGTTGTCGTTGATCGCAACGGTCGTCTCGACGAGGCGAACCGGGCTGTCGTGATCCTGGGCGGTCTTGACCAGTGCCAGCGTATCCTTGGGGAAGCAGGAGCCGCCATAACCCGGCCCGGCATGGAGGAACTTCGAGCCGATGCGGCCGTCGAGGCCAATGCCGCGGGCGACATCCTGGACATCGGCGCCGACTTTTTCGCACAGATCGGCCATTTCGTTGATGAAGGTGATCTTCATGGCCAGGAAGGCGTTACCGGCATATTTGATCAGTTCGGAGGTACGACGAGTGGTAAAGACAAGCGGCGCCTGGTTGAGGTAGAGCGGGCGATAGACCTCGGTCATCACGTCGCGTGCCCGCTGGTCATTGCCGTTAAGGCCGAGCACAATGCGATCCGGCCGCTTGAAGTCCTCGATGGCTGCACCCTCGCGCAGGAACTCCGGATTGGAGACCACGGCGAAATCGGCTTCCGGATTGGTTTCACGGATAATGCGCTCGACCTCATCGCCCGTTCCGACGGGAACCGTCGACTTCGTCACGACGACGGTGAAGCCGGTGAGATTGGTCGCGAGCTCCCGGGCGGCGGCATAGACGTAGGAGAGATCGGCATGCCCGTCGCCGCGCCGCGACGGCGTGCCGACGGCGATGAAGATCACATCGCTTTCTGCGACGGCCGACTTGAGGTCGGTCGTAAAGCTCAGGCGTCCCGACGCGACATTGCTGGCGACAAGATGGTCCAGGCCCGGCTCGAAGATCGGGATTTGCCCCTGCTTGAGCGCCTCGATCTTGCCCTCATCCTTGTCGAGGCAGACGACGTCGTGACCAAAATCCGCAAAGCAGACTCCCGAAACAAGGCCGACGTAGCCGGCGCCGATCATCGTGATTTTCATCGGTTTTTCCTTTGTTTGATGGGTTTTTCTTGAGGATGTCGGTTAGATAAGCCCATGTATTAAAGGCTAAATAGACCTATTTGCGACCATTTTGAGCCGGATCTGAGGTTTTACCGAACCCTGTTGGCTGACAACACGGTCATGCGATCCGGCCGGTCTTACGATAATATTGCTCATACCATTCAGCAAAGCGGGCAACGCCTTCCTCGACCGAAATCGACGGCTTGAAATCAGTCAGCGCTTCGAGCAGATCCGGCGAAGCGTAGGTGCGTGGAACGTCACCCTGTTGCATCGGAAGCATGTTGCGGATGGCGGGCCGACCGACTGCTTTTTCGATCGTTTCGACGAAGGTCATCAATTCGACGGGCTGGCCGCCGCCGATATTGACGACGCGAAACGGCGCCTGATGGGAGAGCGTGTCCTTCGCCTTTGCCGTCGGGACGCGATTTTCCTCTGCCGGCGCGACATGCGAAAGCCTGAGGATACCTTCGACGAGGTCATCGATATAGGTGAAATCCCGGCTCATCCGGCCCTGACCGTAGACGTCGATCGGCCGATCGTTGTAAATCGCGTCCACGAACTTGAACAGCGCCATGTCCGGGCGTCCCCACGGACCGTAGACCGTGAAGAAGCGGAACGCCGTCGTCGGCACCGTGTAGAGATGGGCGTAGCTATGCGCCATCAATTCCATCGATTTCTTCGTTGCCGCATAGAGCGTCAGCGGCTCGTCGGCCCGGTCCATCTCAGAAAAGGGGATCTTCTCGTTGGCGCCGTAGATCGACGACGTTGAGGCGAGCATCAGATGTTTGGGGCCAATCGCGCGCGCAAGTTCCAGTATGTTCCAGGTGCCGACGAGGTTCGAGTCGACATAGGCCTTGGGATTTTCGAGGCTGTAGCGTACGCCGGCCTGCGCGGCGAGATGAATGATGACCTCGGGCTCGGCAAGCTCTGCGGCGTGGTCGAGCGCGGCCCGGTCTTCAAGCATCGCTGTCACCGCCTTGAAGCCATTGGAGCGCTTCAGGATCCCGTGGCGACGCTCCTTGAGCGTCACATCGTAATAGGGCGTCATGCCATCGAAGCCGACCACGAAGTGGCCCTCGTCGATCAGCCGTTTTGCGACGTGAAAACCGATGAAGCCTGCTGTGCCGGTAATGAGGTAGCGCACGACGGTATCCCCAAGTTGCATAGTCGGACCGTTCATACGAAGAAAGCAGAGCGATGGAAAGCCGAATCCGTCACTCGGGCGGGCTTTCGAGCCCGCGATGCAAGGCCGTCAGGACAGACATGGCGTGGTCCGCATACTGGCTGATCCAGCGATCGTGAATGGCTTGGATTGGTAACGCGTTCAAATGGTTCCATCGCTCGCGTCCCTCGCGGTGGACGAGGATCAGACTTGCATCCTCCAGGACCTTCAGGTGCTGCATCACGGTGCAGCGGTCGAGCTGGGAGAATTGTTCGCAAAGCATGCCGGTCGTCTGGGGCGCGGCTTTCAGGGCGTCCAGCATCTGCCGGCGCAAGCCATTGGCCAGTGCCTTGAAAACGGCGTCGTCTTTCGAATCGGTTGACATGTTATATTTTTATAACATATTATCGTGTCACACAATGGCAAGGAGGAAGACATGACCTTGGAGTTTCGTGTGAATGGTCGCATCGCCCGTCCTGTCGATGAGGTGTTCGACGCCGTCGTCAATCCGGATCAACTCAGCCGCTATTTCGTGACGCTAGGCGGTGTCAGCGCACCACTGGTCGCCGGCACGACCGTGACCTGGTGGGGCGAGGTGCCGGTGGAGGTGGAAACCGTCGAGCCGAATGAGAGGATCGTATTCCGTTGGGACGCCAAGGTGGCCGAGGGCGAAGCGCCCTATCGGACAAAGGTGGAGATGCGCTTCAAGTCTCTCGATGACGGCGCAACGATGGTCACGATTGCCGAAACCGGTTGGCGGGAAAACGAGCAGGGGCAGAAAAGCTCCTACATGAACTGCGAAGGCTGGTCGCAGATGCTCGCCTGCATGAAGGCTTGGCTCGAATACGGCATCAACTTGCGCGAGGGTTATTACGTCAGCGAACTCTCGGGCAACCCGGCACTCGAGCCGCAGGCGTAGGAGGGCGTGCGATGTCGACAGAGATCAAGGGCGGGTTCAACATCGCCATGAAGGTTCCGAGCCATCAATACGAGGCTGTGATCGCCTTCTACCGCGACGTCGTCGGGCTTCCGCCTTTCGATGAGAAGACGCCCGCGAAGGGGTTCATTCTCGGCCCAAACCGCCTCTGGATAGATGAGGCGCCGAACTACAGCCAAGCGGAAATCTGGCTGGAGCTTTTCACCAACGACCACGAGAAGGCGCTCGACCATCTCGCGGCGAAGGGAGCCGTGCGTTGCGACGCGGTCGAGGAACTGGGTGAAGGCTTTCGCGGGGGCTGGATCATGAACCCTGCGAACATCGTGCACCTGGTGCGGGAGCCGGATGCCTGGTAGGCCCTGGGCGTCAAATGCGCGTCAAGTGGCCAGCCGTTACATGGGAAGCGGCTGCCCCGCATTGGTGGCAGCCGACACTGGCACTCCGAGCGGTCCGTCCATAGGCGGCTCGGATTGCAGCACGACAACGCGCGTATCTGTCGGCACGCGGCTGTAAAGATCGATGATGTCCGGATTGAAAAGCCGTATGCAGCCGCTTGAAACTGCCTTGCCGATCGACCACGCCTCCGTGGTGCCGTGGATGCGAAACAGCGTGTCGCGGTTGCCCTGGTAAAGATAGAGAGCGCGCGGGCCAAGCGGGTTGCGGATTCCCGGCTCCATGCCGCCGGCGAGCGGTCCGTAGCGTTCCGGTTCGCGTGCGACCATGTCCGACGTAGGCGTCCAGCGCGGCCACTCGACCTTGCGTCCGACACGCGCCTCGCCCTGGAATTCCAGCCCCGCCTTGCCGACACCGATTCCATAGCGCAACGCCATGCCGCCATCCTGAACGAGATAGAGGAAGCGATTCTGGGTGTCGACAACGATCGTGCCGGGCGGTTCCGAGGTGGGATAGACCACCTGCTGGCGCAGAAAGCGAGGCTCGACCTTGCTGATGTCGGTGGCGGCAAGCGGGAACCTTTCCTCCGGTTTCGGCCCGTACATTGCGACGTAATAGGGGTCCGGTCCTCTCGGCTTGGCATTTTGGCCGCTTGTCGCGCAGCCCGCGAGAACTGCCGAAACGAGGAGAAGGGCGAAGAGCTGCGCGGAGCGACCGGCGCTGTTCCGGGACACACACATAATCGATCCTGCTGACTGCAAATTCTTGGACTCGGAAGGCATTCCAACCACATGCTCGGCTTGAGCGCCAAAAGCGTCCGAGAAGAGGCAAAAGAAGGGCAGAAATGTGGCCAACGGCCGGTGTCGCGAAAAGGTGACAGTGGCGTAGAGGCAGTTCTCGCTGGCTCGTCCGGGGCCAAGCATCTGTGCTTGATCCGCTTTCGGCCCCGGGTGTATGCCATGTCCCATGCAGTGGAGCGACCAAGCCATCATACTGGGCATCCGGCGGCATGGCGAAAGCTCTGTCATAGCGGAAGTCATGACCGCCGCGCACGGACGCCATCTCGGCCTCGTGCGCTCCGGCCGTTCGCGCGCGATGCAGCTGGTACTGCAGCCCGGCAACTCCGTCGAGGTGACCTGGCGGGCGCGGCTGGACGAGCATCTCGGCGAGTTTCGGGTGGAGCCGCTTCAACTGCGCGCCGCAAGGCTGATGGAGGCGGCGACCTCCGTCTATGGCATCCAGGCCCTCGGTGCGCTGTTGCGGCTGCTGCCGGAGCGCGATCCTCACCCGCATCTATACGAGGCGCTTGCCGTCATCGTCGACCATCTTCAGGACCCGGCGGATGCCGGGGAGCTGTTCGTGCGCTTCGAACTCGCCGTCTTGAACGACCTCGGCTTCGGCCTTGATCTGTCGGAATGTGCGGCGACCGGCGCACGGAAGGATCTCGTCTATGTCTCGCCCAAGTCCGGTCGCGCCGTCAGCCGGGAGGCGGGCGCGCGCTATGCCGAACGCATGCTCGCCCTTCCGGATTTCCTGTCTCCCGGTGGACACCAGGCGGCCGACCACGACAGCCTTGCGGCCGCGTTCCGGCTGACCGCTTATTTTCTCAACCGCCATGTTTATGAGCCGCGCGGTCTAGACGCCTCTTCCGTGCGTGAAGCCTTTGTTCACGCGGCGCTGAAGGCGCTGAAATCTTCTCCACCGTCTGCGGCCTGATCGAGCCTACTGGCAACTACAGCGCCGCGCGTCCGATCGGACGCGCAAAGGTCGCTGTAGCACTTTGAATCGCTGCATGATTTTGTCCTCAAATCGATTCCGATTTGAGGAATCATGCAGTAGGGACGATGAAGCCGGACGCCGCGTCCGCGACGCGGCGTCCGTTGCATGCGAGGTCAGCCGATCCGGCCGCCGCCCTGCTTGGTGACGGCCAGCACAGCCGGGCGCACCGGCATGTCGTCCTTGAAATCGGGCCAGCGCGTTGCCGGCGTCTCGTAGGTGGCGAGGCCGGCGTCGCCCGGGTGCTGCACGGCGAGGAAGAACGTGTCGGATGTCGGGTTGAAGCAGGGTCCGCACATCTCGGCGCCGACCGGAACGCGGAAGAACAGCTTGGAGGTTCCGCGTGCTCCGCCCTCGGTGTCGATCGCCCAGACGCCGTCGGTGCGGCCGGTTTCTTTTTCGCTGTTGCCGTCCGTAGAAACCCAGAGCCTGCCGTCTGCGTCGATCGTGCAGTTATCCGGCATGCCGAACCAGCCGTTCTTGGTCGTTGCCGTCGAGAACGACGCACCGACTTCGGCCACGCTCGGATCGCCGCATTTCAAAAGCACGTCCCAACGGCTGCTGAGCGAGGCGAAGTCGCCATCGGTTTCGGTGATTTCGATGATGTGGCCGAAGGCATTCTTGGCGCGCGGGTTGGCGGCGTTGATTTCTTCCGCCTTGCGCTTGGTGTTGTTGGTCAGCATGACGTAGACCTTGCCGGTCTTCGGGTTGGGCTGGATGTCCTCAGGGCGGTCCATCTTGGTGGCGCCGAGCGCGTCGGAAGCAAGCCGGGTGTTGATCAGAACGTCGGCCTGCGAAGCAAAACCGTTCTCGGCGGTCAGCGGTCCCTCGCCATGGACGAGCGGCATCCAGGTGACCGTGCCGTCCTCATCGAACTTCGCCACATAGAGCGTGCCTTCGTCGAAGAGGTCCATGTTGGCGGAACGGTCGTTCGGATTGTAGGTGCCCTTGGTCACGAATTTGTAGACATAGTCATAGCGCTCGTCGTCGCCGCTATAGAGCACGACGCGCCCGTCCTTGTTGACGATGGATTCGCAGCCTTCGTGCTTGAAGCGGCCAAGCGCCGTGCGCTTCTTCGGAACCGAGGTCGGGTCGAGGGCATCCACTTCGACGATCCAGCCGAAGCGATTGGCCTCGGTCGGCTCCTTCGACACGTCGAAACGATCGTAGAATTTCGACCACTCGTATTGTCCGCCCGGTGCTCCAAGACGCTTCAACTGCTTGAACTCCGGATGGTCCTCGGCAAGTTCGCCGCCGAAATAGCCGTTGAAGTTCTCCTCGGCCATCATGTAGGTGCCCCAGGCGGTGACGCCGCCGGCGCAATTGTTGACCGTGCCAAAGACTTTTTTGCCGGTCGGGTCGGACGGGGTCTTCACACGGTCATGGCCCGCGGCCGGCCCGGAAAGCTGCATTTCGGTGTTGAGCGTGATGCGGCGGTTGTATTTGCCGTCGAGCACCGGCTGCCACTTGCCGTCCACCTTGCGGATTTCGATGATCGTGCCGCCGTGTGCGGCCATTTCGATGTCGACGAGGTCCTTGGTGTATTCGCCAAGTGTAACCTTTTCCTCTTCGACTTCCTTGCCGTCCTTGGTCACCTTCTCCTTCACAATCGAAGCGAAGGCCGGGAACATCAGCTCTGCGTTGGTGTACTCATGGTTGACGACCAGCAGACCATGATCCGGACTGCCCTCGAGCGGGATGAAGCCGACATAGTCATTGTTATAACCGAAGAGCTTCTCCTGGGCCGCGGCCGTCTGGTTCTTCGGGTCGAAGTCCGGGCTGTCGGCAAAAACCTTGTCGCCCCAGCGCAGGAGGATATCGGCATCATAGCCGTCGGCGACATGATGTTTTTCATCGACGCCCGCCTCGACTTCGGCGAAGTCGAAACGCGAGGCGCCCTCGGCACGCGCTTCACCGGCCGTCAATAGCGCGAGCGGGCTCACCGTCGTCGAAATTGCGGCAACGGCCAGGGAGCCGCCAATGAAGGAGCGGCGCGAGAAACGGCGATTGATGATGTCGCCCATGGTCGGGTTGGTGGAACAGTTCTGGCCGATATCTTCCAGTTCCTCCCTGCGTTCCGTCAGCGTCTTGAATTCAGTTTCTTCCGTTGAGGCAAGATGCTTGTCCATTGCCGGTTCTCCTCATTGAACGATAGAGCCGCCGCCTATCCTGCGACGTCCACCTGCCGCTGTAGCAGCAAGTTCATGACAGTTCCGCGACAGTTCAGTGAAGAGATTGCTGCGCCCCGCTGTCAATGCATTTGGCGATGTGCGAAAACCTGTATGGTCGCGAGCAGCCTGCGAAGATTGCAGCCACTGCATGATTCTTTAAATCGGAATCGATTAAGGACAAAATCATGCAGCAATTCAAAGTGCTACAGCGACCTTAGCGCGTCCGATTGAACGCGCGGCGCTGTAGGGGGGAAGATGCTGGAAATCATTGCCTTCGTTGCCTTTGCCATGGCGCTTGCCGCTTTTCTCGGTGGCCGAAAGACCGCGGAGCGGCTGGCGAACGAGATCAATTCGCTGAAAGTCGAGATCGCTCGATTGAGCGAGCGGCAGACCGCGGCCGAACCTGCTCCCTCGCAGGCGGCCGACGAGGCGCAGGCTCCGGATGCGACCGCCGCTGGAGGCGAAGGAAAGGTGGGCCCCTGGTCGCGGACGGCGCGCGAGGGTGCGCGCATCTTCGGCGGGGAGACGTCAGACCGGGAGAAGGCCGAGAAGGCGGGCCAGGACGAGCAAGTTGCGCCGGCAGCCATGGCAGAGGCACCGACACCCGCGACCGAAAGCCTCGAAAGCCGAATCGGCGGCCAGTGGCCCGTTTGGGTCGGTGGTCTCGCGCTGGCGCTCGGTGGTTACTTCCTGGTGCAATATTCGATCGATGCAGGGCTGCTGAGCCCGGCCGTTCGACTGACGCTCGCGGCGGCTTTCGGTCTTGTGCTTGGGATGGCCGGCGAAGTGATCCGCCGTCGTGCGGTGCCGACGATTGCCGACAGGTTCCGACATGCGATGATCCCGGGCGTTCTGACGGCGGCCGGCGCTGTCACGCTGTTCGGTGTCGTCTATGCCGCCCACGGCATCTACGGATTCATCGGCACGGCAACCGCTTTCGTACTGCTGGCGCTGGTTTCGCTGGTGACGGTGGCTTTGTCCCTGCTGCATGGCCAGGCGCTTGCCGGACTCGGGCTTCTCGCCTCATTGCTCACACCATTGTTTGTATCGAGCGCAGAACCTCGACCCTGGGTGCTGTTCGGCTTCCTCTCGATTGCCTGGCTTGCGACGCTCTGCGCCTCGCGCCTGCGCCAGTGGACGGTCGTGCCGACGCTCGCCAATGCCGGGCTTGGCCTTTGGGGGCTCGCCTATGTTGCGGGCGTGACACCCTTCGAGGCACCGCCGGTCACTTTCGCGCTGCTGGTGATGATTGCGGGCGTCGGATTGATCTGGCCTGGCGCCGCCGAGCGATCTGTAACAGCAGAGCGCGAGCCGGACGCCAGTCGTGTCACCGCAACTGCAGCCGGTCCATGGGAGAGACTGTTCGCGCCGCCCCATGCGGCAGTCACCGTTTCGGCCGCGATCGCGGCAACGGTTCTGGCACTCCTCTTCATCAGTCCGGCCGTCACCGCCGAGCGTTTCCCTATCCAGGAATTTGTCGTGGTGATCGCAGCGCTTGCCATGGTCGGCGCACTGAGGGCAACGGCAATCTATCCGGCTCTCTTCGCCGCCTTCGGCGCGATCGCCGGCACGTGGAGCCTGACGGCGCTCAGCAATGTTCTTGCCTATCTCGACCCTTCGCGTGCGCAGCTTTCGCCCGAGATCGTCGTTTCCGGCAGCACGGCGATGTTGACCGCAATGGTGCTGTCGGCCGTCTTCGTCCTGCTGGCTTCCTTCGTGCTCGGCAGGCGTCTCGAGACACAATCCCAGCTTGCCATCGTCTGGGCGGGCATTGCCGCCATCGTGCCAAACGCGCTTCTGGCCATGTCCTTCCTCATGACGGGCAAATTCGCCTTCGATCTGTCGCATGGGCTCGCAGCCTTCATTGGCGGCTTGTTTCTACTTGTTGTCGTGGAGTGGTTATACCGCCGAAGCGCCGAAACAAGGGATTTGCATATCGCCGGCGGGCTGTCGGTGGCGGGCTCCTTCGGCCTCTTCGTCCTCGGTCTGCATGCCTGGACGGACGGCCTCGTCACCACCCTTGCCGTCGCGCTGCTCGGCGCCGGATACACCTTCGCCACACGCGCTCGCTCGTGGCCCGTGCTGCCCTGGATAACCGTTGGATCTGCCCTTGTCGTTCTGGCGCGGATCGGCTGGGAGCCGACGATCGTCGGTGCAGGCAATCTCTCGACGACGCCTGTCTTCAATGCCCTCCTGCCGGGCTACGGCATTCCGGCATTGCTGCTGGTGGCATCCGCCTATCTGCTTCGCGCGACGCCAGCGACGCGCGTGCGCAATCTGCTGCAGGCGCTCGCAAGCCTCTTTGTGCTGCTGACACTGGCGATCCTTGTTCGTCACGCAATGAATGGCGGTGTTCTGGACAGCTCCGTTCCGACGCTTGCGGAGCAGTCTATTTATACGCTGCTCGCAATCGGGGCGTCCGGCATCTTCATGACACTGGACACGAGATCGCCGAGTCCGGTGTTCCGTTACGGCGGCATGGTGCTCGGCGTGCTCTCGATGCTGTCGGTGCTTTCGGCGCACCTTGTCGGCCTCAATCCCTATTTCAGCGGAGAACTGCTCGGCAGGATCCCATTCTTCGATCTGCTCTTTATCGGCTATCTGCTGCCCGGCATCGCCTATGCCGGCCTCTCCTGGTATGCGCGCGACAAACGCCCCTGGCCCTATGTCGCCGCTCTTGCCGTAAGCGGTGCCGTCCTCGCCTTTGCCTGGGCGAGCCTCAGTGTTCGCCGCTTCTGGCAAGGGGAGAATGTCGCGGATTGGAAGGGCTTCCTCCAGGGAGAAACCTACACCTATTCGGTGGTCTGGCTCGTACTCGGCGTGCTGCTCCTGGTCGTCGGCTCTCGCTTCAATGCGAAGAGCGTCCGCATTGCTTCGGCCGTACTCGTCTTCATCGCCGTGCTCAAGGTCTTCCTTATCGACATGTCGAATCTGGAAGGCTTCCTGCGCGCCCTGTCCTTCATCGGCCTCGGTGGCGTACTGATCGGTATCGGCCTCTTCTACCAGAAGATCCTCTCCAATACGGGGAACGGCGGCCCGCCAGACACTGCTGGAACCACGACAGAAAGGACAAGCCGCGCATGACACGTCTTCCGGAGCTGGCCGCAGCCTTTGCGCCTCATGACGAGCTAGCGAGGGAGCTCCTGCCGCATGCTTTTGACGATGGCGACGGTTCGCACGATGCGTCGCATCTCATTCGCGTCTGGAAAAACGCCGCGCGCATACAGGCGGAGGAGGGGGGCGACACGGGCATTCTCGCAGCCGCCGTCCTGCTCCACGATTGCGTTTCGGTCGAGAAGAATTCACCGCAGCGTGCCGAAGCTTCCCGGCTTGCCGCCGAGAAGGCATGGCAAATCCTCGACGGGCTGGGCTGGCGCACGGCGGATATTTCGCCAGTCGCCCACGCGATCCTGACGCACAGCTTTTCCGCCAACTTGCCGCCCGAGACGCTCGAGGCGAAAATTCTGCAGGACGCCGACAGGCTGGACGCGATCGGCATGGTTGGCGCGGCGCGCTGCTTCTACATCGCCGGACGCATGGGCAGCGGGCTCTACGATCCGCTTGACCCGCTGGCCGACGATCGGCCGCTCGATGACAAGGCCTTCGCGATCGACCATTTCGAGACAAAGCTCTTTCGTCTCGCGGACGGCTTCCAGACGGCGACAGGGCGCCGGTTGGCGACGGAGCGGCAAGCAAGGCTGCGTGGCGTGCTTGCCATGCTGCTGGATGAAATCTAAATCTTTCAACGGATTGGCGCCGCTCCGTGAATCAGGTTGCGAGCGGCCTGAATCAATTTCTGAGCTCGGGAAGATCGACATGAAAGTGACCGGCCTTAACATCCATCCCCTGAAGAGCGGCCGCGCCATTCCGCAAACCGTCGTGATGGTCAATGTCGATGGGCTCGCCGGCGACCGGCGCTTCATGGTGGTCGAACCGGATGGCCGTTTCATCACCCAGCGCGAGTTGCAGGCGCTGGCACAGGTCGAAGCGGCGCACATCGACGGCGGCGTACGGCTGAAAATGAACGGCAATGAATTGTCCGTGCGCTTTGATCCGGACCGGCGGCTCGACGTCCGCGTCTGGTCGAGCGATGTCGACGCGGCGTTGGCCGATGATGCGGCCAATGACGTGCTTTCCGGCTGGTTCGGGCGGCCGGTGAAGCTCGTCCACATGGACCAACAGGCGGAGCGCTTCGTCGGCGCCGAATGGGCGGGCGTGGCAGCGCCGGTCGGATTTGCCGATGGCTTTCCGATCCTCGTCACGACGACCGGGTCGCTTGCCGATCTCAACCGCACGCTGGTCGAGAAGGGGCAGGAGCCAGTCGGCATGGAGCGTTTCCGCACCAATATCCTGATCGATTGCAATGACCCATGGGAGGAGGATTGGTGGGAAAGCCTGGAGATCGCGGGCATCGCCTTTGATCTCGTCAAGCCCTGCGCCCGATGCATCATGACCACGCAGGACCAGTTGACGGGCGAGAGGGTCGGCGGCAATCCGATCCAGGGTCTTGGCGAAAAGCGCATGTCCGCCGACCGGCGCGTGGCGGGTGTTCTCTTCGGTTGGAATGCGGTGCCCCGAGGCGAGGGCACGGTCAAACTCGGCGACGAGGCTACGGTCATTCGGCGGCGCAGCGAGCGCTGGCCGATGAAGATGCGCAACGCCAATTGAAGCATCTTACGCTGCGGCGATGGCGGCTTTGCCGGCATGCGCTATCAATTCCTGTGATCACATCGTCAAATTAATTGGCTTTCCTCAATATGAGTGCCGCCATAGGATGCGCCCTCACAAATCGGAGCTCTCCTATGTCCGCGATTTCCTCAGCCGCCGCGCGTTCAGCCGATAACAGCCTGCCGTGGCTGATCATCGCCGCCGGTTCCATCATTGCGATGCTCACCTTCGGTCCGCGCTCCGCCATGGGCTTCTTCCAGTTGCCGATGCTCGCTGATACGGGATGGGACCGAACGACCTTTGGCCTTGCAATGGCGCTGCAGAATCTCTGCTGGGGCCTTGGTCAGCCGTTCTTCGGCGCCGTAGCCGACAAGTTCGGCACCTGGCGCGTGCTGGCGCTGTCTGGTCTTGTTTACGCGGCGGGTCTCATCATCATGGCCTTTGCCAATGCTCCGATCTGGCTGCATATCGGCGGCGGCGTGCTGGTCGGTCTCGGTGTGGCGTCCGGTTCCTTCGGCATCGTACTTTCCGCTTTTGCCCGCAATGTCGCGCCGGAGCAGCGTTCGCTCGCCTTCGGCATCGGCACGGCTGCTGGCTCGGCCGGCATGTTCCTGTTCGCGCCGCTCAGCCAGGGGTTGATTTCCGCCTTTGGCTGGTCCGACAGCCTCGTCTATCTCGGGGTGCTGATGCTGCTCGTCCCGCTTGTCGCAATTCCTTTGCGCGGCAACGCGTCTTCCGGTCGTCAATCGGAAATGCAGTACAAGCAGACAGTCGGTGAGGCCCTGAGGGAGGCATTGGGGCATGGAAGCTATCTGCTGCTGGTTTCAGGCTTCTTCGTCTGCGGCTATCAGGTCGCCTTCATCACCGCCCATTTCCCCGCCTATATCGGCGACATCGGCATCGATGCCCGTTATGCGGTGATTGCGCTTGCGCTGATCGGCTTCTTCAACATCATCGGATCGTTCTCGGCCGGCATCATCGGCCAGCGCTATTCGAAGCCCTATTTCTTGGCGCTGATCTATCTTGCCCGCTCGGTCGCTGTCGCGGCCTTCCTGCTGCTGCCGCAGTCGCCGACCTCGGTCATTATCTTTGCCATTGTCATGGGCTTGCTGTGGCTGTCGACCGTGCCGCCGACCAATGGCCTGGTGGCGATCATGTTCGGAACGAGACATCTCGGCCTGCTTGGCGGTATCGTCTTCCTTTCCCACCAGATTGGCTCCTTCCTCGGCGTCTGGATGGGCGGCTACCTCTACGACCGCTTCGGCTCCTATGACCCGGTCTGGTGGCTGGGTGTCGCGCTCGGCGTCTTTGCGGCCATTGTCCACTGGCCGATCGAGGAGCGCGGCGTCGTAAGACCGGCGATGGCCTGACCGGCGACAATACCGATGCGCCCGAAATGGGCGCATCCTCCTTGAAATCTGTCACAAAACTTTCTAAATCAGTCGCCGCGGCTTCGCCGCTTTTGTTTTGACCTAATTATGCTCAATATGAGCATAATTAGAAACTGCCGGAAACGGCGGGAGAGGAGAGACGATGACCAATCTTGACCTTCGCGCAGACGCAGTGCCAGCCCCGGCATTCGTCAGCGCGGCCGCGCGCTTCGGTGTCATCGAAAAGCCGGACCTTGCGTATACACCGGCGATCGCCCGCGAAACCGCGCATCTCTACGAGAAGGTCAAGGATTTCATCCCGGCCATCGAATGGCCCGCCTACGCGCCTTACGTTCATGCGATCAACCGACTGAAGAAGGAGCGCAACGCCGTCATTCTGGCGCATAACTACCAGACGCCGGACATCTTCCATTGCGTCGCCGATATCGTCGGCGATTCGCTGCAGCTCGCGCGCGACGCCACCAAGGTCGACGCCGAAATCATCGTCCAGTGCGGCGTGCATTTCATGGCCGAGACCTCGAAGCTCCTCAATCCGGAAAAGACTGTGCTGATCCCGGACGCCAAGGCGGGTTGCTCGTTGTCCGAATCGATCACCGGCGCGGATGTACGCTTGCTCAAGGAGCGTTACCCCGGTGTGCCGGTCGTTACCTACGTCAACACCTCGGCCGAAGTGAAGGCGGAGACCGACATCTGCTGCACGTCGTCCAACGTGCTGGCGGTCGTCGAGAGCCTGGCGTCCGACACGGTCCTCTGCATTCCCGACGAATACCTCGCGATGAATGTCGCGCGCCAAACGAACAAGAAAATCCTCACCTGGAAGGGCCACTGCGAGGTCCATGAACGCTTCACCGCGGCGGAACTCCTCGCTTATAAGGAGGCCAACCCGGGCATCGAGATCATCGGTCATCCGGAATGCCACCCCGACGTCATCGCCGTCTGCGATTTCTCCGGCTCCACGTCGGGCATGATCAACTACGTCAAAGACAAGCAGCCGCCAAAGGTACTTCTCGTCACCGAATGTTCCATGGCTTCCAATATTCAGGCGGAAGTCGAGGGCGTTGATTTCATCAAACCCTGCAATCTCTGTCCGCACATGAAGCGCATCACGCTGCCGAAGATCCTCGACAGCCTGCTCACCATGACGGAAGAGGTTCTGGTCGACCCGGTGATCGCCGGTCGCGCACGCCTTGCGGTCGAGCGCATGGTGAACCTCAAGCAGTAATCGATGCCCGGGCCGCGGCTCGGCACCCACGCATGTGGTTGGAGGAGCTACCGAACCATGCTGAAAGACCATTTTCGCCCGCAATCCTTCAACGGCATCGATGACATCGTCATCGTCGGCGGCGGGCTTGCCGGGCTCTTCTGCGCACTGAAGCTGGCGCCGCGTCCCGTGACCATCCTTGCCGCCGCCCCGATCGGCCATGGCGCCTCGTCTGCCTGGGCACAAGGCGGCATCGCTGCCGCGATGAGTCCGGGTGACACGTTCGAAAAGCACGTCGCCGATACGGTCACGGCCGGTGCCGGTATCGTCGACGAGAAAATGACACGGATGATGGTCGCCGAGGGGCCGGCGCGTATTCACGACCTGCTCGAATACGGCGTGCCCTTCGACCGGGATCTTGAAGGCAAGCTCCTGCTTTCGCGCGAGGCGGCGCACTCCGAACGGCGTATCGTTCGCGTCAGGGGCGACATGGCCGGCAAGGCGATCATGGAAGCGCTGATCGCTGCCGTGCGCAGGACTCCGTCTATCCGGATTATCGAAGGCTATGTGGTCGAGGAGCTGGTGCGTGAGGGGCGCTTCATCTCCGGCGTCGTCGCAAGGCCGGACGCCGGTCAATCGAAGACCCGCGTTTCCTTCCCGGCGCGCGCTGTCGTGCTGTGCTCCGGCGGCATCGGGCATCTCTATGCCGTCACCACCAACCCGTGGGAGGCCTGCGGCCAGGGTGTTGGCATGGCTGCGCGGGCGGGCGCCATCATCGCCGATCCGGAATTCGTCCAGTTCCATCCGACCGCGATCAATATCGGCAAGGACCCGGCGCCGTTGGCTACCGAGGCGCTGCGTGGTGACGGCGCCGTACTTGTCAATTCCAGAGGTCACCGTTTCATGCTCGACATTCATCCCGACGGCGAACTCGCGCCGCGGGATATCGTCTCGCGTGGCGTTTTTGCCGAGGTGCAGGCCGGGCGTGGCGCCTTCCTCGATTGCACCAAGGCGGTCGGCAAACATTTCTCGGAGATGTTCCCGACCGTTTATGCCTCCTGCCTTGCGGCGGGCATCGATCCCGTGACTCAGCCGATCCCGGTCGTTCCTGCGGTTCATTATCACATGGGCGGCGTGTTGACCGACGGGCAGGGCCGCACCTCGATCGATGGTCTCTGGGCAGCGGGCGAGGTGACCTCGACCGGCGTTCACGGCGCCAACCGTCTTGCTTCCAACTCGTTGCTCGAGGCCGTCGTCTTCGCCGCGCGCATCGCGGAAAGCATCAAGGGCACATTGCCGGCGCCGAAGCTCACCGAATGGGGAGACAACGCTGGCGAAAGCGACGATCCGGTAACGGTCGAGGATAGCCCGCCACTCAAGATCCTGCGCAGCCTGATGAGCGAGTGCGTCGGCGTTATCCGCACGCGCGAGAGCCTGACGCGGGCGATCCGCGAGATTGCGGCGCTGGAGCGCGCCAACAACCGCCTGCGCTTCGCCAACATCATCACCACCGCGAAGCTCATCGCCGTCGCAGCCCTTCAGCGCACCGAGAGCCGCGGCGGCCATTTCCGCGCTGATTGCGCGTCCGAGCGCCCCGAATGGCAGCGGCGCACGTACCTGACGCTGGCGCAGGCCGAACGCCTGGCCGCAGAAGTAGCCGAAACCGAGCCGGCGTGACGCCGGCCGGATATAATCTCCAAGCGTTATCGACATCCAGACAGATGCAGGAGCCAAGCCCATGACTGCCGCGCTACGCCCGGAACTGCCCGCCCTCATGGTCGAAGATCAGGTGAGGGCTGCTCTCCTGGAAGATCTCGGCCGCGCCGGCGATATCACGACTCTATCGACGATCGGTCCGGATGTGACGGCATCGGCGGACATGCGCGTCCGCGATGCGGGGGTGATCGCCGGGCTGGAACTGGCAAGAACGGCATTTCGGCTGATCGATCCGTCAATCCGCTTCGATGCGTTGGCTGCAGATGGCGATCGTGCCGCGCCCGGTACGACCATTGCGCGGATATCCGGTCGCGCAAGGGGTCTGCTGTCCGCCGAGCGCGTCGCTCTCAATTTCCTGATGCACCTCTCCGGGATCGCCAGTTACACGGCGAAATTCGCCGACGAGATCGCTGATACCGCCGCCAAGGTCTGTTGCACGCGCAAGACCATCCCCGGCCTGCGTGCCCTGGAGAAATACGCCGTCCGTCTCGGCGGGGGCTCCAACCATCGCTATGGCCTCGATGACGCGGTGCTGATCAAGGACAACCACATCGCCGTTTCCGGTGGTGTTGCCGACGCCATTCGTGCCGCACGCGCCTATTGCGGCCATCTCGTCAAGGTGGAGGTCGAGGTCGACGGGCTTGCACAGATGCGCGAGGCGCTGACTGCTGCGCCGGACGTGATCCTGCTCGACAATATGGGACCGGATTTGCTGCGCGAGGCCGTCGCCGTCAATGCCGAACATTGGCGGCTTAGCGCAGCCGACTATGCCTCCGACCCGCGCCGCACGCGGCTCGAAGCATCCGGAAACGTGAGGATGGACACTATCCGGGCAATCGCCGAGACGGGTGTCGACTACATCTCCACATCGAAGATCACCATGGCGGCGCCGACGCTCGATATCGGGCTCGACGTGACAATTTAGTGTCGCCGCGAGCCGCGCCCTCGAAATCACCAACCACAACTCTTCCGCGCTCGCGTGGAACGACATTACCACCCGCGCGTTGGTTTCTCTGTGCCGTGAGCGAGGAAGGATTTTGGTGATGATCAGAACATTAGCTGTAGTTGCGCTGGCCATCGGCGCGGCAGCCACTGCGCCTGCTATCGCGTCTGCGCAAGAGTCGTCGCAGACCGCTGTCGCGAATTTCGTCGGCAAGGATGGCAAGGAGACGGGCCGGGCTGCGCTGACCGCGGCCGGAAAAGGGGTGCTGATCGAGATGGAGGTCAACGGCCTGCCAAAGGATACCTGGGTTGCCTTCCACGTTCACGAAGTCGGAAGCTGTGATCCTGCGGGCGGCTTCGAGTCGGCGGGCAAGCATTTTGCGGGCGAAGATGAGAACGCCGAACACGGATTCCTGGCGACAAAAGGTCCGCATGCAGGCGATATGCCGAACCAATATGTCGGCGCCGACGGGACCCTGCGCGCGCAGATATTCAACAGCTTCGTCACTCTCGACGACAAGGGCACCGCGATCCGCGGCCGCGCCCTGATGGTCCATGCGCGTTCCGATGACAACCGCAGCCAACCGGCGGGTGATGCAGGTGGCCGGCTGGCTTGTGCCGTCATCCAGTAGGTCCGTTGTTTTATCGCCCGCCGACTTTCAGGCCGGGCGCAGGCCGCTCGTCGAGGATCTGGCGGCGGAAGCGGAAAAGCGCGGCCGGCCGCCCGCCTGTGGAGGCGAGCGTTCCGCCGGTCGGCTCGACGAGTTCCGCCCCCTCAACCAGACGTCGGAAGTTCTGCTTGTGCAAGTGACGGCCGGAGATCGCTTCGACGGTTGCCTGCAGATCGGTTAGCGTGAATTCCGGTGGCATCAGTTCGAACACGACGGGCCGGTACTTGATCTTGCCGCGCAATCTGGCGACGGCCGTCGCGACGATGCGACGGTGATCGTGGCGCATCGCCAAGCCGATGGCCGGATTGTCGAGATCGCGGCAATGCCCGTCGATCACCGCCTCACGCACAAGGCCGGCCTCGTAAAGCAACTCGTAGCGTTCGAGCACGCGCTCCTCGTCCCAGGGGAAATCGTCAAGGCCGAAGGCGAGCCGAATGCGGGAGCGACGCTGCGCGGCGGAAGCCGATCGTTCGTCATATGGTGGACTGTTTTCCCAGCGAGCGAGCGCCGGCAGGATGACCTGATCGAGGAGGGCGGGACGCCCCCACCGCCAATCCTCCCACGGCAGATAGCCGTACCAGTCTCGCCAATGGGCGCCGGCCTCGGCCAACCGCTCGTTGTTCTCGGCGTCGGTGCGCGTTAGCGCCAGATAACCGACGGAGACCATGTGCTTGCCTTCCTCGCCGGGCAACCGCTGGCGACCGCGGTCGCCGAAGGTGTAGAGCTGTTCGATATATCCAAGCCTGAGGGCGATGCGTTTTTCGACGCGGTCGCGCAGCCCTGTCTCGAAGGTGCGGTGACGCGCCGGATCGAATGGACCGAAGGGCAGGCTGTCACGCGCGTCGCCATCTGCCTCGCTGACGGCGAGGATATGCGGGCTGCGGTTGACCACCGCGACGATCGCCGCATTGAGGCCGATCTCGACCGTGACTGCAGGCACGTCAGTCGGCATGCCGGGCGCTCTCCGCTCGAGTGGTGAGCATGAATGGCGCATTGCCATCGGCGTCGGCGCCGCGGCCGATGGACCGTACGGCAGCAACGAGCTTGCCCCTTCGCGACAGCGCCTCGTCGCCGATCTCCACCAGTCGCGGGTTGGGTGTCGCGAATGGCGAGGCGTGGCGCAGGCGCGCTGCGAGCGTGGCATCGTCCTGGTCCGGCTCGACCGCCAGCGCCGCGATCAATGCCGCTGCCGGCGAGCGAGAAACGCCCATCCAGCAATGGATGAGGAGCGGTCGGGTACGGTCCCAGTTGCGGGCAAAATCAATAATCCGCCGGACGTGTTCCTCCTGCGGCGCAATCAGGTCGCCCGTTCCCGCGAAGCTGATGTCGTTGACACCGATCGTCAGGTGTTTGGCTCGGTCGATGACGGCGGGACGGTGAAAATCCTGCCCCTTGGCAAGCAGGCTCACCATTTCGCGGCAACCGTGGCGAACGGCCATTTCTGCGATGCGCGCAAGCGGCGAAACGACAATGCCGGTCATTCAGGCTTCTGCCTTTGCCATGGTTCGCTCCCCTTCGAGAGAATTGAACCGTTCGGCGAAGAGCCGCTGCGCCTCGACCGCCGGCAGCGGATCGATCAGCAGGGTCTCCCGCGTAATGCCGCGCGGTTGGCCGAAGAACTTGCGGGCCTCTTCCGCCGAGAAACCGGCAAGCTCTGTCGCCTCGAAATAGGCGGCAATGCGATCGGCCTTCTTGATCCGCTCCTTGAGTTCCTTTGGCGTATGAGGCGGCAAGCCGAAGCGCAGGTGTATGGCGCTTTCGAGGCGCTTTTCCACGGACTTGTAACCACCGCCGACGACCGCTTTGAACGGTGAGATCATGTCGCCGATGACATATTCGGGGGCGTCGTGAAGGAGCGCCATCAAGCATTCGTCCGTATTGCAGCGGTTGGTCCGACGGAAGATATCCTCGACGATCAGGCTATGCTGGGCGACGGAAAAGGCGTGATCGCCCGACGTCTGGCCGTTCCAGCGCGCCACGCGAGCAAGGCCGTGGGCGATGTCGGAAAGTTCGACGTCGAGCGGAGAGGGGTCGAGCAGATCGAGCCGCCGGCCGGAAAGCATACGCTGCCAGGCTCTCGCATTCATCATGCGCTTGCCTCGTCCGCCTCGGTCGGGAACGAAAGGCCGGTCCAGCCGGGCAAGGTCAACGTCACCGGCACGTCGCCCGCAAGAATGGTGTCCCCCTTGGCGATCGCTTCGCCGGCCTTGTCGATCCGGACGATGGCGAGAGCCGCCTTATCCCGTACGGTGCCGAGCGTGCCAATCGATCGGCCATTGACGGAGACGTTCGCACCCGTCGGCGGCAGCGGCGCTTCGCCGGTAGCGATCACAACACGGCGGCGGGCCGTGGCTCGGTGCTGCATGCGGGAAATGACCTCCTGGCCGACATAGCAGCCCTTCCTGAAGGAGAGCCCGCCATTGAGGTCCATCAACACATCGTGCGGAAAGGCATCCTGCAAGGCGAAATCGGCCCCGGAAACGGCAATGCCGCCCGCGATCCTCAACTGCTCGAGATCGGCCACGGTCGCGTCCGCGCCCTCCATTTCGCGATAAAGACGGAAAACGGAAAGCCCGGCCTTTTCAAATCGCTGGTCGCGATAGCTCCCCGCCGGCGGCTCTTCGCCGAACACGGCCGTGACCGGCGCGGGCGACCGCAACGAGAGGTCGACGGCAGAGCGCAGTTTATACATGCTCAGCCGCTTCAGCAGCGGCTCGGCCTGGTCACTTGTTGTCTCCAGCCTCAGCGCTTCGCCATCCCGGGAAATCAGAAAGTCGAACAGGATCTTGCCCTGCGGCGTCAGCAAGGCGCCAGGGCGTGCTTCGTCGGCGCCGAGCCCGCCAATGTCGGTGGTGATCAGGCTTTGCAGAAGATCTTCGGCGTCCTTGCCGGAAACGCTGACGACCGCGCGGTCATCGAGGCAAACCTTTGACATCGTTCGAATCCTGTTCTCTTTGTCGAAGAGGTAGGATGTTCTCAGGTCATCGGCAAGCGTACCGCCGGAACAGGGCGAGAAAAGTGCTCCACTCCGGGTCGCTGGATCACTCAGTCACCGCCCACGAAAAATTTCCACCGGCCGTCAGGTGTGATGCCGACTCGGTAGAAGTTGTAGCTGCCGAATTCTTCCATTTCGGCGAAGTCGCCGGCAGTGACGAGGCGGAACAGGTCCACTTTTTCTGGCGCCGTCAGTGAAGACAACGGCTTCTCGGCAAAGTAGGGCCACACGTAGGCTTCTTCCGGCGTGCCCTTGTCAGCAAGAACGAAACCAGTCGATAGAACGTCGAGAAGGATCGCCAGGATTTCGACGCCGTCCTGGTCGCCGGAAAGACCCTTGAGTGTTGTAACTGGGTCCTCGTCGCTGTTGACGCCTGTCACCTGTGTCTGGGTCGGTCCCTTGCCGAGCAGTGGCCGCAACCTTTCGATATCGCCCGAGGCGGCGGCTTCGACGATCAGTTGACGCATGCGAGCAACGGGCGCCGGAATCTTGGAGACATCCGTCAGCACTTCGATCGGCTCAACGATTTGCGGGACCTCGATTTCGTCATCCTTCGCTGCCGCATTGTCGACCAATGGGTCAGGCATCGGAATTTCGAGAGGCGCCTTCTCCTCTGGCTCGACCTGCTCAGGCTGGTCGGAGGGCGCCCTATTCTGATCGCTGGCAATGGGGCCAGGAACCCCTTGGAGCTCGCTGAGCGCAAACGTCGGAGCAGCCATGAGCGGCGTGCACGCGGCTACGCCGGCCAAAAGCAGCGTAGCAAGGCGAACCGAGGAAACCCGGTTTGCAAGGTTCCGTCTCATTGAGGCAGTCCCGATATTATTGGATTGTCCGCTGCGGCGAGAACTCTCCGGCCAGCATTCGCTCACGAAGCGAATTCAGCATCGCTTCAGCACCTTCTTCGCCATGGAGACGGATGGTTTCCCGCATGGCTAGCGCGATCGCGGCATCGGCGATGATCTCCGGCTCGATACCGTCAGCCATGCCGTCCGCCCAGGCTTCGTTCTGATGTTCGAGGGCCGCCTGCATTTTCTCGTGGACGATCATGTCGTCGATGTCGGTCAGGCTTGGTTCCAT
This sequence comes from Sinorhizobium garamanticum, assembly GCF_029892065.1. Lineage (NCBI taxonomy): Bacteria > Pseudomonadati > Pseudomonadota > Alphaproteobacteria > Hyphomicrobiales > Rhizobiaceae > Sinorhizobium > Sinorhizobium garamanticum. The sequence goes on along the minus strand of NZ_CP120373.1, from coordinate 24,289 downwards.
CATTCGTTCCATGCGACTTCCAATACGTGCACTTGGCTCAACTTAACGACGTTCCGCTGAACCGCAACTGAACGGGGCGGAGAGGCCGGCGACTTCTTACTGCTCTCTTAACAAACTTAGCAGCCTTTTCCCGAAACGACACGGGGTCCCGAAAAAAGAGGTTAATTTATCCCTAATTTCCAAAGCGGGCGACGATTTCTGACGCAAGTGTTGCACCTTCGGCACGGTAGCGCTGCTCGGCGAGCGTGGCGGGTTCGGTGCAAGTCGTGTAGACGGACGCGAAGGTTCGATACCCACGGTTGAAAGCGGCGGTCAGACGCTCGCGCCGCTTCGGTTCGTCGCCCGTCTCCTTGTCGATCAATTCCTGTGTCGAACGACGCCACGTGTCTTCCTCGGCCTTGAGGCAGAGATTGCGCAGATAATGGACCGATCCGAGAATTTCGGCGAGGCGAATCAGTCGCTGGTCGTAGGGCGTCGCGTTTTCCCCAGTCACAGGAGGCGCCGCCTTGTCCGGTTGTGGCGTCTCTTCTTGCTGAGCCGCGGCGCCGACAGCGAATACGAGAAGGGCGCCAGTCAAGGCAAGCCGGACAATGGGCGGGGTGTTGATCATGATCCCATCAAATCCGAATCAGCGTCGGTTTTATGGCAAACGTCACTTCTAGGAAGCTTTGGCCGGAGCCCCGACAGTCTTTCCACGCATTGGCGAACGCTCTCGGGAATCGGCAATTCGTAGATCTCCTCAGGTGTAAACCAGCCGACGCCTGCGGCGTCATCGTTGGCGATCGCGACGGCGTCGGTATCCGCCTGGACCCTGAAAACCGAAAGCAGGAAATGCCGCCCCTCCGATTCCTTTCCTGGCAGATCGTAGGTTTCGAAGAGCACCGGGTCGCGGCCGCTGATGCCGGTCTCCTCGGCAAGTTCGCGCAGCGCAGTGTCCGCCGGCGTCTCGCCCGGCTCTGCCCGGCCGCCGGGAAAGGCGTACATGTCGGCCGACGGCGGGTTGGCGCGCCGGACGAGGAGATAGCGCCCGTCCCGTTCGAGGATGGCGGAGGAGGCGAGTTGGGGCTGCTTTCGCATCGCAGAATCAAAATGGCGTTGGATCGTTGACCCATCCTACGTGAAGTGCCACATCCGTGTCATGTGCGGACGATTTGCGCTGACAGCGACGCCGAAAGAACTGATGGAACTGTTTGGCCTGCTGGAGGCGGAAGACTTCCCGGCGCGCTACAACATCGCGCCAACGCAGCCGATCATCGTGGTCGTCGCCTCGGATCGCGCGAAGCCGGGCAGCAACCTGCCGGAGCGCAAAGCTATGCTTGTCCGCTGGGGCTTCACACCCGGCTGGGTGAAGGATCCACGCAAGTTCCCGCTGCTCATTAATGCCCGTTCAGAATCGGCGATCGGAAAGGCGGCCTTCCGCGCGGCGATGCGGCATCGCCGCATTCTGGTGCCGGCTTCCGGCTTCTATGAGTGGCACCGCCCGGCAAAAGACAGCGGCGAAGCTTCCCAGGCCTACTGGGTCCGCCCGAAGAGGGGTGGGATCGTCGCTTTTGCCGGCCTCATGGAGACGTGGTCTTCGGCAGACGGCTCGGAGGTCGATACGGCAGCGATCCTCACCACGGGTGCAAACAAGGTGATTCGGCATATCCATGATCGCATGCCGGTCGTCATCCAGCCGGAAGACTTTGCCCGCTGGCTGGATTGCAGGACCCAGGAACCGCGCGAAGTTGCCGATCTCATGACGCCGGCTCCGGACGACTATTTCGAGGCAATCGCTGTATCGGACAGGGTCAACAAGGTCGCCAATACCGGACCAGAACTCCAGGAAGAAGTCGTTCCTGTCAGGTCGCCGGAAGCGGCAAGTCGGAACCGCGCCGACGACCGGAACGGCGACGACAGGCAGATGTCCCTGTTTTAGCGAGGTGCCGTGTCAGCGGGATTTAGGCGGTGCGCTTGACGAGCTTGCCTGCCGGCTTAACCTTGACCTGGAGCGCGGCGGCGAGCACGGCCTTCAGGCCAAGCGGCCGATACATAGTTACCAGATCGGCGACGGGCGGTTTCGTTTCGGTGATCTTGGCGGCCTTCACTTTGCATTCTCTCCTTGATGCAGTCCCCTACCGGAAACACTTTGTTTTCCCGTTATGCGCGAAAACAAAGCTCCTCCTTGTTCCTCCGGAAACAGGGATCGGATGCAGGGGCCAATCTGCAATCGCGAATCTCCTTCCCGTTGCGGCGATCCAAATAAGCCAAATGATGACAAAACCATGGCCGCCAGCATTCGATGATACCGGTCGTTGCTTGCCTGTGGTTGACCTCTTGACCGGCGTGATGTGAAGCGCGATAAGTGTCGCCATGAAAACGGTTATCTGCATTATTTGCCGAAAGATTATTCGCTAGCGATCCGCTGGCCTGACCGTTTTCGTCTCCCGAAATCCAAGATGACAAACGTGCGGGCCGCCCGGACGCTGTATATTCCGACGGTTGCACGCAGGCTTGGAGATTTGGGATGGGCGCAATGCCGACGTTGAAGCTGTACAACACACTGACGCGGGAGAAGGCCGATTTCCGGCCCATCGATCCGAAGAACGTCCGTATGTATGTCTGCGGCCCCACGGTTTACGACTATGCCCATATCGGCAACGCGCGTCCGAACATCGTCTTCGACGTTCTTTTTCGGTTGCTGCGCCATGTCTACGGCGCGAACCATGTCACCTATGCCCGCAACATCACCGACGTCGACGACAAGATCAACGCACGGGCGCTGCGCGATTATCCGGGACTGCCGCTGAATGAGGCGATCCGGCGCGTCACCGAGAAAACCTTGACGCAGTTTCTCGAAGATGTCGCGACGCTCGGCTGCCTCGATCCTGACCTGCAGCCGCGCGCAACCGAGAACATCGCCCAGATGATCGAGATCATCGAGAAGCTCATTGCGAAGGGACATGCCTATCAAGCTGCCGGGGAAGTGCTGTTCGACACGAAGTCGATGGCCGACTATGGCCAGCTTTCGAAACGCAACCTCGACGAACAGCAGGCCGGTGCCCGCATCGCGGTCGATGCCCACAAGAAAAACCCCGGCGATTTCGTGCTCTGGAAGCTTTCCGAGGACGACGAGCCTGGCTGGGAGAGCCCCTGGGGACGCGGTCGCCCCGGCTGGCACATCGAATGCTCGGCCATGAGCGGACGTTATCTCGGCGAAGTGTTCGACATTCATGGAGGCGGGCTGGATCTGATATTCCCGCATCATGAAAACGAAATCGCCCAGTCGCGTTGCGCCCATGGTACCGAGGTGATGGCGAACGTCTGGATGCACAATGGCTTCCTGCAGGTCGAGGGCCGCAAGATGTCGAAGTCCGAGGGCAATTTCGTCACGATCTACGAACTCCTCCACACCGAGAAATTCGGCGGGCGCAAGTGGCCGGGCGAGGTCTTGCGGCTTGCAATGCTGATGACTCACTATCGCGAGCCGATCGACTTCTCCATCAAGCGGCTTGAGGAGGCCGAGCACCTGCTGTCAAAATGGCCTGTGCCCGGAGAGGCAGTCGGCGAGCCGGATCCTGCAATCGTCGCAGCGCTTGCGGATGACCTCAACACCGTCGCCGCGGTTCAGGCACTGCATGCGCTTGCCCAGAAGGCATCCGTCGATTCGCGTCAGGCGGGCGTTTTCGCTGCAAGTGCAGCTCTGCTTGGCGTTGCGCCGAAGGAAATCGAACTCGACGAGGCAGTCGTGCATGAAATCGACGAGCGCGTGCGTGCCCGTCTCGAACTCATCAAGGCGAAGAACTTCGCTGAAGCGGACAGCATTCGTGACGATCTTCAGGCGCGAGGAATCCAACTCAAGGACGGCAAGGACCCGGAAACCGGCGAACGGGTGACGACCTGGGAAGTCAAACGGTCGCAGGCATGAGGTAGCCGACAATAAGGCGACGATCCCGGCGGAAGGAAGAGGAGCGTGATATGACGGACGAAATCCATACTGGCGGATGCCAATGTGGCGCCATCCGCTTTTGCGTCGAGGGAGAGCTCGGCGACGCCTCGGTTTGCCATTGCCGCATGTGCCAGAAGGCGAGCGGAAACTTCTATCTGCCGCTCGTCTCCGTGCGCGGAGCGAAGGTCACATGGACGCGCGGCGAGCGCAGGCGCTTCCAGTCGTCGAACGCCGTCTGGCGCGGTTTCTGCGGTGATTGCGGCACGCCGCTGACCTATGAGGCGCCGGATGGCATGGCACTGGCGATCGCAGCCTTCGACAGGCCTCAAGGCATCGTACCGACGATCCAGTGGGGCATCGAGGCAAAGCTGCCCTATGTCGACCGGGTGCACGAACTGCCGGGCGAAGAGACCATGGCCGATGTGGCGGCGGACTCTTTTCTCGCTGATCTCGTTTCCTATCAGCACCCCGATCACGACACCGAAACCTGGCCACCGGAGGCAAAGCGATGACCGATGCTGTACGAACAGGAGGATGCCAATGCGGAGCCGTGCGCTTTCGCATCCATGGAAAGCTTGGCCGACCGTCGATCTGCCACTGCCGCATGTGTCAGAAGCAGTTCGGATCGTTCTTTTCGGCTCTCGTTACGGCCCCGAAGGAGGGGGTCGAATGGACCCGCGACGAACCGAGCTACTTCCAGTCTTCCGTCAATATCGATCGCGGCTTCTGCCCGAAATGCGGCACGCCGCTGACCTATCGGCATCCGGGCGGCCTCGAAATCGCGATCGGCGCCTTTGATGACCGTTCCGACCTCGCTCCGAAAATCCAGGTCAATTACGCCTCAAGGCTGCCCTGGGTCGAAACGATTTTCGAGCAGCCGGTGCACGAAGACCCGGACTATTACGCCCGGCAGGAACAGATCATCTCCTTCCAGCACCCCGACCATGAGACGGATCAGTGGCCGGCGGGAGGGGCTTGGAAGTGATGATCAGACGAATCTTTACCGGCGGCTGCCAGTGCGGGGCGGTGCGATATCGGGCCGAGGGCACGCTCGACGATCCGCATCTTTGCCATTGCCGCATGTGCCAGAAGGCAGCGGGCAACTACTTCATGCCGCTCGCCAACATCAAGCGGGACGATTTTCTGATCACCCGCGGACAGCCGTCCTGGTTCCAGTCGTCGGATCTCGTCCGGCGCGGCTTCTGCCGCGATTGCGGCACGCCGCTCTTCTACGACATGCCGGGCGAGGATTTTTTGAACATCGCACTTGGCTCACTCGACGATCCGGACGACGTGCAGCCGATCTATCAGTCCGGAATCGAGTCGCGTGTGTTGTGGTTTTCTCATCTGCCGCGTCTTCCTGAAAAGGAGACCGACGACCGCAGCGAAGCATCGGCCGCGCGTCACCTGGTTGTGCTGGAATCGAACCGCCAGCATCCCGACTACGACACCGTGCATTGGCCACCCAAGGAAGACCTGTTGTGAGCGTTCCATTGCGTACCCTTTATCCGGAAATCGAACCCTATGCCTCCGGGCGCCTCGACGTGGGCCACGGCCACGTGATTTATTGGGAGCGCGTGGGGACGCCCGGGGCAAAGCCGGCGGTCTTCCTGCATGGCGGACCCGGCGGCACGATCTCGCCGAACCACCGTCGCCTTTTCAACCCAGCACTTTACGACGTCACGCTGTTCGATCAGCGCGGCTGCGGCAAGTCCACGCCACACGCGGAGATCGAGGCGAATACGACGTGGCATCTCGTTGCCGATATCGAACGCTTGCGTGAGTTGGCCGGCGTTGAAAAATGGCTGGTTTTTGGCGGCTCCTGGGGCTCGACGCTGGCGCTTGCCTATGCCGAGACCCACCCGGACCGTGTTTCCGAACTCGTCGTCCGGGGCATCTATACGCTGACCAAGGCCGAACTCGACTGGTACTATCAGTTCGGCGTCTCGGAAATGTTCCCGGACAAGTGGGAACGCTTCGTCGCCCCAATACCGCCGGAAGAACGCCACGAGATGATGCTCGCCTATCATCGCCGGCTGACGAGCGGGGACCGCGCGACCCGGCTTGCCGCCGCCAAAGCCTGGAGCATCTGGGAGGGCGAGACGATTACGCTGCTACCGGAACCGGAGACGAGCGGGAAGTTCGAGGATGAGGAATTCGCCCACGCCTTTGCCCGGATCGAAAACCATTTCTTCGTCAATGCCGGCTGGCTGGAGGAGGGGCAGTTGCTGCGCGACGCGCACAAGCTTCACGGCATTTCGGGCTTGATCGTGCATGGCCGCTACGACATGCCGTGCCCGGCCAAATATGCCTGGCAGTTGCACAAGGCCTGGCCGGAGGCGGAATTCCATCTGATCGAGGGAGCGGGACATGCCTATTCGGAGCCGGGCATTCTCGACCGCCTGATCCGAGCGACGGACAAATTTGCAGGCAAGACGGAATAGTACGGAAAGTGTCTGCGGTTTTTCGCAGGCATTCCGCGCTGACTTATTAGCACGTTGGAACTGAGCCATGACCAGGGAACGCATCTATCTCTTCGACACCACGCTTCGGGACGGGCAGCAGACGCCCGGCATCGATTTTTCGGTCGAGGACAAGATTGCGATTGCGACCATGCTCGACGAATTCGGCATGGACTATGTCGAAGGCGGCTACCCGGGTGCCAACCCGACGGACACGGAGTTCTTCAAGCGGACGCGCACGCAGAAGGCATCATTCGTGGCGTTCGGCATGACCAAGCGTGCCGGCGTCTCTGCCTCCAACGACCCGGGTCTGCGCGCCTTGCTCGATGCCAAGAGCGATGCGATCTGTCTCGTCGCCAAGAGCTGGGACTATCATGTCGACGTAGCGCTCGGCTGCTCGAACGAGGAGAACCTCGACAATATCCGCGCCTCGGTCGAGGCCGTTGTCGCCTCCGGCCGCGAGGCCATGGTCGATTGCGAGCATTTCTTCGACGGCTACAAGGCAAACCCGGCCTATGCGCTTGCCTGTGCGCGAACGGCACTTGAGGCAGGAGCGCGCTGGGTCGTGCTGTGCGATACCAATGGCGGCACGCAGCCGCCGGAGGTGCGGGAGATCGTTGGCGCCGTGATCGCCGGAGGCGTGCCCGGCGCCAATCTCGGCATCCATTCCCACAATGACACCGGCCAGGCGGTGGCGAATTCGCTTGCCGCGGTGGAGGCCGGTGTCCGCCAGATCCAGGGAACGCTGAACGGAATCGGCGAACGCTGCGGCAATGCCAATCTCGTGACCCTGATTGCGACGCTGGCACTGAAGGAAACTTATTCGAGTCGCTTCGAAACCGGGGTCGATTCGGAAAAACTGCAGGAATTGACGACGCTCGCCCATGCATTCGACGAGCTTTTGAACCGCTCGCCGGATCCGCAGGCGCCCTATGTCGGCGCATCGGCCTTTGCGACCAAGGCAGGGATCCACGCTTCAGCCCTGTTGAAGGACCCCAAAACCTACGAGCATGTCGCGCCCGAAAGCGTCGGCAATCTGCGCAGGGTCATGGTCTCGGACCAGGGCGGCAAGGCAAATTTCATCAATGCACTCAAGCGGCGCGGCATCAGCGTCGCCAAGGACGACCCGAGGCTCGACAAGCTGATCGCTATCGTCAAGGAGCGTGAGGCCACCGGCTATGCTTACGAGGGTGCGGATGCGAGTTTTGCCTTGCTCGCAAGCCGCATCCTCGGGACCGTCCCCGATTTCTTCCACGTCGAGAGCTTCCGCGTGATGGTCGAACGGCGTTTCGATGCGAACGGCAACTTGAAGACCGTCTCGGAAGCGGTGGTCAAGGTCGTCGTCGATGGGGAAGTCATGATGTCCGTTGCCGAAGGCCACGGTCCGGTCAATGCGCTCGACCTTGCGTTACGCAAGGACCTCGGCAAATACCAGTCGGAGATCGCCGATCTCGAGCTTGCCGACTACAAGGTGCGCATCCTCAACGGCGGTACCGAGGCGGTCACGCGCGTCCTGATCGAATCGACCGACCGCACCGGTGCGCGCTGGTGGACGGTCGGCGTTTCCGACAACATCATCGACGCGTCCTTCCAGGCGCTTATGGATAGTATCGTCTACAAGCTGCTTAAGAACCGCGATCGGATCGGCTTGATTGCGGCGGAGTAGGGGCAGCTTCGCGGTTGCTTTTTTCAGGCTCGCGCTAGCCTCACTCCCTCTGCCTGCCGGGAAGAGGGGGGTGAAGTGTGCTATCACTCGCGCGATATTAAGCGGCTCTTACTCTTCGTTTCACGGAAATGAATTGGTGTATCACCATTCGTTGGAGTAGGACGCTGAAGGAACGGCGGTCCACTGAGGCCCGGCCGTTGATTGATGCCGGAGCGGTTGCGGACCTTCGCGCGGCTCCAGTGAGGCTTTCAGGAAAAAGATCATGGCCGAGCCCAACGCGAAGATCCCCGCCGAAAATACCGATTCCGCCAAGGGGTTCGCTTTTGCGCTTTCCGCCTATCTGCTCTGGGGCTTCCTGCCGTTCTTCATGAAGGCGGTGGCACACATCCCGGCGCCGGAAGTCGTCGCCCATCGCATCGTGTGGTCCGTGCCCCTTGCTGGCCTCGTGTTGTTGTTGCTCGGTCGCACGCAAGAGCTGAAGACGGCGCTCAGGTCCCCGAGCATGCTGAGAATGGCGACACTCACCGCTGTGCTCATCACAATCAACTGGGGCATCTATGTCTGGGCGATCGGTGCCGGCCGGGCGATCGAGACGGCACTCGGCTATTACATCAATCCGCTGTTTTCGATCTTCCTCGGTGCGGTTCTCCTCAAGGAAAGGCCGAACGCGGCACAAATGGTGGCGATCGCGCTCGCCGCTATCGCCGTCGCCGTGCTCGCGTTCGATGCCGGCGGCCTGCCATGGGTCTCGATCGGGCTTTGCATCTCCTGGGGCTTCTACGCGTTTTTTCGCAAGACGCTCCCGATCGGACCGAACCAGGGCTTCTTCCTCGAGGTGCTGCTGCTCAGCATTCCGGCAATTGGCTACATCATCTGGCTCGAAGCCACCGGCCAGGGCCACTTTGGCGATACCGGTGTTGCCGATGTCCTGTGGTTGCTCTCCTGCGGCATCGTCACGGCCGTGCCGCTGATGATCTATGCCAATGGCGCGAAGCTCTTGCGGCTCTCCACCATCGGCATCATGCAGTATATCGCCCCGACGATGATCTTCGTCATTGCGGTCTTCGTCTTTCACGAGCCCTTCGGGACGGCGAAACTCATCGCCTTTGCGCTGATCTGGGCCGCACTCGTTGTCTATTCGGGTGCTATGCTTGCCGAAAGCAGAGCTCGTCGCGCGGCGCAGCCGGCTCCGGCTGAGTAGAATAGCGTCGCGCGTCCTTGCGGACGCGCAAATGTGATCGACCGGCGGCGCTTCTAGAGCGGGATGAGGAAAAGTGTGCGCGGTTTTCCGCCGGCATCACGCTCTAACTTATTAGAATCGCTCACGTTTATGATTTCGGGTCGATTGGACCCAAAATCATCGTGATCTAGAGCTTGGAAATGATCTCTGTCTCGCCCTCGCGACCCATCCCGGCGGTCGAGGCGAGAATTGCGGGGACGATGTCTTCTGCCCGGTCGACCACCAATGGCTGGACGAGATGGGCCGTGTGCACGAATCCCTGATCGCGCATATGCTGCAACAGTTCCAGCATCGGGTTCCAGAAGCTGTTGATGTTGCCGAAGACCATCGGCTTCCTGTGGCGGCCGAGCTGCGCCCAGGTCATGACTTCGACGATTTCCTCAAGCGTGCCGATGCCGCCCGGCAGCGCCACGAATGCATCGGAACGCTCGAACATCTTGTGCTTGCGCTCATGCATATCGGCGGTGACAACGAGTTCGTTGAGCTGTCCCAGTGAATGGCGGGTTGCTTCCTTGTCCATGAGGAATTCCGGAATGATGCCGGTAACCTCGCCGCCTGCCGAAAGCACGCCGCTTGCCACCGCGCCCATAATGCCGCGCGTGCCGCCGCCATAGACGAGGCGCAGGCCATGATCGGCGATCGATTTTCCCAGTGTGCGACCGGCCTGTATGTGGTCCGCATCTCGTCCTGGCTGAGAACCGCAGTAGACGCAGATCGATCGAATCGGGGTGTTTTGTTTGATCATGGAGCCAAAAAACATTGCAGCGCAGCATCGGTCAAGAAAAATGAGGGATAAAGCAGCCGCAATGAGGCCCGCATGAGACTTGGGAGCTTGTATGAAACTATAGGAAACGTTAGCAATTTCAGTAATACGTTGAAGAATTCGGACGGGTAGGCCGCTGTTGCGCTATAATGGCAAAAAAGGTCCGCGCCGCGGGCCGATAAAAGGGGACATGCGCGGAGCGTTGTATTGCTCCGCCCCGTGTGGAGAGTAGCATGATGAAGAACAAAGCCGGTTGGGTGGCGCTGAGCGTCTTGGCAGCCGCGACCGCCTTGATGGTTTTCGTGGTCCAGCCAAATCTGCGTAACGACGACAAGGAGCAGGCCGCACAGCCGACAGCGAGCGGCGGCCAGTCGGCCGAGACGAAGTCGGCGGCCAAGGTCGAAACCTCCCCGGGCGCGCCGGAAGGTCAGGCGGGTGCGCCGGATGTCGTGAGCAAGGCGACCGCTGACGTGTCCAATCCTGCGAACTGGACGGTACCGGGCTTCGACATCCTTCGCGTCGAGCCTGATGGATCGACCGTCATTGCCGGGCGCGCCCAGCCTGGCACCAAACTCGAAATCCTCAGCGGCAATACCGTTATCGGCACGGCGGACGTCGGCGCCGCCGGCGATTTCGCCGCCGTCTTTGACGAGCCCCTTGTCGCCGGCGACCACCAGCTGACGCTGCGCAGTGTCGGTGCGGGTGGCGCGACCAAAACGTCCGAAGAAGTGGCAACGGTCTCCGTGCCGAAGGACTCGACCGGCCAGTTGCTGGCAATGGTGTCCAAGCCCGGCGAAGCGAGCCGCCTGATCACCACGCCTGAGGTCGGTGCAAAGCCGGCGGAAGCTGCTGTTCAACCGAATGCGCAAGGCGGTGAGCCAGCGGGCAAAATCGAGGCGCCGGCCAAACCCGCTGGCGTTCCGGGTCTTCAGGTTACCGCTGTCGAGATCGAGGGCGGGACGATGTACGTTGCCGGCAACGCCAGGCCTGGCGCGCTGGTGCGCATCTATGCCGATGACAAGTTCGTCGGCGAGATGAAGGCCGACGACAAGGGCAAATTCGTCGTCGACGGCTCGATCGATCTGGCTGTCGGCAGCCACGTCATCCGGGCCGACATGCTGAACGAGAACGGCGGCAAGGTGGCGATGCGCGCATCGGTGCCCTTCGACCGACCGGCAGGCAGTCAGGTGGCAGCCGTCGCTGGCCAGCAGTCGGAGGCGGCGAGCAACGGGCTTGATCGCTTGCGGAGCGAGGCGAGGAAGGCGGTTGCATTGCTGCAGGGACTTTTCGCCGACGGCAAACGGCCCTCCGCCGAGCAGCTTGCGGCGGCCCGTTCGGCCACGGAATTCGCGCTGCAATCGCTCGCCGACTTCAAACCGGCGGACAACGCAAACGAGGCGCTGGCTTCCGCCGCAGCCGCGGCATCAAAAGCCGCAGCCGATGCACTGGCGGTGCTCAAGTCGTCACAGCAGGACCCGGCTAGCGTCGCGACGGCACTGGCAGAGGTTGAGGCAACGGTTGGCCCTGCACTGACCCGGCCGAGTGCTGTCGCCGAGGCGGTTGTTGAGCCTGGGGCCACGACGACGGCGGACGCCGCCAAGCCGGCGGTGCCGCCGGTGGTCGAAGGTGCCGGCAGTGCTGCCGCAGCGCCGGCTTCCGAACAGGCGGCAGCATCGACATCGGTCGAGACACCCGGGCAGCCCGCGACGATCGAGCAGGCTCCGCTCAAGGAGAGCAAGACCTCGGTCATCATCCGCCGCGGCGACACGCTGTGGCAGATTTCGCGCCGGGTTTACGGGGCAGGGGTTCGCTACACGACGATCTACCTTGCCAACCGGGAGCAGATCGAAAATCCCGACTTGATCCGTCCAGGCCAGGTTTTCGGTGTTCCCGACGAGGCGATGTCCGAAGACGAATCGCGGGAAATACACCGCAAGCACGTGAAGCACGAAGAATAGTCCGCCTCTTGCCGGCAATTCCATTGCGGCGAGAGGCATGCGGACCTATCTGTCAGAAAACGCGGCGTCTCTAAAAGGCGCCGCTTTTCATTGACGATCTACAGCGCCGTGCGTCTTCTCAGACGCACAAAGGACGCTGTAGCACTTTGAATTGCCGCATGTTTTATCCTTGAATCGGCTCCGATTTAAGGAAACATGCAGTAGAACCGGAAGCGGACTGAGACGTGGCACCCCAAAACCAGAAAAAGACGGTTTCCGCCAACACGAGCAATCCGTTGGAGACCATCGCGAACCTCTGGCCCTATATGTGGCCGGCCGATCGCGCGGATCTGAAAATGCGGGTGGTGTGGGCGACGGTGATTCTCGTGATCGCCAAGGTCGTCCTTATTCTCGTTCCCTATTTCTTCAAGTGGGCCACCGACGCCCTCAACAGCAGGCCGGACGCACTGGCCTCTCTGCCGCAGTTCCTGACCGGCGCGGTCATGCTGGTGCTCGCCTACAACCTCGCGCGTCTGCTGCAGGCGGGTCTGAACCAACTGCGTGACGCACTCTTCGCGAGCGTAGGCCAGCATGCCGTGCGGCAGCTTGCCTACAGGACCTTCGTCCACATGCATCAGCTCTCGCTCCGCTTTCATCTCGAGCGGCGCACGGGCGGGCTTTCGCGCATTATCGAGCGGGGGACCAAGGGCATCGAGACGATCGTCCGGTTTACCATCCTGAACAGCGTTCCGACGCTCATCGAATTCCTGCTGACGGCGGTGATCTTCTGGTGGGGTTATGGCTTCAGCTATCTCTTCGTGACGGCCGTAACGGTCTGGCTCTACATCTGGTTCACGGTGCGCGCCAGCGACTGGCGCATCGCTATTCGCCGCTCGATGAACGACAGCGACACCGACGCGAACACCAAGGCGATCGACTCGCTCCTTAACTTCGAGACCGTCAAATATTTCGGCAACGAAGAGATGGAGGCCAAGCGCTTCGACAAGTCGATGGAGCGTTACGAGCGCGCCGCGACCCAGGTCTGGACTTCGCTCGGCTGGCTGAACTTCGGTCAGGCGCTGATCTTCGGCGCGGGTACCGCCGTGATGATGACGATATCGGCGCTCGCGGTGCAGCGCGGCGATCAGACGATCGGTGATTTCGTCTTCGTCAACGCCATGCTGATCCAACTTGCCATCCCGCTGAATTTCATCGGCTTTGTCTACCGCGAAATCCGCCAGGGCCTGACCGATATCGAGCACATGTTCGATCTGCTCGATGTTCAGGCGGAGGTGGTCGATAAGCCGGACGCGAAGGAGCTAATGATCGACAAGGGCGCGATCTCCTTCACGGACGTGCATTTCGCCTACGATCCTGCCCGCCCCATCCTCAAGGGGATTTCCATTGACGTTCCCGCCGGCAAGACGGTGGCGGTCGTTGGACCGTCCGGAGCGGGCAAGTCGACATTGTCGCGGCTGCTTTACCGCTTCTACGATGTTCAGGGGGGATCGATCACCGTCGACGGACAGGACGTTCGCGACGTGACTCAGAAAAGCCTGCGCGCGGTGATCGGCATGGTCCCGCAGGACACGGTGCTCTTCAACGATACGATCGCCTACAACATCCGCTACGGTCGCATCGAGGCGTCCGACTCTGATGTCGAGGCGGCTGCCGAGGCGGCGCAGATCGCTGATTTCATCCGCAGCCTTCCGGAAGGTTTCCGGGCCATGGTCGGCGAACGTGGGCTGAAGCTTTCAGGTGGCGAAAAGCAGCGCGTGGCGATCGCGCGCACGATCCTGAAGGCACCGCCGATCCTTATCCTCGACGAGGCGACATCCGCGCTCGATACCAAGACCGAACAGGAAATTCAGGCGGCACTGGACATCGTGTCCCGCAACCGCACGACGCTCGTCATCGCCCACCGCCTGTCGACGGTCATCCATGCGGACGAGATCATCGTCCTCAAGGACGGCGTCATCGCCGAGCGCGGTACGCACGGGGAACTGATCGATCGCGATGGCCTTTACGCTTCCATGTGGAGCCGCCAGCGCGAGGCGACACAGGCGGAAGAGCAGTTGAAGCGAGTGCGCGAGAGCGACGATCTGGGCATCGTCGACCGTGGCCAGCCAGCCGCCTGACGATGGGTGGCGAGCGCGCGGTGCCGATTGTTGCCGCTTCGACGTTGCCGGAGTCCGGATTTCGCGCTACTGCATGTTTCCTTAAATCGTAGCCGATTTAAGGAAACATGCAGCAATTCAAAGTGCTACAGCGTCCTTTGTGCGTCTGATTAGACGTGCGGCGCTGTAGGTCACGTTCCAAGTCAAATCTGGAGTAGAGTTCATGAGCTTGGTCAACACGGTGCGTAACACGCTCGTTCCGGTGCACAAGGAAGGCTATCGCTTCATTGCGATCTTCTTCGTTGTATCGCTGGTGCTTGGCTTGCTGTGGGAACCGCTGATGTGGATCGGCTTCCTGTTGACCGCGTGGTGCGCCTACTTCTTCCGCGATCCCGAACGCATGACGCCGATCGACGACGACCTCGTGATCAGCCCAGCCGATGGCCGCGTCTCCTCGATTGCAGTGGTGACGCCGCCGGATGAATTGGGCCTGGGGTCGACGCCGATGCTGCGCATCTCGGTTTTCATGAATGTCTTCAATTGCCATGTGAACCGCGCTCCGATGAGTGGAACCGTGCGCCGCATCGCCTATCGGGCCGGCAGGTTCGTAAACGCCGAGCTCGACAAGGCCAGCCACGAAAACGAACGCAATGGCCTCGTTATCGAGACAAAGCACGGCGAAATCGGCGTGGTCCAGATTGCCGGCCTCGTAGCTCGGCGCATTCTCTGCTGGACAGCACAAAACGCGCCGCTCGAAGCGGGCGAGCGCTTCGGCCTCATCCGGTTCGGCTCCCGGCTTGATGTGTTTCTGCCAGAAGGAGCCGAACCGCGTGTCAGCGTCGGGCAGACCGCCGTCGCCGGCGAAACAGTGCTTGCTGAATTCGGCTCCGCGAAGGGGCCGGTGGTCAGCCGCCGCGCATAGGAGCCGTCATGGAAGAGCCCCAGCACGAAAAGCCGACGGAAGCGGTGCAAACGGCCGCGGAGGCGGATGGATCGAACGACAAGGCGCGCGGGCCGCGTCTGCGCGAAATTCCGCTTCGCCTGATGATCCCCAACATGATTACCGTGCTGGCGATCTGCGCCGGCCTGTCCGGCATCCGGCTCGCCTTCGAGAACCGTGTCGAACTGGCAGTCGCCATGGTGCTGTTTGCAGCGTTTCTGGACGGTATCGATGGACGGGTCGCCCGCCTGCTCAAGGCGACGTCGAGCTTCGGTGGCCAGATGGATTCGCTCGCAGACATCATCAATTTCGGCGTCGCTCCGGCCCTGGTTCTTTATGTTTTCGTGCTTGACCAAGCGCGGTCGATCGGTTGGATCGCCGCATTGATCTACGCGATTGCCACAGGATTGCGACTGGCACGCTTCAACGTCATGGCCGAGCGCCAGGTCAAGGCATCCTGGCAGTCGGAATATTTCGTCGGTGTTCCAGCACCCGCCGGCGCCATGCTGGTGCTACTGCCGGTCTATCTCGGTCTGCTCGGCCTTGCGCCGGAGCGGCTGTTTGCGCTCATCGCTTCGGCCTATACGGTGTTGATTGCCTTCCTTCTGGTCAGCCGCCTGCCGGTCTGGTCCGGCAAGTCGGAGAACCGACTGCGCCGCGATCTCGTCCTGCCGGCCATCCTCGTTGCCGTCTTCTATGTCGCGACGCTGATGACCTATACCTGGGAAACGATGGTGGTGACGGCGCTCGCCTATCTGATCAGCCTGCCGTTCGGCGCTCGCTCCTGGCAGCGCAAATATGGCGACTGGCCGGCACACCCGGCGCACGGCGGCGATGGACTGCCCGGCGACAACGACGAGAGTGGGGCGTAAGCGGGATTCCCGCGCATTTGGCGGTTAGGTGTGCACCTCATCCGCCTGCCGGCACCTCCTCCCCGCGAGCGGGCGAAGGGGACTCGCGGCAATGTTCCGCCTGGAAGCGGGCTACAACCGGGTAATCCCCTCTTCCCGCCTGCGGGAAGAGGGGAACTGCATGTTTCCTTAAATCGGAACATTCCCGTTGGAACGGACGTTTGCGAAGAGCCTCCCGCAAAGGCGTCGACATGCCGAAAGAGACAAATCGACCGACCGTTCTCGTCACCGGATCGAGCGGCTTTCTTGGCCAAGCGGTCGCCCGTGGCTTGCGAGATTCATACCGTGTGATCGGCTTCGACCTGGCCGCTCCGAAAGGACCTTCCGACAGCTTCGAAACGATCGAGATAGACCTTACCTCCGATGACAGTGTGAAGGCGGCTGTAGAGGCCTTGAGTGAGCGCAGCGGCGGTCACTTGGTCTCGGTCATCCATCTCGCCGCCTACTACGACACGACCGGCAAGAGCAACCCGAAGTATGATGCGGTGAATGTTCAGGGAACGCGCCGGCTGCTCGCCGCACTGCAAGAGCTGGAGACAGAGCAGTTCATCTTCGCAAGCACGCTGCTGGTGCACGCTCCGAGTCCCGAGAAAGGCGTGCCGATCGACGAGGACTCTCCGCTCGAACCGTCCTGGGCCTACCCGAAGTCGAAGGCCGAGACAGAGGCGATGATCGCGAAAGAGCGCCGCAGGATCAAGACAGTGATCCTCCGGCTTGCCGGCGTCTATGACGAGGACTGCCGCGCCACATTCATCGCGCAACAGATCGCCCGCATCTTCGAGCGACTGCCCACAGCCTACGTTTTCAGTGGTGATCTTGGGGCAGGGCAGCCCTACCTGCACAAAGACGATTTGGTTGAAGTCTTTGTGCGCGCCATCGACCGCCGCGGCGTATTGCCGGACGAAAGCGTGATGCTGATCGGCGAGGAAGAAACCCTGTCCTATGGGAATCTGCAGAAACGCTTCGGTGAGCTTATCCATGGCGAGCACTGGCGCACGCTCGTCCTGCCCAAGGGTCTCGCCAAGACGGGGGCATGGGTACAGACGGAGGTGCTGGACCAGGAGACGGACATCAAACCCTGGATGATCGAGAATTCGGACGATCACTATGAGATCGACATTTCCCGCGCCCGAACTCTGCTCGACTGGAAGCCGAAACATAGCCTTGCAGACACGCTGCCGGAAATAGTCGAACGGCTGAAGGAGGATCCGACCGACTGGTACGCGAAGAACAAGTTGGAGCCCTCTGCAGTGGCCGCCTCGGAGCCGGAGATCGAGCAGGCCGAAAAGAGGCTCGGCCAACCGCTGGAGCGCAGCGACGAAGAGGTTGAGGCGGCCGTGGAACAACACCGGCTGCGTACGCTCTGGGCGCCGCTGTCAAACGTCGCGCTGGGCCTGTGGCTTGTCGCCTCGCCGATGACGCTCGGTCTTTTTGATCCCGTCGGCGCCCCATTACCTCCCGCGCTGGGGCACGAGATTGCTGAAGCCGCTATCCGCAATGCGCGTCTCGGTGTGAGCGAGATCGTGTCCGGACTGCTCGTAGTCGCATTCGCGCTGTTCGGCATGTATCGCCGTTGGTCCTGGGGGCAATGGATCACGACGGGTCTTGGCGTCTGGATCATGTTCGCCCCGCTTGTCTTCTGGACGACAAATTCCGCTGCGTACGCGATTGACACGCTCACCGGCATGCTGATCCCGGTCTTCGCCGTAATGACCCCGCCGACCCCGGGCATCAGCAGGCGGGCGCTGGCGGCGGACGACGACCGCCCGCTCGGCTGGAGCTACTCGCCGTCCTCCTTCACCCAGCGTATCCCGATCGTGGCGCTCGCCTTCGTCGGCCTGTTCGTCTCGCGCTACCTCGCCGCCTACCAGATGGGGCATATCGACGGTTTGTGGGACCCGTTCTTCGGGCCGGGCGAGGCCCCAGTCCGCAATGGCAGCGAGGCCGTCGTCACGTCGTGGGTGTCGAAGGGCTTCCCGATCGCCGACGCCGGGCTCGGCGCCTTTGCCTATGCGCTCGACATCCTTGCCGGCGCGATCGGTGACCGCCGCCGATGGCGCACGATGCCTTGGATGGTGCTGCTGTTCGGTTTGCTGATCATCCCGCTCGGCGCGGTCAGTGTCTCCTTCATCATTATCCAGCCGCCGCTGATCGGCGCGCTTTGCACCCTCTGCATCATCCAGGCAGCGGTTACCGTCGTGCTGATCCCCTATTCAATCGACGAGGTGTTAGCGACAATCCAGTATCTGTGGCGGGCGAAGAGGGCCGGCGAGCCGTTCTGGCGGACATTCTGGATGGGCGGCCCTGCGCTTTCAGAAAACCAGACGCCAGGACCCGACCTCGACCGTCCCGCCTCCCAACTGCTAAAGGAATTCATCACGGGCGGCGTGAATTTCCCCGGGACGCTGGTGGCGAGCGTCCTGCTCGGCGCGATATTGATGGCGACACCGCTCGCCTTCGGGAGTAATCCGCCTCTCTATTACAGCGATCACGTCGTCGGCTCCACCGTCATCATGGTCGCGGTCACGGCGATGGCGGAGGTCGTCCGCCCGGTGCGCTTCCTGAACGTCGTGCTCGGTGCATGGGTTGCAGCATCGCCATTTTTGCTTGATGGGGGTGGCATGGTCGGCGCATTCGCGGACATCGCGATCGGGTTGGCGCTGATCGCACTCAGCCTGCCGCGCGGGACGCGCAGTGAGGAGCACTATGGGGGATGGGACCGTGCTATTGTCTGAGATGCACGGTCTGATCAGATTAGTTCCGCAAGAGCCATCATCAGCAGGAAGCCGACGGCATTGGCAATCGCCGAGGACTGCTGGAACTGATGCGACTCTGCCTCGGGCACGAGGTCGGTAATGGTCAGGTAGAACATGCCGCCCGCTCCCATCGCAAAAAGGAAGCCCAGGACCGTTTCCGAAAGCCCCTTCAGAAAGAACCACCCGGCCACAGTCGAAACGAACAAAGAGAGGGCGATGAGCGAGGTCCACCCGAGTATTTGCCGGTTCGCGCCCTTCTGCTCCTCGTCGAGGATCAATTCACCGATGCTCATGCCCTCGCTGAGATTGTCGATACAAATGGCCAGACCCACGATCAGCGCCACGCCAGGTTCGAAGGCCGCGCCGACGCCGATCGCCATACCTTCGATCAGTTCTTCCGCACTCGTGCCGCCGGCGAGCACGGCAACATTGCCGCCGAGCGGCTTCCAGCGCCGGTGCAAGCGCTCGACCGCACGCTTTTGATCCGCCGCCGGCCCTGCGATTTGCCAGCGATTGACGTAGAGGTCGAGAATGTAGACGAGAGCCAAGCCGAGCAGAAATCCGGTGACCACGAGCGGGACACTGGCCAGTTCCAGGGACTTCGGCATCATTTCAAACGCGAAAGTGCCGAGCAGAACGCCGGCGGCGAAGCCGACGGTAATCGAAACCACCAGGCTGGACGGCCTGATCGAGATCGCGATCAGCCCACCCATCGGCGACGCGAGAGCCGCGGCAGAGGCGACTCCCAACGTAATCAGCAGATCATTGTTCATCACCAGCCAGGAAAGATTCAGACCTTGTCTTCCGGCGGACGCTCGTCAAGCCTGTCAATCTTACGCTTTTGCGCTTCAGAGGACGAAGGCACCAGCCGCAGTAGCCGCCGGCAGATATAATCCATCAACGTGGTCGCGCCTCTTCACTGAATGCAACCGCCGCTACAGCCGAAGGTTCCAAAGCGAAGATATTGCTTTGCGGTCTGCTTTCTCCGCGAGGGCCTTGGTCACTACAGGGCAGGGACAGAGCCCGGTTGCTCAATCCGGCAAGCGATAGTCGACGATCTTCTTTTCGCGCACGATGAAGAGCTTGCCGGTCTCCGTCTGGTCAGGTCCGAGAAGCGGCATCAGCGCCGCCGCGACTTCGGAGGGATGCGGCACTGTCGCCGGATCCTCGCCCGGCATCGCCTGCGCCCGCATCGCGGTGCGGGTCGGCCCCGGATCGACGCTGAGAATGCGCAGCGGCAGCCGCTGGGTTTCGTGCGCCCAGGTGCGTGCAAGCGCCTCGACAGCGGCCTTGGAAGCGGAGTAGGGGCCCCAGAAGGGCTTGCACTTGTGCGCAGCACCCGATGAGACAATAAGCGCACGGCCCGCGTCGGATTTAACGAGCAACGGCTCGACCGACCGGATCAGCCGCCAGGTCGCGGTGACGTTGATCGTCATCACCTTTTCGAACACCTTGGCCTCGACATGGCCGATCGGCGAAATCGTGCCGAGCACACCGGCATTGGCAACGAGGATGTCGAGTTTGCCCCAACGCTCGTGGATCGCTCCTCCAAGCTTGTCGATTGCCGCCATGTCCGCGAGATCGAAGGGGACGAGCGTGGCGGAGCCGCCGACCGCCTTGATGGCATCGTCCAGTTCTTCCAGGCCGCCGACCGTGCGCGCGCAGGCGATGACGTGAGCGCCAGCCTTGGCAAGTTCGAGGGCGGTGAAATAGCCGATGCCGCGCGATGCGCCGGTGACCAGGGCGACCCGGTCCTTCAGATTAGGCGTCATTTGATTGTCTTTTATCCGTTGCTGGCGAGAACCGAGAGTTTGCGGACGTTGCTCGCGCCTTCTTGGTCGAGCAGGCGCGTCGGGTAGTCACCGGTGAAATAATGATCGGTGAATTGCGGTGCCATGGGATCGCGCGCAACACCGCCCACGGCTTGATAAAGCCCATCGATCGACAGGAATTCGAGCGAATCGGCGCCGATGAAGCGGCACATGGACTCGAGATCGCGGTGCTGGTTGGCGAGCAGTTTGTCGCGGTCCGGCGTATCGATGCCGTAGAAGTCCGGATGGAAGATCATCGGGCTGGCTACGCGGATATGTACCTCGCGTGCCCCGGCATCGCGGATCATCTGTACGATCTTGACCGACGTCGTCCCGCGCACGATGGAATCGTCGACGAGTACCACGCGCTTGTCCTTGATCATGGCGCGGTTGGCCGAATGCTTCAACTTGACGCCGAACGCCCGGATCTGCTGCGTCGGCTCGATGAACGTCCGTCCGACATAGTGATTGCGGATGATGCCGTATTCGAAGGGAATGCCGCTCTGCTGTGCATAGCCGAGCGCGGCCGGAGTGCCGCCATCGGGCACAGGAACGACCACATCCGCCTCGACCGGCGATTCCTTGGCGAGATTGACGCCCATATTCTTGCGCGCCACATAGACGCTGCGACCGCCGACGACCGAATCCGGGCGGGCGAAATAGACGTATTCGAAGAGGCAGAGCCGTTCCGGCTGCCGCGCTTCCGGCTTGCGTGCGTCGATCGAGATCGAGCCGTCCGGCTGGATCTCGCAAATAACCACTTCGCCGTTTTCGACATCACGGATGTACTTGGCGCCAATAATCTCGAGCGCGCAGGTCTCCGAGCAGAAGATCGGTTTGCCGTCGAGTTCGCCCATGACGAGGGGGCGGATACCGATCGGGTCGCGTGCGGCAATCAGCTTGGTGCGAGTCATCGCCAGCATTGAATAGCCGCCTTCCATCTGGCGGATGGCGTCGATGAAGCGATCGGAGGAGGAGGTTTGCTTGGAGCGGGCGATGAGGTGAAGGACGACTTCGGTGTCCGAGGTCGACTGACAGATCGCGCCGTCTGCAATCAATTGGCGGCGCTGCGTCAGCCCGTTGGTGAAGTTGCCGTTATGGGCGATAGCGATGCCGCCGACTTCGAGCTCGGCAAAGAGCGGCTGGACATTGCGCAGCGCGACCTCGCCGGTCGTCGAGTAGCGCGTATGCCCGATCGAAATGTAACCGGGCAGCTTGGCCAGCGTTGCGGGGTCGGTATAGTGATCTCCGACGAGACCCATGCGCTTTTCGGTATAGAACTGCTTGCCGTCGAATGTGACGATACCGGCCGCTTCCTGGCCGCGATGCTGGAGCGCGTGCAATCCAAGTGCCGTCAGGGTGGCTGCATCCGGATGTCCCAGAATGCCAAAGACTCCGCATTCCTCGTGCAGGGTGTCGCCATCGAGTTCGTCGTGGATTTCACTGGATCTGAGATCGGTCATCACAAGTTCGCCTTTTGCTCCATGCCGGTGCGCATATCGTGATCAGGCTGCCCGTCTTCAAGCGATCTTAGCCGAAAACAGTGGCAAGCGTTATTCCAAATGGACAAAGCCCGCATAGCGGGCCTTGTCGCAAACTGATGTCCTGTCTCAGCCGTTCGTCGGCGCATCCTCGACGGGGGGCTGTTCGGTCGCGCCCGGAGGGGTTTCAGGTTCGCCTTCGCCCGTGGTGTCCTTGCCGCGCAAACGGTCGAGAATGGTGGCGTCGGCCTCTTCCGGCAAAAGTGCAATCAGCTTGTTGCCGAGATTGTCGAGCAGCGGCTTCGATTTCGCCTGGGTAACCCAGATCGGTTGCTGTTGCGGTGCAACCAGCCAGTTGAAGAACAGCATGGCGACAACGACAAGCAGGATGCCGCGGGCGGCGCCGAACAGGAAGCCAAGGGTCCGGTCGAGCGCGCCGATGCGGCTGTCGATGATGAAGTCGGCAATACGCATCGTGATGAAGGAAATGACGATCAGCGCCACCAGGAAGATGACGGCGGCCGAGCCGATCATCGCGACCGTGTCACTGCTGGTGTATTGCGAGGCGTAGGGTAGCAGGTAGGGATAGAGGAAATAGGCGGCCACTGCCGCGCCGACCCAGCTCGCGACCGACAGGACCTCGCGCGAGAACCCGCGGACCATGGCGAGGATGGCCGAAAACAGCGCTACGGCGAGAACGATACCATCGAGAATTGTAATGGGCATGTTGTCCTTACTCCGACCCCGTCTTGATCCGGGCCACACCAAGCTTATCCGCCGTCGATCCTGTCTGCACGCACTCAGAGCGTCTTTCCACGACCAATTGTCAAGGCGCACTTCTGCGGATGCTCTTGCTGATCCCCGCCGAGGTCATTCGTCTTCGCCTTCCGCCTGCCTCAGAGCGCTTCGCGATCCGGCGATACGCGCCACGAGATCCGGCAGGCTCTCCATTTCGCTCCACCGGCCGTTGCCGTTCTTCGGCAGCTCGGTCGATGCAGACGGCAATACGGCCTGGGAGAAACCGAGCTTCTCGGCTTCCTTGAGACGTTGGGCGGTATGCGCAACCGGCCGGATGGCGCCCGACAAGCTGACTTCGCCGAAATAGACGCAATCGGCGGGAAGGGCAAGCCCGGCAAGCGACGAAACCAGCGCGGAAGCAACCGCAAGGTCGGCGGCAGGCTCGGAAATGCGATAACCGCCGGCAATATTGAGATAAACGTCGTGTTGCCCGAGGCGAACGCCGCAATGGGCTTCAAGCACCGCGAGGATCATCGAGAGGCGGGCGGAATCCCAGCCGACGACCGCACGGCGCGGTGTCCCGAGCGAGGTCGGCGCGACGAGCGCCTGCACTTCCACCAGCACCGGCCGGGTTCCTTCCATGCCGGCGAAGACGGCGGCCCCCGGTGACTTCTCGTTGCGCTCTCCGAGAAACAGCTCCGAAGGATTGGCGACTTCGCGCAGGCCCTTGCCCGACATCTCGAACACGCCGATCTCGTCGGTCGGACCGAAGCGGTTCTTGACCGTTCTGAGAATGCGGTAGTGATGTCCGCGATCCCCTTCGAAATAGAGCACGGCGTCGACCATGTGCTCGACGACACGCGGGCCGGCGATCTGGCCCTCCTTCGTCACATGGCCCACGAGCACGACTGCCGTGCCGGTCTGCTTGGCGAAGCGGATCATCGCCTGGACGCCGGTTCGTACCTGGGTCACGGTCCCGGGGGCAGAATCGACGATGTCGCTCCAGAGAGTCTGGATCGAATCGATAATGACGAGGTCTGGGCGCTTGCCGTCGGCAAGCGTCGCCAGGATGTCCTCGACATTGGTCTCTGCGGCAAGAAGCACATCGCTGTCGGCTGCCCCGAGCCGCTGGGCGCGCAGACGCACCTGGGCGATGGCCTCTTCGCCAGAGACATAGATGACGCGATGCTTGCGGCGCGAAAGGGCGGCTGCCGCCTGCATCAGCACGGTCGACTTGCCAATGCCGGGATCGCCACCGACGAGCAATGCCGAGCCGCGCACGAAGCCGCCGCCGGTGACGCGGTCGAGTTCGGATATCCCGGTCTGGATACGAGGCGCGTCCTCGATTTCCCCGGAAAGCGTGGTGAGCGCGACCGGTCGTCCCTTCTTCGGCGCGCGCGACGGACCGCCACCGATGCCCGCGGTCGGATCGTCCTCGATGATCGTGTTCCACTCGCCGCAGCCATCGCACTTGCCCGCCCAGCGGGAATGGACGGTGCCGCAATTTTGGCAGATGAACTGGGTGCGGGCTTTCGCCAT